>CALWHR010000126.1 GCA_944380455.1 uncultured Clostridia bacterium
ACTGTTGAAGAAGCTAAAACAATGAACACAGAGCTTGAGCTTGTTGAAGGTATGCAGTTTGACAAAGGTTATCTTTCAAGCTACATGTCAACAGATATGGAAAAAATGGTTGCTGTTCTTGAAGACCCATATATCCTTATTACAGATAAGAAGATTTCCAACATTCAGGAAATACTCCCTATACTTGAGCAGATTGTAAACACAGGCGCTAAACTCCTTATTATAGCTGAAGACATCGAAGGCGAGGCTCTTGCTACCCTTGTACTTAACAAGTTAAGAGGTGCTTTCACATGTGTTGCTGTTAAAGCTCCTGGCTACGGCGACAGAAGAAAAGCTATGCTTGAGGATATAGCTATTCTTACAGGCGGACAGGTAATTTCAAGCGAGCTTGGTGTTGAGCTTAAAGACGCTACACTTGATATGCTTGGCCGTGCAAGAACAGTTAGAGTAGAAAAAGAACTCACAATTATTACAGACGGTGCTGGCGACAAAGCAGCTATCGACGGAAGAGTTGCTCAGATTAAGACAGCTATTGAAGAAACAACATCTGACTTTGACAGAGAAAAACTTCAGGAAAGACTTGCTAAACTTGCAGGCGGCGTAGCTGTTATTAAAGTAGGTGCTGCTACAGAAACAGAAATGAAAGAAAAGAAACTTCGTATGGAAGACGCCCTTGCAGCTACAAGAGCAGCTGTAGAAGAAGGTATTGTAGCAGGTGGCGGCACAACATATATCCATGCTATGCCTGTAGTTGAAAAACTAGTTGAAACACTTTCAGGTGATGAAAAGACAGGTGCTCAGATTGTTCTTAAATCTCTTGAAGCTCCTATGAAACAGATTGCAGCAAATGCCGGTCTTGAAGGCTCCGTAATTGTTAACAATGTAAAAGAAAAAGCTGGAAACATCGGTTTTAACGCTCTTACAGAGGAATATGTTGAGATGGTTGAAAGCGGTATTGTAGACCCTGCAAAGGTTACAAGAAGCGCTTTACAGAACGCTACATCAGTGGCTTCTACATTCCTTACAACAGAGGCTGTTGTGGCTGAATTCCCAGACAAAAACGCTCCGGCTATGCCAGCAGGCGGCGCAGGAATGGGCGGAATGATGTAATTAAAACAAAAAATAAAAAATATGCGGCGTCTTTTAAGACGCCGCTTTTTAATTAAATAAAAAAACGCAGGTATTCTGTTTTTGCAGAACACTGCGCATACTAATTATTTTTTGTTCCTGTCGTAAAGCAGTTTAATGCCTGTAAGTGTTAAAACAGGGTCGTAAACATCAAATATTTCGCGGTTTGGGTCTATTACATTGGCAAGTCCGCCTGTTGCAACTACCTTGGCATGAGGAATATTGAGGTTTTCTTTTAATGCTTCTATAATTCCTATTGTTTCGCCTATTCTGCCGGCTACAATGCCTATCTGAAGGCTTGAAACGGTATCTTTGGCTATTATGCTTTTTGGTGTAACAAGCTCTACTTTCGGCAGCTGTGCAGAACGGTTGTAAAGCTCATCGGCGCATATTTTAACTCCGGCTGTTATAAAGCCTGTTATAAATTCGTTTTTCTCGTTTATAACATCAAATGTATTGGCTGTGCCGTAATCAATAACAATGGCAGGTGTACCGTAAAGCTCCTTTGCGGCTACTATATCTACTATCCTGTCTACACCGCACTCGCGAGGGTTGTCACGCACTATTGTAATGCCCAAATCCATGTCGGCTGAAACCACCATAGGCTCAACGCCTATGTATTTTTTAATGCTGTGGGTAAGTGAATACATAATGTTAGGCACAACAGAGGCTATAATGGCGCCTGTTATCTCTTTAAGGTCTATGTTATCATCTTTAAAGAATGAATTTATTATAATACCTATTTCATCTGATGTGCGGGCGGTTTGAGTGTTCATGCGCCATGTTTTAATAAGCTTGTCTTGTTTATAAAGACCCAAAACCATATTTGTGTTTCCTACATCAACTACAAGCAGCATATTATTTTCCCTCCTTTGTGTCTTTGTTCATGTCATACAAAAGACGCATGCCTTTGAAAGAAAGATACGGGTCGTAATATGTAAAAAAGTGATTTGCGCAGTCTATACTTCTGGCAAAGCCGCCGGTTGCTATAATTTTAACGTCATCATATCCAAGCTCTTTTTTTATGCGGTTTACTATATACCTTGTTTCGCCTACATGGCCGTAGTATATGCCGGCCTGTATGCACTCAACCATATTGCGGCAGTAAATGCTCTCTGGTTTTTTAAGCTCTATTTTAGGCAGCTGAGCCGTTTTTTTGTAAAGTGCAGAAGCACATATATCAATACCAGGGGCAGTAATGCCTGTTACAAAATATCCGTTTTTATCAAGTACGTCAAATGTGGTGGCTGTAGAGTAGTCTATAACTATAGCCGGGCCACCGTAAAAATGGTATGCCGCTGCAAGGTTTACAAGGCGGTTATTGCCAAGCTGTGAAGGATACTCCATATCAAGGGTTATACAGGTTTTGATTTTGGAATTAATTACCATAGGCTCAATGCAGAAGTATTTTTTAAGGCCGTGGGTAAGAGAATACATAATGTTTGGAACTACAGAAGATATTATTATATTTTCAAGCTTTGATATATTTATATTTTCAAATGTGCAGAATTTAAAAATCATGTTGCCTATTTCATCTGATGTTTGGGTGGTGTTTGTAGACATTTTAAATCTGGCTTTTATGTCGTAACCGTCAAGAATACCTATTTCAATATTTGTATTGCTAACATCTAAAGCCATAAGCATGGTTTTGTGCCTCCTTATTACCGGCAGGTAGTATAAATTTCGATTTATTATAGCAATTCATATAAAAATTTTCAACTAAATACAAGTATTTTATTAAATACTTATATAGCTTATGGGTAAAATTAGATTATGATTATAAAATACCATAGCATGGTTTAAAACTGCGCATTTTAAAGGGTTTTGTGTTTAAGCGGCGGTTTTGGGATTAAAAGCCTTGTTGACATATTATTGTATGTTTGTTATGATGTAAAACAATAATGGTATTACTGTAATTTTTAACGGGATGTTATTTACCGTAAGTATAAAACCATTGTTGCCGATAAATTAAAATTCGGCGTTGTTGTATTAAATTTATTTATTTTTGTTTAGGGGGAATTATGTCCAAATGGACGGAGACAATTTAGGCCAAATTATTTTTCTTGTTATTCTTATTATGTTTTCAGCGTTTTTTTCAGCTACTGAAACGGCTTTTTCATCTATTAATAAAATACGAATGAAAAACATGGCCAATAACGGCAATAAAAAAGCCGCAGCTGTGCTTGAATTAAACGAAAAGTACGACAAGCTTATTTCAACTATATTAATCGGAAATAATATTGTTAATATTACAGCCTCATCTGTGGCTACTGTATTGTTTTTGGTGTATTTTCCTAAAAACGGCGCGACTATTTCAACAGTTGTAACGACTATAGTTGTGCTTATATTCGGTGAAATTACGCCTAAAAGTATAGCTAAAGATTTTCCTGAAAAATTTGCTATGGCAGTTGTGCCTTTTGTAAAGGTGTTTTGCATTATTCTTTCGCCGATTAACTTTGTTTTCTCATCTTGGAAGAACCTTATTTCCAAAGTGTTTAAAAATGATGAAAACAGAGGCCTTACAGAAGAAGAACTTCTTACAATGGTTGAAGAAGCGCAGGATGACGGCGGCATAAACGATGAGGAAGGCGAACTTATAAGAAACGCTATCGAGTTTAATGATATACAGGTTTCTGATGTGCATACGCCGAGGGTTGATGTAGTGGCTGTTGATGAAAACGACAGCAGGGAAGAAATAGACAGAGTTTTCTGTGAAAGCAATTTTACAAGGCTTCCTGTTTACAGAGATACAATAGATAACATAATAGGCGTTATTAACCAGAAAGACTTTTATAATTCCAATAAATTTAAAGGAAATATAAAAGATATAATGAGCAAGCCCCTTTATGTAATACCTAATATGAAAATTTCAGAGCTTCTTCAGCATTTGCAGGCCAATAAAACACATATAGCCGTAATTACTGATGAATACGGCGGTACGGTGGGAATAGTAACACTTGAAGATATATTAGAAGAACTTGTAGGTGAGATTTGGGACGAGCATGACGAAGTTGTTGAAGACTTCATCAAAACCGGTGAAAATGAATACCGTGTTATGGGAAGTGCCGACCTTGATGACTTTTTTGACTTGTTTGATATGAAAAACGAGTTTGAAAGCAGTACGGTAGGCGGCTGGATAACAGAAGAAATGAACCGTTTTCCTAAAGCTGGAGACAGTTTTGTTTATAAACAGCTTACAGTAACTGTTACAAAAGCAAACTCAAGGCGTATTTACGAGGCTGATGTTAAAGTTGATGAAAGCTGCGACCCTAATGAAGAAGAAGACTAAATATATTTGATTGTTTTTTACAGTAAAAGCAGCAGCGTGGAACTATATGCTTAAAGCAAACGGTTTCACGCTGTTTTATTATTGAAAATATAAAAAACAAAAACATGCCTTTTTGCAGGGCATGTTTCAGACTGTGAAAGAACTATATTTTTTATTTTTTCAAGCATGCGGAAGGGTTTGGGAAACGAAGAGTTTCCCAACTGGAATCCGCAGGCGGAATTCATTTCCGCCGAGGAAAAGCAGGAGTTTCAAGGCTTTTGAGCCGATGGGACTCCTGTTTTATACTTCTGACCATTCGTCAAAGGCTTGAATGAAATGAGCCTTTGACGACATGGTGTCGACTTTTTCGACACCCTGAAACATGCCTTTTTGCAGGGCATGTTTTTTAATATTTTACGGCTTAAAAGGCATAATAACAGTATATGCCGTTTTCAAAACGCCTGTATATTTTGTTGGCGCATCTCAGATAATCCAAATGAGCAATACACTCGCCTACAGCAAACCATTTTTGGTGCATAGGGAATTCCTGCCAGTTTCTGCCGCGCATAGACCATTTCATAAAGCCGGCTATATCGTAAGCGTGCAGGCCAGGATTATTTTTTACTATGTTAAGACATTCGTCAAGCCTTTGGTTATGATGAAGCAGTATTTCATCAATGCGCACGTAAAAATCCTTGCTGCTTGTTCTGTGAGATGGGAATGCCGTTTTTACATCATAGCTCTTTATTTCATTAAGGCTTTGTATGTAATCTTTAAGGGAATCCCTTACACCTGTCCAGAATGTAATGTTAGGGGTTATGTCAAAAAGTACGTGGTCACCTAAAAACATAAGTTTTTCGCTTTCTAAATAAAGACACATGTGCCCGGGAGTGTGCCCAGGGGTTAATATACATGTAAATTCATAGCCGCCTATTGTTATTTTGTCGCCGTTGTTTAATGTAACGGCCTTAAATCCCTTTTCAGGGGCATAGGCTTCGGCAGGATTTGATTTGTGAAGGTTTTCTATTGCTTCTTTAGGAAAGCCTTCTGACATAAATTTGCGGTAAAGAGCATTCCATGAGTATTCAGGGGTTTCATTGTTTAAATGGTCATAATCGATTTTGCTTATATAAATAACTGAGCTGCTGTTCATTATAAAAGGTGCAAGGCCGATATGGTCAGAATGAAGATGTGTAAGAAACATTTCGCTTTTTGAAATGTCAACATCCAGTTCTTTAAGTCCATTGCTTAAAGCATCGTAGCATTCTTTTAAGTTAAAGCCTGTATCTATTATAAGGTTCTTGTCCGGCGTTTTAATAACATAGCAATTTATGTTTTTAAGCGGATTATTAGGCAGAGGAACATAAATGTTATAAATATCCGGATTTGAATATACTTTCTCGTACATAAACATGTCCTTTCAAAATGAAGATTATCTTAATATTCTAACACATTTTTAACGTAATGAGAAATATTTTTTATTTTTTATATGTTTATGTTTTAAAACGGAAAATTATAAAGGAGCTTTGGCATATGGATAATAAAAAACAGCAGTGGTCATCAAGCATAGGATTTATACTTGCATCGGCAGGCTCTGCTGCCGGATTAGGAAATATTTGGAAATTTCCGGCAAGAGCTTATGAGGGTGGCGGCGGAATTTATATTTTTATATATGTATTAATAGTTTTATTTTTAGGTGCACCACTTATGATAATGGAAACATCTTTGGGGAGATATACAGGCAAAAACGCCGTTGCGGCATATAAAAGCGTTAATAAAAAATGGGCTGTTGCAGGATATTTTGGTGTAATAACAGGCTTTTTGGTGTCATGCTATTATATACAGCTTGGCGGCTGGGTAATGCGGTATTTTGTTGCTTATTTATTTGAAAGCACAAAGCTGTTTTCAGCTCCTGATGTATTTTTTTATAACATGCTTGGCTCAAATGGCTTTCCGTTTTTAAGTGCTGTTTTTTACCCTATACTGTTTTTAGGTGTGTGTATATTTGTAATACTTAAAGGCGTTTCAGGTGGAATAGAAAAATTCAGTTTTTATGTTATGCCGATTTTTTTTGTTTTGCTTATAGTGCTTCTTGTGCGCTCCGTTACTCTGCCGGGAGCTTTAGATGGAGTAAAATATATGCTTTCGTTTGATATAGCAAAATTCGGCTTTTCCGGCCTTTTGTCGGCTTTGGGACAGGCTTTTTATTCGCTTTCTGTGGGGTTAGGTGTAATGATAACTTACGGCGCTTATTTAAAAAAAGACTGCAATATACCTAAGGATACAGCGTATATTTGTCTTTTTGATACTGCCGTAGCTATTGCAGCCGCTTTTATTATAATCCCGGCTGTTTTTGCCGCAAATACTCCAGCGGGAAGCGGCGGAAGCTTTGTTTTTATTTCTCTTGCCGGAGTTTTTGAAAGTATGCCTTTTGGTGTATTTTTTGGTGCTCTTTTTTATCTGCTTTTGTTTTTTGCCGCTGTTACATCAGAAATATCCATATTTGATACAGTGCTGGTATTTGCCGAAAATGAGCTTAAATTTGAAAGAAAAAAGACAACAGCGGCGCTTTCTGTTATAATGCTTGTTGTAGGTGCGCTGTACACTCTTTCACAGGTGTATATGCCTTTGAAACTGTTGTGGTTTGACGTAAGCGACGGATTAAGGCTTGTAAGTTTTGGGGACTTTATAGAGCTTTTTACAGACAGGCTGACAATACCAATAGGCGCATTTTTAAGCTGTGTTTTTGCCGGTTTTGTTTGGAAAAAGGAAAATGCCTTAAAAGAAATAGAAAGCGGAGCTAAAAACGGCTTTAGATTTAAAAATTACTGGCTTTTTACCATAAAATATATTGCACCGGTATGCGTATTTGTTATATTTGTATGCGGAATGTTTTTCGGTGTTTCCGTAAGTTAAAAGGAGGATATATATGCTGTATTTAGGCTGTCACCTTTCGGTGACAAAGGGATTTGAAAACATGGCAAATGAGGCTCTTAAAATAAATGCCAATACATTGCAGTTTTTTACCAGAAATCCACGAGGAGGCAAAGCCAAGGATATCGATATGAACGATGTTGCAAAATTTCTGAAAATACTTGATGAAAATAATTTTGGCTTTATTGTTGCTCATGCGCCGTATACCCTTAACCCGTGCTCAAAAGACGCTTCTGTAAGGGAGTTTGCTTTTAATACCATGAAAGACGATATGGATAGGCTGGATTGTTTGGAAGGAAAAGCTTATTATAATTTCCATCCGGGAAGCCATGTGGGGCAGGGAAGTGATGAAGGAATAAAGCTTATAGCCGATGTAATAAACCGTTCCGTAAAACCGGAGCATAAATCGACTATACTTTTGGAAACTATGGCTGGCAAAGGTACGGAAGTTGGCAGAAATTTTGAAGAACTGAAAAAAATAATAGATTTGGTTGACAATAATATAAAAATAGGCGTCTGCATGGATACATGCCATGTTTTTGATGGCGGATACGATATAGTTAATGACTTGGACGGTGTTTTAAACGAGTTTGATGATATAATAGGACTTGAAAATCTAAAAGCCCTTCATATTAACGACAGCATGAATGTTTTATCAAGCCATAAAGACAGGCATCAGAAAATAGGCCAAGGCAATATAGGAATTGAAACATTTAAAAGTATAGTTAAAAACAGCAGGCTCAACAAACTGCCTATGTGCCTTGAAACGCCTAATGAGCTGGAAGGCTATGCTGAGGAAATTAAGCTTTTACGTTCTTTTGAATAATATTTATTTAAGATTTACATAATGTTCACATTTTCTTTATATGAAAGACACAAATTAAGGGCATAATATTAATTGTTCAGAGGAACATAAAATCTACTCCTTAAAAAATTTCATAACTTATAACTTACCTTTCTTAAAACAGACCGGCTCTTTATGAGCCGGTTTGTTTTTTGCTGTAAAATATTTTTAGGTTTTTAAAAGTATTTAATGACAAATATAATTTAAGGTGGTAAAATTCATAACAAAAAACATTCGCTTGGAGTGATAATAATGAATAATGATATAAAAATAGCTGTTTATGCCGATGGCGCAGATATAGAAAAAATGGTTAATTACTATAAAGGTGGAATTGTAACAGGCTTTACTACCAACCCGTCATTAATGAAAAAAGCTGGCGTTACTGATTATATGGCTTTTGCAAAGGAAGTAGTTAAGGCCATACCTGATATGCCGGTATCTTTCGAAGTTTTTGCTGATGATATGCCTACAATGGAAAAAGAGGCAGAGGCAATAAGCGCTTTAGGTGAAAATGTATTTGTTAAAATTCCTTTTATGAATACAAAATACGAAAAAACAACAGAGCTTATTAAACGTCTTACAGCTAAAAAAATACAGGTAAACGCAACAGTTATTATGACAGATGTACAGGCTAAAGAGGTAATAGACGCCATTTGTCCGGGAGTTAAGTGTATTATCTCTATTTTTGCCGGACGTGTTGCCGATGTAGGAATAGACCCTAAGCCAATGGTAAAAGAGGCCTGCTCTTATGCTAAAAAGAATAAAGACATAAAAGTTCTGTGGGCAAGCTGCCGTGAGTTTTATAATATAATAGAAGCTCAGAACTGCGGCTGCGATATTATAACTGCTCCAGACGGAGTTATTTCTAAGTTTAAGGACTATAAGATGGATTTAACGGAACTTACACATAATGGTGTAATGGCATTTGCAAATGATATAAAAAGTCTGGGATTTACAATTTTAAAATAAAAATAAACGGATTAAAACATAATAAAGTTTTAATCCGTTTTTTGTTTAATTAATGTTTGTAAGCGTATTTCCATTTTCCGCTTTTTATTCTGAAAATACAAATTAATCCGCGGAATACTGTATCTATTCCTATACCAAGCCAGATTCCGGCTACACCCATACTGAATTTATATGCCAGAATATAACATGAAATAAGACGTATAACCCACATTCCCACAAAACCGGCTATAAGGGGAATTTTAACATCTCCTGCGCCGCGGCATATACCGCTTATTACTATGTAAAGACTGAAAAATACCTCAAATGCTGCCGCTAAACGCAGTGTTGCTGTGCCCTGCGATATAACCTGAGCGTCATTTGAAAAAAGGCTTATTACTTCTTTGGAGAATATAAAAACGGGTACGCACATAATGGCTATGGCGATAATGTTAATTATACATACAAGAAATACAAACTTATCTGCCAAATCCTCCCTTTTTGCCCCTAAAGACTGACCTACAAGGGCTGTTGCCGAGTCTGCCAAACCGTAAGACGGAAGATAAAATATACCCTCTGCCTGGTCCGTAAGGTAATGCGCCGCAAGAGCTACCGTGCCGAGGCCGGAAATCATGGCGGTTAATATAATCTGTCCAAAGCTTAAAGAACAGCGTTCTATACAGACCGGTACGCCTATCCTGAAAACATCTTTCATTACACGTTTTGTAATTCTGTAGTCACCGCGTATTTTAATTTTAACCGGTGTAGGCTTTCTGTAAAGCATAACCAATAAAAACAGTGCCAGAACAAAATGCGATGCAGCCGTAGATATAGCCGCACCCGAAACGCCTAAACCTGCGCCGTACATTTTAACTGCTGTTCCAAAAAGATTTATATTCCTTGTTGGATATATTAATATGTAATTTCCGGCTACATTAAGCAGGTTTGCGCCTATATTGGCAAAAAGCGGAAGCTTTGTGTTTCCTGCGGCACGCATTACTCCGGATATTACAGTAGAAACTGTTACAGCGCCAAGGCTTGTGCCTATAATTCTGAAGTAGTCGCAGGCCGGCTGCAAAACATCTTTTTCCGCACCAAGCCAAAGGGGCAGTCTGCCGGAAATAAGAACGGAAAGAGCGGATATTATTATGCCTGAAATTATTGACAGGGTAACTGCCTGGCGCGCGGCTCTGTGTACCATATTAATTCTGTTTTTGCCTATGTTATGGGCTACTATAAACATAAATGACGCGCATAAAGCAGTATTATATCCGTTTAAAAACCATGTAGTTGATGCCGTAATAGCAACAGCTGCCGTGGCGTAAGCGCCTATTGAGCCCACCATGGCCATATCCGCAAGGGATACAAGGCAAATAAGAAACTGCTCGGCTATAGCCGGCCATGAAAGCTTAAAAACCGTTTGAGCCGGGCTTTTTCCATAATTAAGTATTGTATTATCATTCATTAACATCACTTGAACTTTAACAGGATTTTAATAATTACAGTTTAAATATACCACTTATTTTTATTCCGCACAAATGATATTTAATTATGCGCTTTAAATAAAAAAGTAATAGGACAGACACAAAGCGCAGTATACTTGTTTTAAATATAAAATGAAACGTGATTGAATGCTTGATTTTATTTGGAGTTTTGCCATAATAGCCGGTACAGTAATGTGTTTTATAACCTGCGGCCCGCAGGAAGCGGCAGGGGCCATAACAGACGGCGCCGCTTCTGCTGTGGAACTTTGCATATTTATGGCAGGCACCATGTCTTTTTGGAGCGGAATAATGAATATAGCTCAGGAGAGCGGGCTTATAGACTCTCTTTCGGTAAAAATACGGCCTGTAATGCGGTTTTTGTTCCCTGATGTACCGCCGCAGAGTGCCGCTTTTAAATATATTTGCGTTAATATGGCCGCAAACTTTATGGGGCTTGGCTGGGCGGCAACACCTGCTGGACTTTTGGCCATGAGCGAGCTGAAAAAAATACATAATGTAACAAACACCGCAAGCCGTGCCATGTGTATGCTTATTGCCGTTAATGTGTCATCAGTGCAGATGCTTCCTGTAAATATGATAGTAATGCGGCAGAAATATTTAAGCGCAGCGCCGTTTGATATAGTTTTTCCAAGCATAATAGCCACATCCATAACCACTTTTGCCGCGGTAGCCGCTGTTAAGCTGTGCGAAAGGAGATATTTTAAATGAATATAATTGATGCTGTTTCATCAGGGTTAATGCCTTTTGTTGTAATGATTGTTGTTATATACGGTCTTATTAAAAAAGTATCTTTAATGGATTCATTTACCCATGGAGCCAAAAATGGTCTTTTAACGGTTTTTAATATACTGCCAGCACTTACGGCTTTAATGTGTGCTTCCTCGTTATTTGTTAAATCAAATCTTTCGTCTGTTATGGCTGATATAATTAGTCCTGTAGTTTCAATATTTGGTTTTCCGGCAGAATTAGTGCCGCTTTTGGCAGTTAAAATGTTTTCATCGTCAGCGGCAACTGGGCTTGCAAGTGAAATATTTGCTTCTTTCGGACCAGATTCTTATATCGGCAGAACAGCGGCAATTATGCTTGCCTGTACGGAAACGGTTTTTTATACTATGAGCATTTATTTTAGTTCCGTTAATGTTAAAAATACGCTTTATACTTTAAGGTGCTGTGTTTTTTCGGTGCTTTGCGGAGCTTTGGCAAGTGCCATGCTCTCAAGGGTAATGTAGAGAGCCTTGTTTTTTAATAAGATGTATATTATACTAATGAAAAAATAAATGGAGGGTTTAAAATGGCCGGAAGAAGCAAGGAAGAAACAGAGGGAATAACTCTCTTAGGCAATAAAAACAATGTATATAAAGACGATTACGCCCCGGAGGTACTGGAAACTTTTGTAAACAAGCATCAGGAAAATGATTATTTTGTAAAATTCAACTGCCCTGAATTTACAAGCCTTTGCCCTATTACGGGACAGCCGGATTTTGCCACAATTTATATTTCTTATGTGCCTGATGTTAAAATGGTGGAGAGCAAGTCTCTTAAACTTTATCTTTTCAGCTTCAGAAACCATGGTGATTTCCATGAGGACTGCGTTAACATTATTATGAAAGACCTGATTAGGCTTATGGAGCCTAAGTATATTGAGGTTTGGGGAAAATTTACCCCAAGAGGCGGAATATCCATAGACCCGTACTGCAATTACGGCAAGAAGGGTACAAAGTGGGAGACTCTGGCCTGGGAAAGGCTTTCAAAACACGACATGTACCCTGAAAAGGTGGATAACAGATAAAGAAGGCTCTTTTTTGCAAAAGGTGAACCTGCATAAAAAGAATAAGCCTTTTGTGGTGTATAAGTCTAATTTGATTTGAAAATTAGTATATCGTGGTATATAATTGTGTTTATATACAAAAAAATGCAGAATTGTTTAAATATGGGGTTTGCATATGATAAAAAAAATTATTTGTGCGGCCTGCGCCGTATCAATTTTGTTAAGCGGCTGCGGCAAAGCTGAAGAAGTTGAATATGTTTTTTCTCTCTCAAAAGAGCAGCAGGAAAACTACGCCCAAATAATAGAAGACAAGTTAAACAGTTTTTATTGGCATTACGATGGGACAAGCCTTGCATACAGTGAGTCTAAAGTTCCGGAAAATACCGAGGAAAACGCAGATATATTTCAGGCCAGCGCTGAAAGCGGATATGATATGACAAAATATGCCGGAAAAACAGCTGTTTGCTATACGGCTAATTTATATCATATTAACTCACAGAAAGCCGGAATAGTTTATTTCTATTTTATTAAAAATAACATAGTTGGTCTTTATTATACGCCTGAAAGCAATTCAAATTTTGTTACGGGGCTTAATATAAGGAATGTGTTTACGCCTTATGCTGAAATTACAAAAACTGAAAGCGATTTGCCTTACAGCTCAAGTTATACAGCAAAAAAACTTAGTGTGCTTTCTGATGGATTTGAGTCTTTATACAAATACGAAGGCGGAAGCTATCTTCTTGAACTGACAGAAAACAGCATAAATATTTACAGGTATTCAAATAATACTTTAAAGCGGTACAGAACCATAAGCTATTCTCAGCTGGGGTATAAAAAGCCTATAAGCGCCACGTTTTTAAACGATGGAAGCATAGCTGTTGTTACAGGCAGTGTGGCAGAAAACTATGAGGGTTCTGAAAATGAGAGAATATATTCCGAAAATGTACTGTTTTTTAACAGTGATTTCAGCAAGTTAAATAACGAATTGGAACTTTCTTCAGGCAGTTATTCCTGTGTTTCAGCATCTGATGATTTGCTGGTGCTTATAAACGATAAAAATACCGAGTTTTATAAGCTGATTGATGGTGAGTATGTTAAAGAACTGAGCTATTATATAAATGTTCAGGCTGCGGATTTTAAACAGGCCGATTTAGACGGGGATTCGGTAAATGAATATATAATAACCGACAAATACGATTTATATGTTTATAAGCAGACAGACAGCGGTTTGGACTGTATTTGGCGTACCAATGTTTCTTCGGAATGTTATTATGGGTATATATACACAGCTGATTTAAATAACGATGGAGCAGAGGAAATATATATCTGCGACAATACAGGTACTGTTATACGTTATGTTCTGGGCAAATACGGACTTATTTCAAGAAATGACGATATATTATACAGTCAGAGGATATACGCCGGTGACTTTAATAACGACGGAAAGGACGATTACATATTGTCAGATAGCGAAAGCTGTACACTTTATGTAAGGCAGTAGTATGGATGACGAGTATTTTATGGGGGAAGCCCTTAAAGAGGCAAGAAAGGCTTTTGAAATTGACGAAGTGCCTATAGGCGCTGTTATAGTTAATAACGGCGAGATTATAGCAAGAGGCTTTAACAGACGCAATACAGATAAAAATCCGCTTAAACACGCCGAGATTATAGCTATTAACAAGGCGGCGAAGGTTATGGGTGATTGGCGGATTGAGGGCTGTACTATTTATGTAACAGTTGAGCCATGCCCCATGTGTTCCGGAGCCATTGTTCAGGCCAGAATACCCAATGTGGTTTACGGCGCGCCTAATCCAAAGGCCGGCTGCGGCGGCTCTGTAATTAATCTTTTGCAGATGGAAAAGCTTAACCACAGGTGCTCTGTTAAAAGCGGCGTTTTGGAAGAAGAGTGCCGCAGTATTATGAAAGAGTTTTTTGCAAGATTCAGAAAAAAGGCTGATTAGTTTTACAAAAAGCAAATTTTAATGGCATAATAAAACAATTAATCAATTATTTATTTCATTGACACTTTAATTGTATAATAGTATAATAGTATGGCAACAATTTTACAGAATTCAAAATTTCCGTGCTAGCCGGGGAGGTAGCGGCGCCCTGTACCCACAATCCGCTATAGTGGGGGTGATGCCCGGTGCAGGCTTCTTTTTTCTCTGGTCTGCCCTTTGGAAAGAGCGTTGAAGGCTGAGTCTTGTGCAACAGGAACTTATGAACCGTGTCAGGTCCGGAAGGAAGCAGCACTAAGTAAGCACTTCTGTGTGCCGCGAGGTAGCTTGGCTGGAGTTAAGGAAAAAGGTAACGCTTAGGAACAGGTGTCGAAGCCGGGCGCATGGATTCCTTAATATAATCTATGCATTAAAATATAAAGCACGCAGTTTTGAGAGCTGTGTGCTTTTTTACTAATATTTATTGAATTGGAAATAATTTGTACCAATTTGAAAAGAGGCGTTAAAACCGTGGCTTATCAGGCTTTATACAGAAAATTCAGACCGGATACATTCGGTGGTGTAATCGGCCAGGACCATATTGTGCGCACACTTAAAAATGAAATAGTTTCTGACATGGTTTCTCATGCCTACCTTTTCTGCGGCACAAGGGGAACCGGCAAAACATCAACAGCCAAAATATTTGCCAAGGCTATAAACTGTCTAAACCCGAAAGACGGCGAGCCATGCGGCAAATGCGAAATGTGTGTATCTATGCAGGAAGGACGAAGCGTTAATGTAATAGAGATTGATGCGGCGTCAAACAACGGTGTAGACAATATCCGTGATATCCGTGAGGAAGTTAAATATCCGCCTGCTGAGGGTAAGTATAAGGTTTATATTATAGATGAGGTGCATATGCTTTCTCCGGGGGCTTTTAACGCTTTGCTTAAAACCCTTGAAGAACCGCCTGCACATGTTATATTTATATTGGCTACAACAGACCCGCAGAAAGTACCTGTTACCATACTTTCCAGATGTCAGAGGTTTGATTTTAAAAGAATTTCATCAGGCGAAATAACAAAAACACTTAAAAAATATATTAAAATAGAAGGCGCTCAGGCAGAGGACAGCGCTTTAAGCGCCGTTGGACGTTTGGCAGACGGCTCTATGAGGGACAGTTTAAGCATACTTGACCAGTGTCTTGCCTTTTATCATAATGAAGTAATAACAGAGGAGAAAGTTCTTGAAGTATGCGGTGCTTCCGATGACGGAGTGTTTTTTACCGTAACAGACGCGTTAATAAGCAAAAACCCTCAAAAAGCTCTTGATGTGGTTGATGATATTATTTATAAGGGCAGAGATGTTGCCCAGTTTACATCTGCTTTAATGCAGCATTTAAGGAATCTGCTTGTTGTGCTTACAGTAAACGAGGCTGAAAGCATAATTGACCTTTCACAGGAGAGAATAAAACAGCTTTCCATTCAGGCTAAAAAAACATCACCGGAGGAAGTTATATATTTTATACGTATTTTTTCACAGCTTCTTTCGGATATTAAATATGCCTCTAATCAAAGGATACTTCTTGAAGTAGAGCTTATAAAGCTTTGCTCCAATGTGCCTAAAAACAATATAGATTATATATCAGCCCGTCTTTCAGAGCTGGAGCGGAAAATAAAAAGCGGTGCTTTTGCCGTTTCGGCAGATAGCAAAAAAAACGTGGAAAAAGAAAAGCCAAAGCCTAAGGCAAGGCCCAAAGCAGTACCTGATGATATTAAATCAGTAAAGGAAAACTGGGATAATATTTTAATGGAAATGGAGAGCTTAGACCGTTCGGTGCTCTCAAAGGCAGACGTGGGTTATATGGATGACGGCAGGCTTACACTTATCTGCGATGACGGTTACAAAGGTCTTATTGAAACTAAAAAAGATATACTTTTATCGAAGCTTTCAGAGCTTTTTAAAAAGGATTTTGATATAAAAACAGTTGACAAAAGCGAATACGAAAACTACCAGAAAATCAATTGCGGCGGTAATTATACCGAAGATGACGGTTTTGGCGATGATGTACTGGGTAAGTTTTCCGACGCTGAAATAGAAATAATAGATTAAACAATTTTGAGGAGGATTATAAAATGGCAAAAGGCGGATTTGGCGGTATGGGCGGCATGAATATGCAGAGTCTTATGAAACAGGCACAGAAAATGCAGAAAAAAATGGAAGAGGCTCAGGAGGCTCTTGCAGAAAAGACAGTTGAAACTACATCAGGCGGCGGCGCTGTTAAAATTGTAATTACAGGCAAAAGAGTTATTAAATCAATTAAAATAGACCCTGAGGTTATTGACCCGGATGATGTTGAGATGCTTGAGGACCTTATACTTTCATCTGTTAATGAGGCTATAAGACAGGCTGACGAAATGGCAAACAGTGAAATGAGTAAAATTACAGGCGGCGTAGGCGGCGGAATGTTCTGATTTTGCCGGCAGGTGACAGAAAATGAATTATTATGGTAATTATATAACCCGTCTGATAGAGGAGCTTTCATCTCTTCCTTCAATAGGGCCTAAAAGCGCCCAAAGACTGGCTTTTTATATAATAGGAATGAGTCAGGAAAAGGTTGAATCTTTGGCAAATGCAATAACAGAGGCTAAAAAAAATATAAAGTACTGCTCCGTATGCTATAATTTATCAGATGAGGATATCTGCCCGGTGTGCGCTAATCCCAAAAGGGACCATTCAACAATAATGGTTGTGGAAGACCCGAGGGATATGGCGGCTTATGAGAAAACAAAAGAGTTTAAAGGCGTTTATCATGTTCTTCACGGGGCAATTTCTCCTATGACAGGCATAGGTCCTAATGATATACGTATTAAGGAGCTTTTGGAGCGAATTCAGAAAGAGACTGTTGAAGAAATAGTTATAGCCACAAACCCTAATGTGGAAGGTGAAGCAACGGCTATGTATTTAAACAGGCTTATAAAGCCTTTGGGCATTAAAGTAAGCCGTATTGCAAACGGTGTGCCCGTAGGCGGGGATTTGGAATATGTAGATGAAGTTACTCTTTCAAGGGCCTTAGAGGGCAGAAGGCAGATGTAAAAGGCGGGAAAATCAGAAAAGAGTTAAAAAAGTTTGGAGGCTTAAATGAGCAGGGCGGATGAGATTTTTATAGCAAACTGCACAGATATACTTAATAACGGCTGTTCAACCGAAAAAGAAAAGAACCGTCCCAAATGGGAAGACGGCTCTACGGCTTATACAATTAAAAAGTTCGGTGTTGTAAACAGGTACGATTTGTCACAGGAATTTCCTATACTTACTTTAAGGTTTACAAACTTTAAAGCGGCTATTGACGAAATTTTATGGATTTGGCAGAAAAAATCAAACCGTACTTCTGACCTTCACAGCCATATTTGGGACGAATGGACAGGCCCTGACGGCACAATAGGCAAGGCATACGGCTATCAGCTTGGTATTAAGCATAAGTATAAAGAAGGCGAGTTTGACCAGGTTGACAGGGTGCTTTTTGACCTTAAAAACAATCCTTTCAGCAGAAGGATAATGACTAATATTTATAACTTTGAAGATTTGCATGAAATGAACCTTTATCCTTGTGCCTATAGCATGACATTTAATGTTACAGGCAATAAGCTTAATGCTATATTAAACCAGCGTTCTCAGGATACATTAATGGCCAATAACTGGAATGTAGTGCAGTATGCTGTTTTGGTACACATGTTTGCGCAGGTAAGCGGCCTTGAAGCCGGGGAGCTTGTTCATGTAATAAGCGATATGCACATATACAACAGACATGTTGATATGGTAAAAGAGCTTATAAGCCGAGAGCCTAAAAAAGCACCTAAATTTATAATGAATAAAAACATAAAGAATTTTTACGACTTTACAGTAGATGATTTTGAACTGGAAGGCTATGAGTATGGGCCAAGCTTAGGCAAAATACCTGTAGCCATTTGAGGTGACATAGTATGAAAATGATAGTAGCCGCTGATTTAAACTGGGGAATAGGCATTAAAGGCGACCTTTTAACACCGCTTCCTGAGGATATGAAGTTTTTCCGCGAGAAAACAAATGGCTCTGTTGTAATTATGGGCAGAAAAACATTAGAGTCATTCCCAGGACATAAGCCGCTTAAAAACAGGGTAAATATTGTTATTTCAACAAACAAAAACCTTAATACCGAAGGCATAACAAAGGTTTCAAGTGTTGAGGAGGCTGTAAAAGAAGCCGAAAAATACAAAGATAAAGAAGTTTTTGTTATAGGCGGCGGCACTGTTTATACTCAAATGCTTGACTTGTGTGATACAGCGTACATAACAAAAATAAACAGGGTTTTCGATGAAGCCGATACATTTATACCTAACCTTGATAAAATGCCGCAGTGGGAAATTGTTGAAAAAAGCGAAATAAAAGAATATAATGGAACTGAGTTCAGTTTTGTGACTTATAAACGAAAATAATTTTTTGCGAGGTGTTTAAAATGGTTCCAGCAAGCGTAGCTATACAGGTTCTGCCGCTTACCCTCGATGATAACGAAACAATTCGTATTGTTGACGAGGTAATAGCATATATCGACAGCACCGGACTTAAATATTTTGTATCACCTTTTGAAACAACAATAGAAGGCGATTATGATGAGCTTATGGAAATTGTTAAGCAGTGCCAGCTTATAGCCGTTAAGGCAGGCGCTCCGGGAGTTAATACTTTTGTTAAGATTTTCTTTAACCCTACAGACGGTGTGCTTACAATTAACCAAAAAACAGATAAATATCTTGAAGTAGATACAAAAAACAAAGAGCTTAATATGTAATAAATTAAGGCGTTTTCTGCGCCTTTTAAAAGGCGCCAATTTTCCGGCGCTTTTTTACTGTTTAAAAACGTGTTATTAAGGAGACTGCTATGGAAAAATCAATACAAAAGGCTGTGCTTGAACAGTCTGAAAAATTCAACAGCTTTTATATCTACGATGAAAAAACAATACTTGAATATACAAAAAGATTAAAAGACAGCTTTGAGGGAATTAAATTTCTTTATTCAGTAAAAAACAATCCGTATATTAATATTGTTAAAACAGTGTTTGCTCAGGGCTTTGGCGCAGATGCCGCCAGCTTAAATGAGGTTCTGCTTTCCGAAAAACTGGGTCTTAAAGAAAAAGATATTTATTATTCCGCACCAGGAAAAACAGAAAATGACATTAAAGGCGCTTTGGGAAAGGCTGTAATTACAGCTGACAGCTTAAATGAAATTGAGCTTATAAATAAGACTGCCGGCGAAAAAGGCGTTATAGCTGAAATCGGCGTAAGAATAAACCCTGATTTTGGGTTCTTTGGCGGAAAAGGCGCTCCTTCTAAATTCGGCATAGAGGAATACCAGCTTTTTGATAATGCCGAAAAAATAAAGAGCCTTAAAAACATTAAAGTCACAGGTATACACGTTCACCTTCACAGCCAGGAGCTTAATACGGAGCTTATAAAAAAATATCATGCCAATATGTTTGATTTGATTAAAAGGGTATGTCAAAAGCTTGGTACAGAGCTTGAGTTTGTTAATCTCGGCTCAGGAATAGGTATACCATACGCTGAAAACGACAAAGAAGTAGATATTAAAGTATTAGGCGAAAACTTAAATGCTCTTTGTGTTAAGTTTAAAGATGAATTTAAAAATACACAGATTTTTGTGGAAACAGGCCGCTATGCTGTGGGTAAAAGCGGATACTACGCATGCAAAGTTGTGGATAAAAAGGTGTCCTACGGCAAAACATTTGTTATTCTTTCTTCAACACTTAACGGTTTTGTGCGTCCGGCTATGGCACATATTATTGAAAAATACGCCGTTGACGAGTTCCCAGCTGAAAGCGAGCCGTTTTATACATGCAAAGATGCTTTTGGTTATATAGTTCTTAACGAAAGTGACAAAACAGAAAAAGTAACTCTCTGCGGAAGCTTATGCACATCTACTGATATTATAGAGGAAGATATTGAGCTTAAAGAAATGAATATAGGTGATATGCTTGTTATGACAAATGCCGGAAGTTATGCTTCGGTTATTACACCTTATCAGTTTGCTTCTTTGCCAAAAGCCGCCCAGCTTATGCTTAAAGCTGACGGCAGTGTTATAAATGCCGAAGAAATTTAATGAATATATAGTAAGTAAATGGATTTTTAGCTGTGAATAATAATTAAAACAAAAGGCCGCTTTATAAAGCGGTCTTTTAAACTGTCAAAAAATATCTGTTTTGTCATAAATTTAATGGATATTCTTTGACAACACATTATTTAAATAGTTGTTGACGTTTTTAATTTTTGATATAATACTTCCATTAATTCAATAGAAAAATCAAACAATGATTTGGAATTTTTTGTTTTTAGCCTGAAAGTATTTTGGAGTGACAGCTATGGAATATGCGTATATTTTGCCTTCAATTGAAGTTTTGATTATTAATTTAATTACACTGAACCATTGCTTTAAAAGGAAATATTCAATGTTTAAAACAGCGGCGGTGTTTTTCGTTTTTACTGTGTTTTGTATACTGCCTTGGGTGTTTTTTAATGGAGATAAGTTCAGCGGAAATGGTGAGTTTTCAATATACGGATTTATATACATAATTCCGCTGAAATTTTTATATGATGAAAAAATTGAAAAGATTTTTCTTAACATGTGCATGAGCTGGACGTATACTCATGGAATATTGGCTGTTTCTGTACAGGCAGCATATTTTTTTGGATTTTTGAATTTTCAATTAGCTTTAATAATTATTGAAACAGTATTATTTTCAGCAACATTTATTCCGTTTAGAAAGTATGTTATTCCTAAATATTTATATATATTAAGGAATATGCAAGATTATCAAAAAATGCAGTTTAGATATTTGGAAATAAGCATGTATTTTAATTTTTTTATACTGGCTGTTCTTCATATAATATTTTTAAACAGTGAAAAGTATTTACTGCAAATTATTGTTTTGATTATGTTTCTTGCGGTAAATTATATGTTTTATACTATTGTTTATGATGTAATAAACAGTTCTATCAGAATTAATGAACTTGAAAAAACGGTTTCCCACGATGACTTAACAGGTCTTGGAAACAGGCCGCAAATGATGAGACGCATGCGTACTTTAATAGAAGAAAATCAGACTTTTTCTGTTATTTTTTTTGACCTGGACAGATTTAAGCTCATCAATGACAAATACGGTCATGATATTGGTGACAGATATCTGATACATTTTGGGAAAGTGTGTTCCAATGAGCTTAAAGAGAACGGAAAGCTTTACAGGTACGGCGGCGATGAATTTGTAGCTATATATTACGGCGTTTTGACTAAAGATATTGCAGATTCAATAGCTGAATGTAAAAACTGGGACGAAGGAGCACCGTGCGAGTTTAATCAGGTAAGTGTTGGCTTTGTTGTTTGTAAGCCACCGTATGCCGTTAAAGACCCGTATATTATATTAAAACATGCTGACAACATAATGTATAGGAATAAGCTAAATAAAAAAACAAATAACCAGGAAAAAGGTTAAAAACTCGTTTAGTATTTTTTCAGCATAAATATAAAATACGGATAAATAACTGTAAATTAAAGTATTTTAAAAATAACAGCATAGTATTTATAAATAATTAGCAACAAATATTTTATACTGTGCAGGATATTATTTATGAGAAATTAACATCACCAAAGGATAAATTAGGTTTTTATGCTTAAAATATTAATGCCGCTTTATAAAGCGGCATTTTGTAATATATTAGAAAATAATTTTAAAATTTGAAAATAGTCTGTGTTAATAAAGAGTATTATTTACAGCATAATACTATTTTTAAGAAATCCAAAGCAGTTTTTATTTTAAAATATGATTTTCGTCTGATATAGCGGCAAAAATAGTACTGCATATTGTATTTACATTATTTTTCCAGTTGGTGCATATTTGTATAGCCTGAGATTTGGTAGGAACAACAACATCAAGTTCCATAATTCTGTTGCCGTTGAGGCCGCATACCTCGCATTTAACAAGGTATTCTCCGTTGATTTCAGGAAAATAATTAGCTGATATTTCGTATTCGCTTTTAATACGCTGTTTATTATTTAATATATATTCATTGGCGGCGCTTAAAAGCCATTCAGTAATGCGGTTCTGGAAAAATCCTAAAACCATAATGCCTTCTTTTGTTATATTATAGCGGGTAGAGCCATTTTCTGTGGATGATTCAAGGTACATAGAATCTGTAAGCTCCATAAGACACTGCTGAACGCTTATGTAATCCATAATATTTCTGTCCATAGCAAACTGGCAAATATCGTTATTAGACAGGGATACACCCATTTTGCTTAAAAGATACAGTATTATTAACTTGTTTTCGGCCAGTTTGTTTTCCTGAAGCAAAGCCTATTCCCCCTAAAAATATATAAAAATATTATATAATATATTTCGACAATTCTCAACAGCAAAAAATGTTTGTATTGAATTTTTATTCAGCAGAGTACCTGCCCTGAATAACATTTTTTTCTTTTAGCTTTCGTGTTATAGTGTTAAGTACGAGACGCTTGTTTAATATCCATTTTGGCTCTATTAAAATATCTTTAGGTCCGTCACCTGTAAGTCGGTGTATAACTATATTTTGTGGAATATACTCAATTAATTCAGTTACTAAATCGGTATATTCCTCAAGGGTAAAAAGATTGAACGGCTCTTTGATATACATCTGTTCCAAAGGAGTTCCTTTAAGTATGTTCAGCATTTGAAGTTTAATGCCCTTTATGCCGCATGAACAGGCGTATTTTACTGAATTAACCATGTCCGTGCGGCTTTCGCCGGGAAGATTAAGTATTATATGGCACACAGTATCTATTCCGGCTGAATTAAGAAGCTTTACGGCGTTTTCAAAAACAATGTTTTTATAGCCGCGGTTTATAATTTCAGCTGTTTTTTCGTTTGAAGTTTGTAGTCCCAGCTCTACGCATACATATGTTTCTTTTGAAATTTCTTTAAGCAGGTTTATAACTTTTTCATCTATGCAGTCGGGCCGGGTAGCTATATCAAGGCCTACAACGCCTTGCTGAGATATGGCATCACGGTATTTTTTTTCAAGAATTTCAACAGGTGCATAGGTATTGGTAAAAGCCTGAAAATAAGCTATATAAAGGGCATTAGGCCATTTTCTGCTTAAAAGAGTTTTCTGGTTTTCTATTTGTTCTGCAATGGATTGGGTGCGTTTTGCCGCAAAATCCCCACTGCCTTTTTCACTGCAAAATATACAGCCGTTACGGCTTATTTTTCCATCGCGGTTAGGGCAAGTAAAGCCGCCGTCAAGGGATAGCTTTATTACTTTTTGTCCAAACTTGGTTTTTAAATAATTGTTTAAAGAGCAGTATAATTCTTTATTTTCAGCCATTTTTATATTCCTTTTAGTATCTAATGAATACATGAGATAATGTAAATGTGTGATTATATTTTTACAAACAGAAGCTCAAAGGTAAATTTTAATATGTAAAATATATCAGAAATTTTAGAAAAACGCAAAAAAACTATTGTTATTTAAAAGGAAAGTGCTTATAATTTACCTAAATTGAAACAGATAATTAATTTTAAGAAGATTAATATAAATCTATATAAATTAAGGGGGATTACGTTATGTCTTATGTAGACAGAGTATTGGAAAACTTAAAAGCTAAAAACGAAGCTCAGCCTGAGTTTATACAGGCGGCTACAGAGGTTCTTAACTCCTTAAAGCCATTGCTTGACAAAGATGACAAATATGAGAAGAATGCTATTCTTGAAAGAATAACAGAGCCTGAAAGACAGATTATGTTCCGTGTGCCTTGGGTAGACGATAACGGCAATATCCAGGTAAACAGAGGTTTCAGAGTACAGTTTAACAGCGCTATTGGACCATACAAGGGCGGTTTGAGATTTCATCCATCAGTAAACCTTGGTATTATCAAATTCCTTGGTTTTGAACAGATTTTCAAAAACTCCCTTACAACACTTCCTATCGGCGGCGGTAAAGGCGGTTCAGACTTTGACCCTAAGGGCAAGAGCGACAGAGAGATTATGGCTTTCTGCCAGAGCTTTATGACAGAGCTTTACAGACACATTGGTCAGGATACAGACGTTCCTGCTGGTGACATTGGTGTAGGCGGAAGAGAAATTGGTTACCTTTATGGTCAGTACAAGAGAATTACAGGTCTTTACGAAGGCGTTCTTACAGGCAAGGGTCTTACATACGGCGGTTCTCTTGCTCGTACAGAGGCTACAGGCTATGGTCTTGTTTACCTTACAAACGCTATGCTTAAAGCAGCAGGCAAGAGCCTTGAAGGCAAGACAGTTGTAATCTCAGGTTCAGGTAATGTTGCTATCTACGCTTGCCAGAAAGCTCAGCAGTACGGTGCTAAAGTTGTTACAATGAGCGATTCTACAGGCTGGATTTATGATAAAAATGGTATTGACCTTGATACAATGCGCGAGATTAAAGAGGTTAAGAGAGGACGCTGCAAAGATTATCTTGAAAAACACCCAGAAGCTGAATACCATGAGGGCAAAGGTGTTTGGACAGTTAAATGTGATATCGCTCTTCCTTGCGCAACTCAGAACGAGCTTAACGAAGAAGACGCTAAGACACTTGTTGCTAATGGCTGCTTCGCTGTAGGCGAGGGTGCTAACATGCCTTCAACACTTGAGGCTATTGATGTATTCCTTAAAGCTGGTATCCTCTTTGCTCCTGCTAAGGCTGCTAATGCCGGCGGTGTTGCCACATCAGCTCTTGAAATGAGCCAGAACAGCGAAAGACTCAGCTGGACATTTGAAGAAGTTGACGCTAAACTTAAAGGCATTATGGAAGGCATTTACGAGAACATGGCTTCTGCAGCTAAAGAATTCGGCTGTGAAGGCAACTTTGTAGTAGGCGCTAACATTGCAGGCTTCCGCAAAGTAGCTGATGCTATGATTGCTCAGGGCGTTTGCTAATTATTAAATATAAATTTAAAGACACCGTTTATACGGTGTCTTTTTTATGTTATTACTTTAGTGCTGAAGGCTGCAAAGCAGCCTTTAACAACCGCCCGCTCTGCGGGTGAGATTAAAGCTTAAGCAAAAAGCATCGTCCTTGTTGTAAAATAAGGGTGTTCAAGCC
>CALWHR010000127.1 GCA_944380455.1 uncultured Clostridia bacterium
CAATATCAATAAAAACAAGCTCATCAACAACATTCATCATCATAAGGCTTGAGCCTACATGGCTTCCTACATGTCCGGCACCTATAATAACTACTTTTCTTGGTTTAATTCCCATTTATAATACATCTCCCTTTGTGAGTAAGTTTATTATATTCTTTTCTGTTGATTGAAAATATAATATGCGGCATGTCCATGCCGTAATAATGTTTTACAATTTGCCCGCGGGCAAGCATGCCGCTGCGTATTGCTGTGTTTATGGAAGCTAAATTGTTTGTGCGTATTATGGAGCAAACTTCATTTACTGAAAGTACATCAAAGGCATAGTTACGGCATGCCGAAGCGGCTTCTGTGGCGTAGCCTTTATGCCAGTAAGAGCGGTTAAAAAGATAGCCGACTTCGTGAACTTCCCTGTCTCCTGTATTCTGCATTGTAATGCCGCACTGGCCTATAAGCTTATCCGTACCTTTTAGTATAACTGCCCATAAACCAAAACCGTATTTTTCATAACGTATAAACTGATTATTAAGCCAGCTCATTCCTTCTTCTTTGCTGAAAGCATGTTCATAGGCATACATTGTTTTGCCGTCACCTAAAATTTCCATAATACTGTTAAAGTCATTTTTGTTAAGCTGCCTTAAATACAGGCGTTTTGTCTCAATTATCATATTTATCAGCCTCATTGATACAATATCACAATTATTTTTATATTTCAATTATTACGGCTAAAAAACTTTATTGCTTCAAAATTTTTGCGGTTTAAAGTATAACGCTTTAAAGTTTTGCGCTTTAAAGTATTGAAATTTGAAAAACTATGTGCTATAATCAATTTCACCAATTTAATTTGGTTCATTTCAAAGAGAATTTTAAAGGGGGATATTAAATATGAAAAAGAATTTCAGAATTATAGCGGCTGTTATGTCTGCGGCTGTTTTATTATCTTTTACAGGATGTTCTTCTTCGGGAAGTTCATCAGGCAGTGCGTCAGTGCAGTCATCAAGTGAAGCTTCTTCCGAAAGTGCTTCTGCTTCAGGCGAAACAGACTCTGAACAGATAACAGTAGGTATTTTACAGTTAAGCGAGCACGATGCTCTTGATAAATGCCGTCAGGGATTTATTGATTATCTGGCAGATAACGGTTATGTAGACGGTGAAAATATAGTGCTTGATTACCAGAATGCTCAGGGTGACCAGTCAAACCTTAAAACAATAAGCCAGCAGTTTGTAAACAGCGAATATGATTATCTTGTAGGTATTTCCACACCTGCTACACAGTCTTTGGCTACAGAAACACAGGAAATACCTGTAATAGGCACAGCCATTACATCATTTGAAGCGGCAGGCCTTGTTGACAGCAACGAAGAACCGGGAGGAAATGTTTCAGGCGTTAATGACGAAACACCTATTGCCGACCAGATGGCGCTTCTTAAAGAAATTCTTCCAGACGCTCAGTCTGTAGGTATTATGTATAACTCCAGTGAGGTAAACAGCCAGGTTCAGGCCGAAACAGCTCAGGCAGAGGCTGAAAAGCTTGGTCTTACAGTTGAAGTAAGCACAGTAACAGGTTCAAACGATGTTGCTCAGGCAGTTGAGACAATGGCAGAAAAGGTTGATGTTATATATCTTCCTACAGATAATACATTTGCATCTACAATGGCAACAGTAGGCCAGATTTCAGAAGCAAAACAAATACCTGTAATAGTAGGCGAAGCCGGAATGTGCATAAACGGCGGTCTTGCTACAGTAGGTCTTGACTTTTATCAGCTTGGACTTCAGACAGGTGAATTTGCTATAAAAGTATTTGAGGGCGGCGAAATCTCAACTATGCCTGTTGAGTATCCAAAAACAAATAACATAACAATTAATACAGAAATGGCAGAAAAACTTGGTATAGAAATACCTCAGAGCGTTCTTGACAGAGCGGATTATGTTATAGAAAACGGCGAAAGTGTAGCTGTTGAAAAATAAATGAAATTAATTATAAGGCGTCGGGCAGACGCCTTATTTTTGTATTGAAAAATACATTCTGCTGTGATAAATTCACACTGATAAATTAAAAGGGAGTGCCATTATGTATAAAAATGTATTTTTTGATTTAGACGGAACACTTATAAACAGTATTTATGACCTTTGCGACAGTGTGAACTATATTTTAAATAATTACGGTTACAGGCAAAGAAGTCTTGAAGAAATAAAATCCTTTGTGGGAAACGGTCTTAAAAGACTGCTTTTTCTTTCTCTGCCGGAAAAAAGAGATGATTTTGATTTAATTTATGTTGAATTCAGAAATTATTATTTTGCTCACAGCTGTGTTAAAACAAAACCATATGACGGAATAACAGAAGTTTTAAGAAAACTAAAATCAAAAGGAATTAAGCTGGCAGTAGTTACAAACAAGCCGCAAAAGGCGGCAGAAGAAATTTGCGGTGTGTTTTTTAACGGGATATTTGATGCCGTTACAGGTGAAAATGAGGGTGTTGCAAGAAAGCCGTCACCTGAAATGGCTGAATTGACACTTGAGAAATTAAATGCCAAAAAAAGCGAAACGCTTTATGTTGGTGACTCTGAAGTTGATATTTTAACTGGCAAAAATGCCGGTTTAAAGGTGTTAAGCGTAAGCTATGGTTTTAGGGATAAAACTTATCTTAAATCCAATGGTGCCGGTGATATTGTGGATAACACGGTGGATATCTATGATTTTGCTGTTAAAATCGGTGGATAACATCTGTGCAAAAACGAATATTCATTAATATTGCTGTGGATAAATCTGTTTGCAAGTATTGCGGCAAAAGAGTATACTTAATAAAAAGCACAGTAGGGGAGGCTTGTTGCATGGAAGATTTTACTTATTATATGCCGGCTAAGATTTATTTCGGAAAAGACTGTATTATAAAAAATGCCCAAGTTTTTAAAAAATTCGGTAAAAAGGCGGTTTTAATAACAGGCCGGTCATCGGCTAAAAATAACGGCTCGCAGGCCGATGTTATAAAGGTTCTTGAAAGTATTGGAACGGAATATTTTATATTTGACGAAATTGAAGAAAATCCGTCTTTAGCCACTGTGGAAAAAGCGGCAGAAAAGACAATTGATGAAAAAGCTGATTTTGTAATAGGCATAGGCGGCGGCTCGCCTATGGACAGCGCCAAGGCGGTAGCATTTTTGGCGGCTAATCCTGGTAAAACAGCACAGTTCCTGCTTGAAAAGGGCGAAAGCACTCATCTGCCTGTAGTGGAAGTTCCCACAACTGCCGGTACGGGAAGCGAAGTTACGCAGTATGCTGTTTTAACTGTGCCTGAAAAGAAAACAAAAATGGGCATAGCCAAAAGGACATTTGCCGAGGCGGCATTCCTTGATGTAAAATATTTTGAGTCAATGCCGCTTGGTGTAACAAGAAATACTGCCGTTGACGCACTTACGCATCTTATAGAAGCTTATCTTTGCACTGAGCACGGCTTTTTAAGCGATGTTCTGGCGGAAAAGGGCATGGAAATATTTAAAGACTGTAAGTATCAGCTTTTAAAAGGCGAGTTTGACACCCAAACACGTGAAAAACTGCTTTTGGTCTCAACATTAGGCGGCATGGCAATAGCTCAGTCTCAAACTTCACTGCCCCACGCCATGGGATATTATTTAACATATTTTAAAGAGCTTGCCCACGGCGCGGCAAATGCTCAGTTTACAAAGGCATATATGGATTTTGTGCCGGAGCAGGACAGGGTTAAGAAAATACTTTCGCTTTTAGGATTTGAAAGTACGTCCGACTTAGACGGATTTTTAGAAAAGCTTACAAAGCGTGTGTATTTTACCGAAAGGGAAATAAACTGCTATACAGACGAAATGATGAAAATAAAAGGCAAGCTTGCCACTGTTTCAAAAGAAATTACAAGGCAGGATATGTATAATATGTTTAAAGTAAGTGTTAAATAAAAAAGAACCGCGGCTCTTAAAAGAGCCGCGGTCTTTTTGTAAGTTTATGTGGGGCATAAACATTAACATTTACTGATTAATTTCATCGAAAATTTCTTTAACAGTTGTAAGCTTATTAAGTTTGTAAGCATTTTCACCGCAGAATATAAGGGATTCATCGGCTTCATTATTGCTTCTAACGGCTCGAATAAGAGCCATTGTAATGCAGTAAGGAGTTGTGGCAGGGTCGCATTTTTCAAGACATCTGAAGCAGTGGGTTATTTTTTCTCTTTCCTGCTCTCTGAGCTTTACATAAGGATTTCTTATAGCTCTGCCAGGCATTCCTACGGGGCTTTTAACAATAACTATATCGTCTTTTGAAGCGCTTAAATAAGCTTCTTTAAAGCTCATAGGAGCATCGCATTCGTAAGTTGTAACAAAGCGTGTTGCCATCTGCACTCCGTCTGCGCCTAAAGCCATGTAATGGTCTATATCCTTTCTGTCAAATACACCGCCGGCAAAGAATACCGGTATAAATTTTCCCGCTTTTTCGCCGTAGGAGTGAACGTATTCTATTATTTTTTTAACTTCGTCATCGTACTGCTCGTTTGTAAGGTTAACGGCTTCTTCAGGTGTAAAGCCGAGATGCCCGCCGGCTTTAGGGCCTTCTATAACAACAAAGTCGGATACTCTTTTGTAGCGTCTTTCCCAAAGAGTAAAAAGGACTTTGGCCGCTTTAAGCGATGAAACAATAGGTGCAAACTTAACGCTTGTGCCTTCCAGAAGTTTAGGAAGCTCTGTAGGCAGGCCGGCACCTGAAATTATGGCGTCTGCACCATTATCAACACAGCACTGAACGTATTTGTCATAATCGCAGGAAGCGCGCATTATATTAACACCTATAACGCCGTTTTGGGAAATTTCTTTTGCCTTTTTTATATGTTCTCCAAGAGCCTTTAAATTGGCGCCAAGAGGATTAGTTTTCCATTCCTCGCGGTCGAAGCCAGGCTGAGCAGCTGAAATAACGCCCATACCGCCTTCTTTAGCTACAGCGCCGGCAAGGGAAGAAAGACTTACGCCTATGCCCATACCGCCTTGAATAATGGGCACTTTTAAAGTTAAATTCCCTATTTTTACCGGTTTAAGCTTCATATTAACATCTCCTGTATATAAAAATTATAAGTTATTATATTTGAATATTATACATGTAGTTTAGATTACTATATTATATGATTTAAGTATTGTCAATATGTGGCGGGCAAATTTAACTTACATTTATTTTAACCGGATTTTGTGTAATTTTACTACAGTATAATGCAAAGTCTTTTTCGGAAAAAAGCTTTAATATTTGCAGTATATTATGAACAGAGTGTAAATTTTTAATCAATGGCGCTGTTTATTAATGTTATATGAAGATATTTGTGGTATAATACTTCAAAACGGTTTTTATATTTGTGCTTTGTATTTGATTAAATTCAAGGCATGGAGGTTTTGTATAAAAGGTTTTGAGTTTAAATCTTAACAAAATAATGTAAAATTTAATTAAAAAGTGTTTTTTTATGCGTGTTTTATCCATAAAGCTTTATAAAAACCCAGCATAGTATATTTTAAATTAAAAACCACGGGCTTTTTTGGCGGTCTAATCATACTTGACTAATAAGATATAATCAATTATACTTTGACTATCAAAATAATTGGCTTATTTTGCCTTTTTCAGGGTGATTGCATTATGGACAGCATCTGCCGCTCACTTAATGAGCTTATAGTGGATATATATAACAGTATTGTTAAAATAGAAAGCAACGCTTTCAGAGCGGGGCGTTTTAAAGATGTTTCCATAACTGAGGTGCATACCATAGAAGCCATAGGCATGTATGAGGCTAAAAGCATGAGCTCCGTGGCAAAGTGCCTTAGAATAACAATGGGTACTCTGACAGTTGCTGTTAATAACCTTGTTAAAAAGGGATATGTTGAAAGATTCAGATGCCAGGATGACAGGCGTGTGGTTAAAGTGCGCTTAACGGGCAAAGGACGGCTTTTATATAGAATACACGCTCAGTTTCATATCCAGATGATTAAAAACTGCACACAGAATTTAACAGAAGAAGAGGTAAATCTTCTTTACGGTGCACTTAAAAAGCTGGACAGGTATATTAAAGACGAATGCTGAGCAGCTTTCAAGCCGGAATAAAAAATTAAATATGGGAGATTTGTTATGTATTATTCTAAAATTACTGCTACAGGCGCCTGTGTGCCTGATATGATTGTAACAAATGATGACCTGGCTAAAATTGTTGATACAAACGATGAGTGGATAAGCTCTCGAAGCGGAATTAAAAGGCGCCATTTCTCAAAAGGAGAGAATACCTCAGATATAGCCGCAGGCGTTGCCAAGGAACTGATTAAAAAGGCTTCGGTTGACCCTTTGGATATTGATTTGATTATAGTTGCTTCGGTTTCTGCCGACTATACAACGCCTTCTACGGCATGCCTTGTTCAGGGTATTATCGGTGCTCAAAATGCTGTTGCTTTTGATATAGGCGCGGCATGCTCAGGGTTTATATTCGGACTTTCGATAGCTGATAAGTACATAAAAAGCGGCATTTATAAAAATGCCATAGTAATAGGTGCAGAGGTTCTTTCAAAGTATCTTGATTTTGAGGACAGAGGTACATGCGTTCTTTTTGGTGACGGCGCGGCAGGCGTGTTTGTTGAAAGGACAGAAGAAAGGATAGGCCTTCTTGCAGAGGAAATGGGAAGCGACGGAGCAAAGGGTATGGCTCTTACAGCAGGACATTCTCCTGCGGGAAACGCCTTTAACGATACTTCGAGACAGGCTAAAAGAGAGATTTATATGGATGGCAGGGCAATATTCGACTTTGCCACAAGAACAGTGCCTAAATCAGTAAAGAGACTTATGGAAAAGGCTGAAGTTACTGCTGATGATTTGGATTTTGTTCTTCCGCACCAGGCTAACAGCAGAATAGTAGAGATTATAAGCCGCAAACTTAAAATACCTATGGATAAGTTTTATATGAACATGGACAAATACGGCAATACATCTTCTGCCAGCATACCAATAGCCTTAAATGAAATGGTTGAAAAAGGCATTATTAAAGTGGGAAGCGTTGGAGTGCTTACAGGTTTTGGAGCCGGTCTTACATGGGGCTCTATGCTTATTAAGTTTTAACAGCGCATAAGGCATAAATTAATTTATATTTACTTTATTACAGGAGGGTTTTATAATGTTTGAAAGAATAAGAGAGATTATCGCAGACCAGACAGGAAAAGACGCAGATGAAATTACAATGGAAACAAATGTAAAAACAGACCTTGAGGCTGATTCCCTTGACCTTTTCCAGATAATTAACGATATCGAGGACGAGTTTGACGTTAAAATCGAAAACGTAGAAGGCATCGAAACTGTAGGCGATGTTGTTAAGCTTGTAGAAAGCAGCAAAGAATAATAGTAAATAATAAAAGTAATAATTTAAGTAAATTTTTAAAAAGCGGGTGGAATTAATAATGTACGCAGATATTTGCGGTTTGCTCAATATACAATATCCTATAATTCAGGGGGCTATGGCGTGGATTTCAGACCCAAGCCTTGTTTCTGCTGTGTCAGAAGCAGGCGGTTTGGGTGTTCTTGCCACAGGTCATCTTGACGCTGAAGGCTGTGTTAAGGCTATAAAAGAAATAAGGGAGAGGACAGATAAACCTTTTGCCGTAAATATCATGCTTTTAAGCCAGTTCGCCGATGAAATAGTTCAGGCGGTATGCGAGCAGAAGGTTCCGGTTGTAACAACAGGCGCAGGAAGTCCGGGAAAATATATCCAAATGTTTAAGGAAGCCGGTACAAAAGTGCTTCCTGTAGCGCCATCTGTAGCTATAGCCAAAAGAATGGAAAAAGACGGTGCTGATGCTGTAATAGCAGAGGGCTGTGAGTCCGGAGGACATGTAGGCAAAATAACCACAATGGCACTTGTGCCTCAGGTGGTAGATGCCCTTAACATACCTGTTATAGCAGCCGGCGGCATTGCCGACGGCAGAGGCATGGCAGCAGCCAGAATGCTTGGTGCTTCAGGCTTCCAGATAGGCACAAGATTTCTTGTAGCAAAGGAATGTACCGTTCACCAGAACTATAAAGACAGAATTATTAAGGCAAAAGATATAGATACAACTACAACAGGCGGCTCAACAGGCCACCCTGTACGTGTAATCAGAAATAAGCTTGCCAGAAAGTTTGAGGAGCTTGAGAAAAATAATGCCCCTTCAGAAGAGCTGGATAAGCTTGGCCGCGGCGCTTTAAGGCGTGCCGTAGTAGAAGGCGATATTGAAAACGGCTCAGTAATGAGCGGACAGATTGCCGGACTTGTAAATAAAGAGCAGACTGCTGAAGAAATAATTAAAGAGCTTTATGAGCAGTACAAAGAAATAATGAGAAATACGGCGATTTGACCATTGCTTTATACATCAGACGTAAAATATTCGGGGTTCAGCTTTAAACTGACCAAAGGGCGGGCGGCCGGAAAAGGCTGCTGCCCTTATTTGTAATTATAATTAATTATCCGAGGTGTTAAATTATGAAAACAGCTTTTATGTTCAGCGGACAGGGCGCACAGTATAAAGGCATGGGCAAGGAGCTTTGCGAAAACTTTAAATGCGCGGAAGAAGTATTTGACAGAGCCGATAAGGCTCTTGGATTTTCAATTAAAGAAGTTTGTTTTGAAGACGAGGAAAAATTAAATAAAACAGAGTTTACACAGCCAGCAATACTTACTATGAGCACAGCAGCTCTTAAAGTACTTGAAGAACACGGCATAAAGGCTGACTATGCCGCAGGATTAAGCCTTGGTGAGTATTCTGCTTATGTTTGCTCCGGTGCTTTTGACTTTGAAGAGACAGTAAGTGTAGTTAGAAAAAGAGGCCGTTTTATGACAGAGGCTGTGCCGGAAGGCGTAGGTGCAATGTACGCTATACTTGGCCTTGACAGAAAAACAGTAGAGGACACTTGCGAGGAATATAAACAGTACGGCTTTGTATCCCCTGCAAACTATAACGCTCCGGGACAGATAGTAATTGCCGGAGAAGCCGAAGCTGCCGAAAAAACAGCTGAAGCCTTAAAAGAAAAAGGTGCTAAAATGACAGTTAAGCTTAATGTAAGTGGTCCGTTCCATACAGCACTTTTAAAACCAGCCAGCGACAGACTTGCCGCAGAGCTTGAAAAAATGAATATTTCTGATATGAAAATGCCTGTTATAACAAATGTTACAGGTACTGTGGTAGAAAACAAGGCGGATATTATTCCGATTCTTATAAAGCAGGTAATGAGCCCTGTTAAATGGGAAGATACAATTAATTATCTTGCATCTCAGGGTGTTGATACATTTATAGAGGTAGGCCCAGGCAAAACTTTAAGCGGTTTTGTAAAACGTACAGTAAAGGGCGTTAAAATATATAATGTAGAAGATATGAAATCACTTGAAAAAACATTAAAAGGTTTGGAGGAAGCATAATGCTGAAAGATAAAACAGCCGTAATAACAGGTGCGGCAAAGGGTATAGGCAGAGCTATAGCCATAGCTTTTGCAAAAAAAGGCTGCAATATAGTACTTAATTACAGAAGTGCCGTTTCAGAAGACCTTGTTAAGGAAATAGAGGACTGCGGCGTTAAATGTCTTGCTGTTAAAGCCGATGTAAGCGATTTTGAGCAGGCAGAAACACTTATTAAAACAGCTAAAACAGAGTTCGGCTCAGTTGATGTGCTTGTAAACAATGCAGGTATAACACGTGACGGACTTCTTATGCGTATGAGCGAAAAGGACTTTGATGATGTTATAAACACCAACTTAAAAGGCGCTTTTAACACTATAAGACACGCAAGCAATATAATGCTCAAGCAAAGACAGGGCGCTATAATCAATATTTCTTCTGTTGTAGGCCTTATGGGCAACGCCGGTCAGGCTAACTATGCGGCATCAAAAGCCGGTGTTATAGGCCTTACAAAATCCGCTGCAAGAGAGCTTGCTTCAAGAGGCGTTACGGTAAATGCTGTTGCTCCAGGATTTATAACAACAGACATGACAGGTGTTTTAAAAGAAGACATACAGAATAAAATGATTGAAACCATTCCGCTTAAAAAAGCCGGAACGCCGGAGGATGTGGCACAGACTGTTGTGTTCCTTGCAGAAAACAGATATATAACAGGCCAGGTGCTTAATGTTGACGGCGGCATGGTAATGAATTAATGGGGGTGCGTTTATGAAAAGAAGATGTGTTATAACCGGTATGGGTGCCGTTACGCCTTGCGGCAATACAGTTGATGAATTTTGGAATAATATTAAAAACGGCGTAAGCGGTATAGACTATATAACAAAGTTTGATACAGAAGGATATAAAGTGAAAATAGGCGGAGAGGTTAAAAATTTCGATGCAGAGCTTTATGTTTCCAAAAAAGAAGTAAAAAGAAACGACCTTTACTCATTATATGCCGTAGCTGCTGCACAGCAGGCTTATGATATGAGCGGTCTTAAAGAAGAAGATATAGACAGCGACAGATTCGGCGTTATGGTAGGCAGTGGTATAGGCGGACTTATGACAATAAACGAGCAGATAGAAAAGCTTGTTGAAAAAGGCCCGTCAAAGGTATCCCCGCTTTTTATACCTATGGCTATAAGCAATATGGCTGCTGGAAACATTTCAATCAGATTTAAAGCACAGGGCATAAGTGAGAACATTGTTTCTGCCTGCGCTACAGGCACAAGCTCTATTGGTGAGGCGTACCTTAAAATAGCAGACGGCTATCAGGATATAATGATTGCCGGCGGTGCGGAAGCTTCAATTACACCTATTGGTGTTGCCGGCTTTACTAATCTTACAGCACTTTCTACAAATCCTGACCCTAAAAAGGCAAGCAGACCTTTTGATAAAAATCGTGACGGCT
>CALWHR010000128.1 GCA_944380455.1 uncultured Clostridia bacterium
AAAACCGTTTAAGTAGAGCGGTACAAGCACTATCCATATCATTAAAACCGTAATTACAAATGAAAGCACAGCTCTTATGCCTGTTTTTCCGGCAAATGCCACAAGGAAAAGAACAAAGCAGGCAGCAAGAATGGCTTCGTAATTAATTCTGTAATGGTCTATCATATTAACAGATAAAATTTCATCACCTTTATAGTCTATAACAACAAGAGCCTTGTCTCCGGGAGCAAATATTTTGTCGGACTCAAGAGAGCCGTTAAGCATATTATATCCCGTTGTTACCTGTCCTTTAAAACGTCCGCCTAAAAGCACAATCTCACAGTCCTGTTCTCCTGAGCGTATAAGGCCGGTATCTATAATGTTATCGTTATAAACACTTAATACTCTTGCGGCGCATCTGTCCGTGCCTTTATATATAACGGCGCCTTCATATCCGGTTGGTATTATCAAAAGCGCTATAAAAAGAATGACACACACTATAACAGGCATGTGATATTTAAGCTTTTCGTTCATTTTATGTAGTCTCCTTAATGTTCGTTTTAACGGCGAAATGCGGTACGGAATTTCCGTACCACATTCGTGTTTGTAGGGGTTATGTTTATGAAAAATTATGTTTATCAGTTATTTAATTTCAAGAAGGCCTGCTACTTTATCATATATATCTGTGTTATCGTAGTATCCGTTAAAAAGGTCTTCTCCTGCACCAAGAGCAAATACTCCAACAGGAAGGCCTGTGTGTGCATAAGAAGCAAAGTTAATGCCTGACTTATTGTTTAATATATGTGTTATTGTTACACTTAATGGCTCATATGTTCCGTAAAGAACGTATTCTTCCTGATTTGAGCTGTCTACTTCCTCGCCGGACATTGTTTTGTCGTAAGCCGCTTTAAGTTTTGAAAGCTCGTAGTCTGTAAGAACAAGCTTTTCATTATTTGCCGCATCAGGGTCATCAGAAGTCATAAGACCGAAATTTTCTTTAATGTCTTTTAATACTGTTTCAAATGGTGTGTTTTCGGCAACATATTTTGCAACATATTCTTCGTCGTATTTAGCATAAGAAATTTTCTGGTTTGTAAGGTTAGCAAGATATGTATCGTAATCTGTGCCGGCATAACCTATTGTAAGACCACCTGTTTCGTGGTCGCCTGTTACTAAAATAAGAGTTTCTTCTGGGTGTTCGTTATAAAAATCGACTGCTTCCTCAACAGCTTCGCTTAAAGCTATTGTGTCTGAAATTGTGCTTCCGGCATCGTTAGCATGGCATGCCCAGTCAATTTTTCCGCCTTCTACCATCATAAAGAAGCCGTTTTCGTTATCAAGCATTTCAATGCCTTTGGCAACATAGTCTTTAAGTGCCCATTCATCACTTGGTCTGTCGTTGCTGTAGTTTAATGAATCGCTGTCAGCAAGGTTCTCGCCTATAATAATTGATTTTCCGTCTTCCGGTGTAAGAGCTTCGGCCTCAGCTTGTGTGTTAATTACATTATATCCAGCTTTTTCAGCTAAAGAATAAATGCTTTCCTGATTTTCTTCTTTGCCTGTAGGATTTAAAAGTCCGCCGCCTGCAAAGTAGTCAAAACCGCTTTCTACCATTTCTAAACCGATTTCATAATAATTGTTTCTGCTTGCCTGATGAGCGTAAAAAGCCGCCGGTGTGGCATGGTTTAAGTTAACTGTTGTAATAACGCCTACTTTGTAGCCAAGCTGGTCTTTAACCTTCTCGGTAATGGCTTCGTAGGAAACAGTTTTTGTTTCGTCCATATTGATTACAGAGCTGTAAGTTTTGTGTCCTGTAGAAATTGAAGTAGCTGTTGAAGCTGAGTCAGGACAGAATGAGGTTGAGTCAAATGTTGTGGCACTGCCTACAGCAGGGAAATTCATAAATGAAAGGTTTTCGCCGCCTTTAAGTATTTCCGGTGTATTGCCCTGTTTTTTAGCGCCAAGGTAGTCGCTTGCTGCCTGTATCTGAGGATAGCTCATACCGTCACCTATAAAAAGAAAAACATATTTAGGTGTTTGGTTTGAAGCTGAAACAGATGTGTTTTCTGTTTTAGATGCAGCTATTGCATTTGTACCTGCAGGCATAAATGTAAATGCGCTGACAGTTAAAACAGCCGCAGCTGAAAGTGCCAGTATAGGTCTTAAAATATTTTTTTTCATTATTTCTCCTCCTAAGTAAATATAACTTTTAACTTACGGCACTTAGTATAGCGCTGTGTAATTATTTCTTTCCACCGCATAATGGTAAATGTTGGGTAAAAATAATGTAAAGCGGTATATTAAAATAATCAGCTGAATTTGATTTTAAGCACACAAAAAGCGCCCATTGAATCGGCGCCTTTTGTGTATTCTTTTTATAAGGGGTTTTGTATATGCAAAAGAAATCATCTGGATACCGGGTGATATGTAAGGGGATGGAGTATATTTGGGGAAGGTATCCGCTGGATTTCTGTGATTTTTTGTATGAGTATATAATAACCATAATATGTAAATTATAAATGATTATTTTGAAAATAATTTGTGAACTTAAATTTTTAAATTATAAATATCAACTGCGTTGTTAAAAAATACGTCCTGATGGTTTTCTTTAGGAATTATGTTTTTTATAACCTCAATATATTTTTCAATGTTTACAATAGGCCAGTCAGAGCCGTACATAATGCGCTTGTAATCCCCGAAATAATTAAGCCATGCCTTTAATATCTCCACATATCCGCTTTTAGCCTTAAAATACCAGTCAACATCAAAATTGCCTTCTATAAGGCCTGATATATCTATTGATATATTACGGTTTTTCTCGCATACGGCGGCGGCATCGGCTAAAAAGGGGTTACCGAAATGACACATCACAAAGCGTACATCAGGGAATTTTACTGCCGCTTCGTCTAATGTAAGAGGGTGGCTGTATTTTAAAAGTGCGCTTGGGTTTGAAACAGCCCCTGTGTGAATGGCAACCGGCTTTTCGTATTTTTTGGCAAGATTATAGAAAGGTCTGTAAATTTCATCATACACAAAATAGTGGCAGTATCCGGGATAAAGCTTAATTCCAACGCAGGTATCTCGTTTAAGATTTTCTTCTGCCATATAAACAAAATAATCATAGTTTTTTTCTAAGTCAACAAAGCACTTGGAGTCAAAGCCTATTAAGTAGCTCATATTTTCTGGGTAATTGTGCTCTTTAATATCCGCGGTAATATTGCCCATAACTATGGCATGGCATATATTGTTTTTATCAAACTCGGCTTTTAAGTGCTTTGCTGTGTTTTTGTGCCCGGAATTTTCGGCCACTAAATTAAATGGTTCGTACTCCGGTTTATAATGAATATGCGCATCTATAATTTTCATTCAATCATCTCCTGTAGTTTTATTATGGAATTATAGCATTATGCGGTTAAAAAACAAATAATTATTTACCGCTTTTTGTTAGCTGTGTTAATATATTTATAACAAAGGAGGTTTTTTAAATGAATATAATTAATTCAATAGTAATATACGGACCGGGTGTTATGGGTGCTTCAATGGCTCAGATATTTGCTCAGTATGGATATAATACAACACTTTTGGGCAGAACAGAAAAGTCAATAGAAAAAGCCGTAAATCTTATGGAAATAAATCAGGAAAGCCTTGTAAAAGCAGGGCATTTAACTAAAGAAGAGTCAGACAGAATTAAAAAATCAATAAACTTTACAACTGATTATTCCTGCTTTAATAATGCGCAGTACATAATAGAAACTATTATTGAAGATATGGAAATTAAAAAGGAGTTTTACCGCTATATATCAGATGCTGCGCCAAAGGACTGCATTATAGTTACAAATACATCTGGTCTTTCTGTAAGTGAAATGGCAAAAGAGCTTAAATATCCTGAAAGATTTGCCGGTATGCACTGGATTAACCCGCCGCACCTTGTGCCGCTTATAGAAATTATAAAAGGCGAGAGCACAAGTGATGAAACACTTGAAACAGTTAAAAGAGTTTGTGAGAATATACATAAAAAAGCCGTAGTTGTTAAAAAGGCGTGCGCCGGATTTATATTTAATAGACTACAGTACGCTATATTAAGAGAGGCAGCATATATTGCCACAAACGGCTGGGCAGATATAGAAGATATAGACGATGTTGTGCGCTTTGGTCTTGGTATGCGCTATGCCTGCATAGGACCTTTCAGGGTGGCGGATATAGGCGGACTTGATACATTTGATAAAATATCACGCTATCTTGTGCCAGACCTTTCTGCTGAAGAAAACATACCTCTTTTAACTGAAACAGTATGTGAAAAAGGCGGACACGGCGTTAAAAACGGCTTGGGATTTTACGACTATTCAAATGGAAAAGACAAAGATGCCATAGCCGAAAGGGATAAGAGATTTCTTGAAATACTTGATAAATTTTATAAGGATTATTTATAAAAAATTAAGAAAGGCACTGATTAATCAGTGCCTCGGATTGTTAAAAAAACTATATTTTTTAATTTTTCAAACCCACGGAAGGGTTTGGGAAACGAAGAGTTTCCAAACTTGAATCCGCAGGAGGAACTCATTTCCGATGAGGAAAAGCAGGGGTTTCAAGGCTTTTGAGCCAATGGAACCCCTGCTTTATACTTCTGTCTGCTCGTCAAAGGCTTGAATGAAATGAGCCTTTGACGACAGTGTGTCGACTTTTTCGACACACTAAGGCACTGATTTAATTCAGTGCCTTAAATTTTTGTTTTATTCAACTGCTTCAAGCAGACTTAATACGCTTTCTACTGAGCGCTTGTTTACAAGTCTGCCGCTCATTTGACCGCAGGAAGCCGTATAATAGTTGCTGTCGTAAGGTGTATAAACAGCCGTTACATCACTGTAAGATGTGTCTTTAAAGTGATATGTTATTGTAAAGCTGTTTTCTCCGGATACAGTCTGTTCTGCTTCACTGCTGTGGGAATTGCTTACTATGCCGGAAAGCTTATTGTAAAATGCCTCAAAGCTTTCTTCTGAACAAGGCGTACCGTTAAGGGTATAACCATTGTCTGTAAAGGCAAAGTTATATGTTGTGCCGTTTGCTGTTACAGTCATTGTGTCAACTTTGTCTTTTTTAACAGCGCATATTGACTGTGGAACAAATTTATAGCAGTCGAAATATTCTTTAAGTGATGAGGCTGTTTCGCTATCCAAAAGGCCTATTGTGCTGGCGCCTTCAAACATAATGTATATTGAGCCGTCCTCGTTTTCTTTGCCTAAATACATAACAACCTGTTTTTCACCGCTGTCGGTTGTGTATGTTAATTTAAACGAGCTTTGAGGATTTGAAAGACCATAGTTTTCAATATCCGCTTCATCAGGCGAGTATGATACACATTTGCTTTCTGCCGCTGTTTTAAGCTTTGATATAAGAGCATCTACCTTATTGGCATCTACAAAAGTATCGCTGTTAAAAGGCTGATTAAAACGCCATATTGAGCTGCTGCCCATAGGACTGTTTTCGTCTTTTTCCGTCTTAAATACAGATATTTGGCTTTCAGGTGTTATACAGTCAAAAGATACAAGTGTAGCTTTTGAAAGGCCTGAAAGGTCGTAAGACGCGGCATAGGAATAAAGGTCAAGCATAAGCACATCGCCTACGGATTTATTTATAATATAAATGTTCTTGCTGCCTTTCTCACATGCGTAATAGCGCTGAATATTCTCATTATAACTGCCTATTAAATACGTAACGCTTAATCCTTGAGAATCAGTAAGCGTTATTGTCTGGGCAGGTGAATTAAGACCAAACCTCTCATAATCCCCATCGGATGATACAAGCCTTGCGGCTATAAGGTTATTGGCTTTTTCCAAAAATTCAGTAACCATTTCTGTGCTGACAGGGAATGTTTTGTCTGAAGCAAGAATCCAAGAGCCGTCTTTTAAATTAAATTCAAAAGGCATGTCCTCGTTTTGGCAGTTTATTGAAACTATATCGCCTGTTGTTTTTTCAGAAACATATATATTTGTATCGGCGCTGGCGGCTATATTGTTTTGGTGCCTTAAAACGCCGAATATGCCAAAAACAACTACGTTTAAAACAACAAGTACAGTGATTATTTTAATGCCTTTATTTTTCATCAGCGGTTCCTCCTTCTGTACCATACAACTATTCCGCATGCAGCAGCTATGGCAGGAACAACGCCTGTAAGTATTATTTTCCACATTCTGCTCTGCGATGTTGTAACTATAAGAGTACCTAATGAAAGTGACTTACCGTTTACTGAAGAAGATATGTCCTGTCCGCAAAGGTAATTAATTGCTGATGTTAAGAACTGGGAGTTGGCGCCGCCTACCATTTGGTCGGACTGCGATGTAATAAACTCACTGTTTGTTATCCATACAATTTTAGTATTGCTTCCGTCGTATTCTTCTTCTATTGCTACGGCAAGAGAGTATGGACCTTGAGGGACATCGTCGATTTTTTCATAAGAGCTGTCTTGTATTATATAAGCCATGTCTGATGTGGTAAGAAGGTCTGTAATTTCAACTGTATCACGAATATCAGAGCTTTTTGCTACAGCCTGCGCAAGCGGCATTAAAACAAAAGAACTGCTGTCGTTAAACTGTTTAGTTATTTCGCTTTTTTCGTTGGCATAAGGAAGGATATAATATGGGTAGCCGCTTAAACATCTGTCGGCAGCACCTTCCATTACAACGCCGTCTATTGTGGAAACGCCGTATTCGCTCATTACCACTGTAAAGTTTGCAAGCTCAGATGAATTATAGTCTGTAATCAAAAGCATTTTGCCGCTGTTTTCCAAATATTCCTTTATTTGAGAAGCTTCATTTGCTGTCAGGTCTGTTTCCGGGGAATATACAAAAATACACTCGGTATCCTCCGGTATTGTGCCTGTTGACAGAAGATTAAGACTTTTAAGCTCTATTCCGGCTTTATTAAAGGCTGCAACAAGGGAGTCATCGGCTTTTTTCTCGCCGTGTCCTTCAAGGGCATAAAGCACAGGAAGGCTTTCGCTTGTAACGTATTTAATGGCGCTTGTAAGGTAATCTTCACCATTAAATGCTGTATAGGTGGCGATATTTGCATAATCTATTATCTGGCTGCGTTTTGCAGAAGCGACTATTATGCTGTTGTTGCTTAAACTTTCATTTGTATACTGCTGCTCAAAATTAGGATATGCCGCAGGGTCGATAGTGCTAATATGAAGGTATGGGCACAAAGAAGCGTATCTGTCAAGCATATCTGTAAGGGTGGCATCTTCTTTGCCGCTTTGGCAGACTCTGTAAATTTCTATATCTTCCGTTACTGAGTTAAGAAGTTCTTTAGTATTGTCGGAAAGGGTATGAAGTCCAATTTCCGTTGTGTCGAGCTTTGTAAAATCCACCGGAAGCTCATTTACCAAAAGATTAATTCCTACTGTAAGAGTAACACAAAGAGCGCAGATTACAATGCCTATGCTGTTTGGAGATATTGTCTTTTTATTATGAGGTTTTTGGCTGTTATTTGTGTCCATCAGCGCCACCTCCTTCTGTTTTCAGACTGAATTGTAAAGCAAATAAAAAGAAGTGTAACTGTAACAAAGTACACTATGTCTGTTATGTCGAAAACACCGTTTGTAAATGAGTCTATTTTTCCGAATATGGCAAACCACTGTGAAAAAGAAGCAAATTTTCCTACTAAAAGCTCGTTGTAGTAAAAGTATATAATTAAAAGCGGTATTTCCATTATTAAGGCGGCTATAAGTGTTATAAGCCATTTTTTTGTTGAAATAAATATAATTACGCATACAGCTGCGGCACAGGCGGTAAATGCCTTAAATGTAAAGTCCGAAGCAGATGATATGTTTTCGGCTATAGTTGGTACTAAGTAGCATAAAAGAAGTATTCCGAAGCAGAGTATAGCCGAAATTATCTGGTTTTCTGTAAGGGATGATGTAAACATACCTATTGCGCACAGCGTACATTCAAGTATGTAAAAGGCAAATATACAGCTGAATGCTGTTTTAAAGTTCACTACACCATAAGATGATAAAATAACAGGATATACGCACATTACAGCTGCCGGTATAAGTGTTATGGTGCAAAGTGCCAGAAACTTGCCTAAAACAATATTTTTTACATCTATAGGCAAAAGACAAAGCAGTTTGTCTGTTTTCTGCTTTTTCTCATCGGAAAAAACACGCATTGTAAGAAGCGGTATTGTAATAAGCAGTACAAAGCACATGTCTTTTACTACGTACTCAAAGGCGGCGGAGTAGTAAACAAAGTTTACAAGGCTTGTATAAAGTCCCGCGCTTAAAAGCATAAAAGCAAGAAAGACATATCCTGTTGCTGTTACAAAATACAGCCGCAGTTCTTTTTTGTAAACCGAAAGCATTAACTTTCGCCTCCTGTCTTGGTATTTTCGCTCTCCTGTATAATTTCAAGGAATATTTCTTCAAGGGAGCTCTTTTTGATAAACATTGATGTAACAGGGCACTGGGCAGAGCTGAATTTATAAAACAGTTCTTCCCTTGGGTCGTTATCCGGAATAAACT
>CALWHR010000129.1 GCA_944380455.1 uncultured Clostridia bacterium
CCTCTTCTGTCTTCTCCCTATTGTAGGCGTAATTATTATAACAATATCAGGAAGCGCACTTGGTGTTGTAAGTCCTATTGGGGTATTCCTGCTTTTATGCACATGCCTCACTTCTGCTGCATACAAAATTGTTAACCGCAAGTCAGCCGAGGAATTCAGCGCTTTTGAAAGAACATATATTGTTCTTCTTGTATCAAGCGTGGTATTTACATTTTCAGCGCTTAAATCTGTAAACGGCAACATCAACGAATATATCAGGCCGGTATTTAATCCGCAGTTTATTATTCCGGTTACTATACTAAGTATATTCTGCTCGGTTATGGCTAACGTATTTGTTAACTATGCGGCTGGAAAGCTTTCTGTAGCTACCCTTGCCACATTTGGAACACTTACAACGGTATGGTCTATGTTTGCAGGAGTTGTGTTCTTAGGCGAGCCTATAACAGTTATGTCATTTGTAGGTTCTGTTATAATTTTAATAGGTATCTGGCAGGTTACAAAAGCTAAACCTGAAAATGAATAACGCTGTATTTGTTGACAGCAAATAAAATGAATTTTATAATTAAATATACGGTATTTCAGCGGACGATAACTATTTACCGTCCGCTTTTTTATAACTTTTTTTAAATTACAAACGGGAGGGACATAAGTATGAAAGTAGTTGTACTGGAGCCTTTGGGAATTAGCGCTGAGGAAGAAAAGATGGCTTCCGAAAACATTGTTAAACAGGGGCATGAAGTTATTTTTAACCGCAAAAGACCAAGTGACGAAAACGAGGTTGCATCTGTTGCCGGTGATGCCGATGTGGTTATAATAGCCAACATGCCGTTTAAGAAAAATTATATCGAAAAATGTACTAATATGAAGTTTCTTTCGGTGGCTTTTGCCGGGGTAGACCATGTGGATATAGATTTTTGTAAGGAAAAAGGCATTGTTGTTTCCAATGCCGCAGGCTATTCAGTTAACGCTGTTACAGAGCTGGCTTTTGGACTTGCCATTTCTGTACTTAGGAATATTCCTAAATGCGATGAAAGAGCCAGAAACAGCGGCACAAAAGACGGTCTTGTGGGAACAGAGCTTTTTGGCAAAAACTTCGGCGTAATTGGCACAGGCGCTATTGGAAGCAGGGTATGCGCCGTTGCTAAGGCTTTTGGCTGTAATGTATACGCTTACAGCAGAACAGAAAAAGACGAGCTTAAAAATCAGGGTGTTATTTATACAGGTCTTGAGGAAATTGCCGAAAACTGCGATATTATATCACTTCATGTGCCGTATAACAAAAACACAGATAAACTTATATACGCTGACTTAATAGGCAAAATGAAGAAAAACGCTGTAATTATAAATACCGCAAGGGGCGGTGTTGTGGACTCTGGGGCACTTGCTGATGCTCTTAACGAAGGCAGAATTGCCGGTGCTGGTATAGACGTGCTTGAAACAGAACCGCCTTTTGATTTAAACCACCCGTTAATTAATGCCAAAAACACTGTTATTACACCGCATGCCGCTTTTGCCTCTAAAGAAGCATTATATTTAAGGGCTGTAATGGTATTTGACAATATAGATTTCTGGCAGAAAGGCACACCAAGAAATTTGTGTTCATAATTAAACAATAAAAAATAAAACGGATTGTCCAGTTTTAATAACTGGAACAATCCGTTTTTTGTTTATTATTTATTAATAGAAAATTTCAACTTCAGCAGGGCGTGAAAAGTTTTTCTCAAGTGCGGCTTTATGTGAAAGATATCCTTCATCGGTATAATATTTTGCGCCTTTAGGGCATTTTTTAACACACGCGCCGCATTTAATGCAGATGCCTTTTCCTATGTATTCTTTGCAGTTAAGAGGGTCTATGGAGCCCATTGGACAGAGTGCGGCGCATATACCGCAGTTATCGCACTTATCGTTTGTAAGAGGGCGTACTTTAAGTATCTGAACAGGGTTTCCGTCAAGACCGCGCGGTGTATAGTAAGGTCCTATTGGGTCGTTGCATTTTACAAAAACAGGAACATTACCTAAAGAGCCGGATTTAATTTTTTCTGCAGCTTTTTGTGCAAGTAAAGAAGCTTTTTCCATATCTTCGCTGTTTGGGCGTCCTTTTGCCAATGTATATGAAAATGCGTGAGCTCCTACAAATGCTCCGGCGGCTATTGGCTTAAAGCCGGTGTCTGCCATTATATTTCTAAGTTCCATAAGAGCGTCATCGTAGCTTCTGTTGCCAAAAAGTACAACAGGTATTCCTATGGCGCCGTTGCCTTTAACTGAATTTAAGTATTTCAAAAGCACGTTAGGCACTCTGCCCGCATATACTGGTGTGCCTAAAACAACAATATCTTCACAGGTAAACTCTTTAGGTATTAAGCGGTTTTTAGGCTGTGTAAAATTAAATGTTTCCATTTCAAAGCCTGTTGCTGCGGCAATGTCGGCACTAATAGCAGTTACTACCTTTTCTGTTGTGCCAGTTCCGCTGAAAAACATAGCCCATACTTTTTTGCCCATATATTAATCCCTCGTTTCGGTTGAATTTTTAAATACAGTATATACTCCGGCTTAAAATAAATCAAGGAAATGAAATTTATATTAGAATATTTGTATGGGTACAATAAAATGAATTTTTATGGCGGTTATGGAATTTTTTTCATAGTGATGCTAACATCATATTAATAAATTACAGGGAGAGATGAAATATGATGAAAATAGACTTGCATTCCCATGTGGGAAATTTTGCCGGATGGGCCGGAATTGAAAGTGATACAGAAAGTATAATTAAAAATATGAATGATTATGAAATAGAGTTAACAGTACTTTGCAGTGCCAGCGAAAAAACAAATGATGACACATTAAAGGCTTTTGAAAAATATCCGGACAGAATATTCCCGGCGGTTTATTTAAATCCTCTCGATGGCGAAAAATGCATTGAAAATTTAAAGTATTATGTAGAAGAAAAGGGGTTTAAAGGCATAAAACTTAACCCACTTAAAAACGCATTTGTTGCTGATGACACTGTTGTTGATCCTATTATGGAAAAGGCTGAAGAGTACGGCATTCCAGTATTTATTCACAGCGGACACCCGCCTTATTCTCTGCCGTGGAGCATAGCTCTTTTGGCCGAAAGACATCCTAATGTTAAAACAGTTATGATTCACATGGGTCACGGACACGGGGTTTATATAGACGCTGCCCTTAAAATGGCAAGAAGATACAGCAATATTTATCTTGAAATGAGCGGCATGCCTATGGGCTGCAAAATAAAAGAGGCTTATGACACAGTAGGGAAAGAGAGAATAATGTTTGGTATAGACTCTCCATTTCATCATCCTACAGTAGAAATTCAAAAGGTTTTAACAAGCGGTCTTGACCAAAAAGGGATGGAAGATGTTTTTTATAATAACGCTGCAAAATTTTTAGGTATTAATAAATGATTGTAACCATACAATTATAAATTTTATTAAACTTTTTTGTTGTTTTAAGTATTATGTAGGATACAAGTTTAAATCATGTTTGAATTAAGGAGTGAGAGTATGGAAAAATTAACTGTAAAAGAGCTGACAAAAACAGCAGCTATGGCGGCAATAGTTTTTGTGCTTACTTATACATTTAAAATACCTTTTGCCGACGGGTATACTCATTTAGGCGACTGCGCTATACTTATAGGTGTTATGGTTTTAGGCAGAAAAAAAGGTGCTTTAGCAGGAAGTGTAGGTGCTGCAATGGCGGATTTAATAGGCGGCTATCCTCACTGGATAATACCGACACTTATAATTAAGTTTTTAATGGCTTTTGTTATGGGGCTTATTATCGAAAAAATCATGCCGAAAGCAAAATTTAATTATGTATTAGGCGCTTTGGCCGGAGGTGTTTTACAGATTATAGGATATACATCGGTTAAAATAATATATTTCGGATTTAATCAGGCCATGGTTATGACACCTACGCTTTTAATACAGACATGCGCCGGAATTGTGATTACATTTATTTTTGTTTCTATTTTAAAGGGAAGCGGAATGATTGACAGAGTTAAGGCGATGTAAAAATTAAGTGTTTCTCTAAAAGCTGTTTAGACTTTTAAAGAAGCACTTTTTTAATTATATAAATTTGTCCAAACATATTTTAGTTTGGACATACCAGTTTTTTATTCCTGATAATTCTAATAATGATTTATTATTGTCTGCAATTTCAATAAATAATTTTGACATTCCGTCCCAGTCTTTTATGTCGCCTTTTTCTTTTAATGTCCAGCCAAGCTGCTCCAAAGTAAAGTTGCTTTTGGCTAAATTATTTATCATTGATGTTGTTGCCCAGTTTTCTTCTGAATCTTTACCGCCTAAAGATACAGGACAGATATGGTCGATTGTCGGCTGGTATTGCCAATAAGCTTTATGACATTTATCTGCTTTCCAATGGGAATGATAAGGAAAAGCATTTGGAATAAGCTCTGAAATTACTCGAAGCATACCGGGATTTATTAAATGTTTACCTGAATATCTGTCGATAAAGCCGTCTTTAAAGAATTGTTCTGTCATTTGCTTAATGGTATATCTGCGTTTAAAAGTTTCTTCTGGTGAAAAGTTATAATTATTGCTAATTATGTTTTCTGCACTTAGAAAATCATTGTTTTTTATACATACAGCTGCCTGAAAAATGGCTGCTTCTTTTGCGTCAATCATATTAATATCTCCTGCACAAAAATTTTTTACTACATTATACTATAAATAAATTAAAGAAAAGGCAAACTAATCTTATCCTACGAAAATAATCGTATATTTTATTTGTTTTTTGTTTATATTACGCACATTTGTCCGTGTAAAACGGAATTTCGTGCAGTTTTTGTTATTTATTATGTTTTAAACAAAGTTTTTACAGTTGGTTTTACATAGTTTTGCGGTGTTTAAGATGGACTTTTTTAGGTTATCAAAACATTGACGTGACAATTAATATGCTTTATTATAAATTTAAGAAAAATATGTTAAACCGGTATTTAACAGGAGGAATAGACATGAATTGTATTATTACTGTTTTGGGTAAAGACAAAGTAGGCATTATAGCGAAAGTCTGCATTTATCTTTCTGAAAAAGGCGTGAACATACTTGATATTTCACAGACTATAGTTAAGGGGTATTTCAGCATGCTTATGATTGCTGATATTGAAAAAAGCACAGTGCCTTTTGAGGAGCTTGCTTCAGGTCTTAAAGAAATAGCCGATGAGCTTAATGTTGAAATAAGAATACAGCAGGAAGCCATATTTGACTGCATGCACAGAATTTGATATTGCCATTACTCAATTACGGGAGGAAGTCTTAAATGATTTCAAGAGGAGAAATACAGGAAACTAATTCTATGATTCAGCATATGAATCTTGATGTGCGTACCATTACTATGGGTATCAGCCTTCTGGACTGTGCTGATTCTGATATAAACAGATTTAACGAGAAAATATACAACAAAATTACAACAAAAGCCAAAGATTTGGTTAAGGTAGGAAAACAGCTTGAGCTTGAGCTGGGTATTCCTATTGTAAACAAAAGAATATCTGTTACTCCTATTGCCATTGCCGCAGCGGGATGCAATACAGACAGCTATGTATCAGTTGCCAAAACTCTGGACAGAGCCGCTAAAGATGTAGGCGTAAACTTTTTAGGCGGTTTTTCGGCTCTTGTACATAAAGGCTGTACGCCAAGCGACAGGGTGCTTATAAACTCCATACCTCAGGCGCTGGCGGAAACAGATTTTGTATGCTCATCTGTAAATGTAGGTACATCAAGAAACGGCATTGACATGGATGTTGTTAAAAGAATGGGTCAGGTTATAAAGGAAGCCGCAGAGCTTACAAAAGACAACAGTTGTCTTGGATGTGCCAAGCTTGTAGTATTCTGCAACGCTGTAGAGGATAATCCTTTTATGGCAGGTGCTTTCCACGGTGTAGGAGAAAAAGACTGTGTTATTAATGTAGGCGTTAGCGGTCCTGGTGTTGTTAAAAAGGCTCTTGAGGAAGTAAGAGGAGCAGACTTTGAAACACTTTGTGAAACTATAAAGAAAACAGCGTTTAAAATTACACGTGTGGGTCAATTAGTGGCTCAGGAGGCTTCTAAAAGGCTTAATACACCTTTTGGAATTATAGACCTTTCACTTGCGCCGACTCCGGCTGTAGGCGATTCAATAGCGGAAATTTTCCAGGAAATGGGTCTTCAGGAAGCAGGTGCTCCGGGAACAACTGCTGCTCTTGCTATGCTTAACGACAATGTTAAAAAAGGCGGTGTTATGGCCAGCTCTTATGTAGGAGGTTTAAGCGGCGCGTTTATACCTGTAAGCGAGGATAACGGTATGATTGAGGCTGCCCGTCTTGGTGCCCTTACACTTGAAAAGCTTGAAGCTATGACCTGTGTTTGCTCAGTAGGTCTTGATATGATAGCTATACCAGGAGATACTTCTGCTGAAACCATATCCGGTATTATAGCCGATGAAGCCGCTATAGGTATGGTAAACAACAAAACAACCGCAGTAAGGCTTATACCTGTAATAGGAAAAGGTGTTGGTGAAACAGTAGAATTTGGCGGTCTTTTGGGTTATGCACCTATTATGCCTGTTAACAGCTACAGCTGTAAGGCGTTTATTGACAGAGGCGGAAGAATTCCTGCACCTATACACAGCTTTAAAAACTAATTAAAAACCGGCTGTATAAGAAAGCTTCTGTATATGCTTGCAAGACAAAAATTTATGACTTATGTAATTAAAGCTTATAAAAGGAGGCGCTGTTATGTTTGAATTTGAAGTGGCAGGTAATAACCGCAAAGCTGAAAAAGCCCAATTTTTAGGAAAATGGCTTTGGATTCTGTTTTGGCTTTTTATACCGGGTGTGATTGCTTCAATTATGGTAAACGAAAATATTGCAAGCCTTTTTCCGGCTCTTTTTGTGCCAGGGCAGATATTGCAGACCATTTGCCAGTTGATTTACGGCGCTATACTTATAAAGGCTTCAGATTGGGACAGCCGCTACCGTATTTCGGGCGTTATAGTTATAGCAGCAAATATACTTAGCATAGCTTTGGAATATGTTTTTGCCGGAAATGAAGAAGTGCTTTTGCTTATGCTTATTCCTTTAGGAATAGCAGGTCTTGTAGGAGAGTACTACGAATATATGGCTCACAGCGATGTTGTGAAGGAGTTTGACGAAGAAATTGCAGCAAAGTGGAAAAAGCTTTGGAAATGGTATATAGGTTCTTTTGGGTTAATGGTTTTAAGTATAGTATTAATGTTTATAACGGCTATTTTAGGTCTTTTGGCAATGCTTGTTTCTGCCATTGCCTTAATTGTTGTAAGCATATTAAAATTGGTATACCTTTACCGCACAGCAAAGGCTTTCAGGGATTATACAGATAATAATACGGATATAACGCAAAACGGTTTTACTGGAAATGATTTTTAGAATTTTAAGCGTGAAGTTTTTTGTAAAAACAAAGAGCTTTACGCTTTTTATTTTGTGATGTCAATAAGCGACATCTGCTTTTATTTATATGTGGTATAATTATGCAATATCTGTAAATTTAAATGCCCATTATATGAGCTTATGGTAAAATATAAATGTTTAATTTTTATTTATAAAATACAATAATATATTAAAAGCCGGAGGTAATAGTTATGGAAGAATACGGTTTTAAAGGCAATATTGAAACAGTACGAGGACTTGAGCCTGAAAATGTTTGGAAATATTTTGCTGAGATAAGCTCTGTACCAAGAGGCAGCGGAAATGAAGAAAAAATAAGTGAGTATTTTGAAAACTTCGCAAAAAGCCATAATTTTTGGTATAAAAGGGACAAGAGCAACAATATATTAATTAGAAAAGAAGCTTCTCAAGGCTATGAAAATGCACCGGGTGTTATACTTCAGGGACATATGGACATGGTATGCGAAAAATTGCCTGAAAGCAAACATGACTTTTTAAAAGACCCTGTTAAGCTTTTAAAAGACGGGGATTTTATAATGGCATACGGCACTACTTTAGGCGGTGATGATGGTATTGCGGCGGCTATGGCCTTAGCTGTGCTTGATGATGATACATTATGCCATCCTATGGTAGAAGTGCTTCTTACAACTGATGAAGAAGTGGGAATGAATGGTGCAAGAAATTTTGACTGTTCTTTATTAAAAGGCAGAAGGCTTATTAATATAGATTCTGAAGAAGAAGGAGAAATTATAGTAAGCTGTGCCGGCGGTATGAGAATTGAAATTTCACTTCCTGTTGAAAGACAGAAAGCACCGGAAGGCTGTGTGTTTAAAACAATATCCGTAAACGGCTTAAAAGGCGGTCATTCTGGCAGCGACATACATCTCCAGAGAGCAAGTGCCATTAAGCTTTTAGGCCGTGTGCTTAAAGGCATTGAAGATGTATGCGGGTTATGCGATATTTTCGGCGGAAGCAAAGATAACGCCATACCAAGAGAAGCCTCAGCAATAATATTTATAAAGCCTGAAAATGAGGTAAAAATAAAAGAAATATTAAGCAGTTTTGAAAAGACATTTGCTGATGAATATTCAAAAGAGGAATACGGAATAAGCGTTAAATTAAGCGATTTCAGCGGCGCGCCGGAATTTGTTATGTCAGAAAGCACATTTAACAAGGCTGTGGACATGCTTAACATTATGCCGTATGGTGTAATGACTATGAGCTCCAAAATGCCGGGTCTTGTGGAAAGCTCTGTTAATATAGGCGTACTGCGCTCATTTGAGGATAAGATAACTGTCGTTTCAGCTCCAAGAAGCTCCGTTATTTCAAGACGCGACGTAATAGAGGAGCAGTTTAAGGCCATAAGCCGTATTTTAGGTGCTCAGATTGAATTAAGGGGAAAATATCCGGCTTGGGAGTATAAAGACAACTCTCCTTTAAGAGATGTAATGGTTGAAACTTTTAAAGATTTATTTAATTGTGAACCTAAAGTAAACGCCATACATGCTGGTCTTGAATGCGGACTTTTTGCAGGCGTACTGCCTGAAATGGATATGGCTTCCATTGGTCCGGATATGAGCGGTGTACACACAACAGAAGAAAAACTCAGCATACCGTCGGTTGAAAGAATATACAGGTATTTAACTGAAATATTAAAAAGACTTAAATAAAAGGGTGATTAATTGATGAAAAGACCATGGCATGGCAGGTATTTTGAAATAGCGCTTTTTACAGCGGCTACGGCTGTTTTTGTAAGCGCCGCGTTTTTGATTATGAACAACATTGACGTGATATTTAAAACCCTGTGCCACGGTCTTTTTTGGCTTATAGGCCTTTTTACACCGGTTTATATAGCCCTTGCCGCATCATTTATACTTGATCCGGCTGTGGATTTTTTCCAAAACGAAACAAGGGGATTTATTAAAACAAAGCAGAAAGGTGCCTTTAACAAAAGGATAAGAGGAACGGCAGTTACCTATGCTTTGATTTTCCTGCTTATAGCTGCCGCTGTACGCCTTACAATAAAAAGCTTTGGGCCGCAGGAGGTTGGTGACCTTTCGGCTGTTATAGAGGATTTTGTACTTGATATGAAAGACTTGCTTTTTGGCATAAAAAACATACTTGATGATACAGGATTGTTTTCAAATACAGATATGGTGTTTAACGGTATTATAGAGAGGTTTTCGGCACTGTCGCAGAGGTTTGTATTTTCAGCTGCTGTATCAGTTACATCTATCGGTGGCAAACTCCTTGATTTGGGCATAGGTCTTGTGGCGGCTTTTTATTTTTTAGCCGAAAAAGACAGGCTTTTATTCAGGCTTAACGAAACAGCCGGTGTTTTTCTGCCAAAAAAGATTTATGAAAGCCTGAAAAACGGTTTTGAAGACATAAACGATATATTTTCGGGATATGTGTCAGGCCAGATTACAGATGCGGTTATAATGGCTGTTATGGTAAGCATTGCCATGTATTTTTTGGGTATACGGTATTTTATTATAATAGGCATAATTTCTGGAATAGCAAATCTTATTCCTTATATTGGCTCAATAGCGGCTTTTATTTTGTCCGTTGCCGCAGCAGCGGCGCAGGGTACACCCGTTAAGGCGCTTTATGCCGCAATACTTATTATTATTTTACAGCAGATAGACGCAATGGTTATTGTGCCTAAATTAATAGGAAGCAGAGTAAAACTCCACCCGGTGCTTGTTATAATATCGCTTTCTGTTTTTGGTTCTATGTTCGGAATACCCGGAATGATTATTGCTGTGCCTGTCACTGCTTTTATTAAAAAGAAATTTGACAGGATTTATATGAAAAAGAAGTTCAGTTCTTGAATTTCAATAAAAATGTGGTATAGTAATGTGACGGGATATTTTATGTTAAGGAGAGCGGCATGGACGAGAGTTTATTAAGGACAAGAATGCTCATTGGTGACGAAAAGCTTAAAAAACTTAAAGAAAGCACTGTTTTAATATTCGGCTTGGGCGGAGTAGGTGGCTTTGCTGCGGAGGCTATTGCCAGAAGCGGTGTAGGGCATATTATACTTGTGGATAATGACAAAATTGACATAACAAATATAAACCGTCAAATTTTAGCGTTAAATTCAACTATCGGACAATTCAAAACTGATGTTATGGAGCACCGTATAAAGGACATTAACCCTGAAGCGGCTGTTGAAAAACATACCGTCTTTTATTTGCCGCCTAATGATGATATAATTAAATCAGGAATTGATTATATAGTAGATGCAATTGATATCGTAAGCGCCAAAATTGACATAATAACAAAGGCTGACTCTTTGGGCATACCGGTTATTTCGGCTATGGGTACAGGTAATAAGTTAGACCCTGCAAAGCTTGAAATTACCGATATTTATAAAACTTCCGTATGTCCATTAGCTAAGGTAATGCGCCATGAGCTTAAAAAACGCGGAATAAAAAAACTTAATGTAGTTTATTCAAAAGAGGAGCCAATAAAGCCGGCATTTAATATTGACTCGCATGAAAGCAGGAAAAAAACAGCTGCAAGCTGTGCTTTTGTGCCGTCTTGCGCCGGACTTTTAATAGCGTCAAAGGTTATCAGGGATTTAATTGGCAAGTGATTTACAGGAGGATAAAACATGGCTGAAAAAGGTGTTGTTATAGGATTAAAGGACAATAACCTGGCTATAATTAAAATGACACGCCAGGAGGCCTGTGCAAAATGCAGGGCATGTATTGCCGGTATGGCTGAAAAAGATATGTTTATTGAGGCCGAAAATATATGCGGCGCACAGGTTGATGACTGGGTGGAAGTTGAAATGTCACCGGAAGGTTTTGTAAAGGCTGTTCTTATTATGTACGGCATACCGTTTCTGGCATTTATGGCAGGCATTGGCATTGGTTACTTTTTAGGCGGTATGCAGCAGGCCGTTGGACGGGAAATAGTATCTTTTGTTGTTGGCTTAATATTTACATTTATAGCTTTTGGCTGGATTAAGAGCCAGGAAAAAAGATGGTCAAGCAAAAAATACAGGCCTGTTGCTGCAAGACTGACTACTGAGAATGCTGAATGTTAACTTAATTAAATTTAAATAAAAATGAAATAAAAACACCTTTCTTAAATATTATATAAACGGGAGGTGTTTTTATTTTGTGTGACACAAATAATTTAAACTGCTGTCAGCTGAGTGCTTATGAGTTTTGCGCGAAAGCTGGAGTAAATATAAGCGAAAGGGATTTAATGCTTCTTTCTGGTTTTGGCGACGGACTTGGAGTTGGGGGTACGTGCGGCGCTGTATTAGGCGCTGCAGCAGGGGCATGCCTTGCGGCAAAAGGTGTTAATGCTGATAAAATACGCCTTAAAATTATAATGGACTTTATGGAGAGGTTTTCAACCGTAAACTGCTCCAAGCTTGAGGCATATTATGAAAACGGGTGCAGAGAAGTTATTTTAGCAGCTGTTGATATGGCCATAAAGGCCTTAAAGAAAGGCGAAAACCAAAAATATGTTTAAGCTGTGTACTATTTTCATTTGGTTCTAAATAAAATTTAACAGAGGTGATTTAATTGGATGCAAATGATATTGAAAAAATAATGGCTTTAAGCAGTATTCTTGGCTCTCCTAAAAATGAATCGAAACCCGTTAAGGCCGAGAGCAAAAGCATTGTGCCTGAAAACAGGCTTAAACGGCAGATTAAGACATTAAGCAATGTAATGCCGTACATAACCGGGGATATGAAAAGGCAGGTTTATGCAGTTATTAAGATTATGGAAATAGCAGGATTTAATATGGAAAACAGAGCTATAATTGCGCAGGATTCCGGAGAGAAATTTGATGCAAAAAAGTTTATTGAAGCTGCGCAGTCGGACCTTTCGCCTAACGAAAAGCAGATGTTTAATACTTTGTATGTTTTAAGCACATTAGGCCGCTCTGGAATGATTAACGGGAGGTAAAATAAATTGAAAAAGATAGAAGAATTGCTGTGTAAAAATGAATTTTCTGCTTTATCCTCTTCGCAAAAAGAGATACTTGCCGAAGCTTTAAGTCAATGCGAAGGACGAGACCAAAGCGGTATTATACTGATATTTGCCAAATATATACCATTGCTTGAAAATGAAGGTGCACTTACATCTGAGCAGAAAAGAGCGATAATCAGCTGTGTTACAGACAGCATGGATAAAAACGAGCGAGAAACTGCTGAAAAAATTCTTCAGGCCGCAAGAGGATTTGGGTTCAGATTTTAACTGAAAAGCAACTGTAATAAAAAGCCGTAAAACAGCTAAACTGATTTACGGCTTTTTATTTATTCTGCATCTGCACTGTTAAAATTAGATTTTAAGATACTTACGCAAAGCATGGCTTTAAGAAGATTGCTTTTTCCATTATTTATTTGATGGTTTGGTTTAGAAATGCTTTCGGATGTAATTTTTTTAGAGTGAGGGTTAAGTTTTTTATATGTAAAAACCTCCGATACAGGTGCTCTTTTTGTTAAAAGCATATATATTCCTCCTTATTAGTTTTTCTGCTGTAATATAACTATTAGCTAAAAAGTCTATTTATGACATTATATAATGAATTAATACAGTATTTTTTTGTATATTTTTTATCTGAAAGACATTTGTCCGCCAGTAAAAATTATTTCAAATGCCGAATTTTTTCCACTTACTTGACGCAGTAAAGCGCTATAGTTTAAAATAGAATAATTAGCGCAGTATAATTGATTAGATTTAATTATAAATATAAATTTTAAGACAGGAGGAAGATTAATGTTTGAATATAATAAAAAGACCAACTTGCTTGAAAGCACAGGGCAGGCTTATCCTCTTGAAGATGTCAGGGAGCCTAATCTCTACAGGGACTTCTTTTCGTATGAAGATATACCAAGAGTTGTATTTAACAGACGATTGGTGCCTATGGACGTACCGGAGAATTTTTGGATAACAGATACTACTTTCAGGGACGGACAGCAGTCACGCGAGCCGTATACTGTAAAGCAGATGACACATATTTTTGATTTGCTTCATAAGCTTTCCGGGCCAAAGGGAATTGTAAGAATGAGTGAGTTTTTCCTTTATACTAAAAAGGACAGAGACGCTGTTTATAAATGCCTTGAAAAAGGATACAAATTCCCTGAAATTACAAGCTGGATAAGAGCGTCTAAAAAAGACTTCCAGTTAGTTAGAGATATTGGTTTAAAGGAAACCGGTATACTTGTAAGCTGTTCCGACTATCATATATTCCATAAAATGCACATGACCAGACATCAGGCTCTTGACCACTACCTTGGTGTTGTGCGTGAGTGTATAGAAACTGGTGTTAAACCAAGATGTCATTTTGAGGATATTACAAGAGCGGACTTTTACGGTTTTGTTGTGCCTTTTGCAGCAGCGCTTATGGAGCTTTCTGAAGATACAGGAGTACCTATTAAAATTCGTGCCTGCGATACATTAGGATATGGTGTTACATATCCTGGCTGTGTTCTTCCAAGAAGTGTACCGGGTATTATATACGGTCTTAATCACCATGCCGGTGTTCCAAGTGAGCTTATAGAGTGGCACGGACACAACGATTTTTACCGCGCTGTTAATAATGCCACATACGCATGGCTTTACGGAGCAAGCAGTGTAAACTGTGCCCTTTTAGGCATTGGCGAAAGAACAGGAAACACACCTCTTGAGGCTATGGTATTTGAGTACGCACAGCTTAAAGGTACTCTTGACGGCATGGATACAACGGTTATCACAGAAATAGCTGAGTATTTTGAAAAAGAACTTCACTACACCATTCCGCCAATGACTCCTTTTGTTGGACGTAACTTTAATGTTACAAGAGCTGGAATACATGCCGACGGAATACTTAAAAATGAAGAAATTTATAATATTTTTGATACTGATAAATTCCTTAACAGGCCTGTTAAAATTGCAATAAGCAATACATCTGGTACATCAGGCATAGCGCACTGGATTAATACAAATTTCCACCTTAAAGGCGAAGCCTGCGTTCATAAAAACGACCCTGTTGTTGAGGTGGTATATAACTGGGTTAATGAGCAGTATAACGAAGGCCGTGTTACTGTTATTACCGACGAGGAATTAGAAAGAGAAACTCTTAACGCAATGAGAGCGTTAGATGATGGAAGGGCAGATGAGTTAAGTGAAGATTAAAAACAGCGTTTCATTTAACGTAGACCACAGCAAGCTTACAAGAGGCATTTATCTTTCAAGAATAGACTCAATGGGCGGTGTTTATACCGTTACTCTTGATTTAAGAATGCGAGTGCCATATAAAGAAGAAATTATTTCAAACTGTGAGCTTCATACTTTTGAGCATTGTTTTGCTACAGCAGTAAGAAATATTACAGAAGAAACAGAAAATATTGCTGTTGCATATTTTGGACCTATGGGCTGTCAAACAGGATATTATCTTGTTTTAAACACTACCGAGGACGATAAGGAAAAATATTTTGATATGTTCTTTGATGTACTGAAAAAATCATGCCAGTATGTTGAAAGCATGAACGAAGTTCCGGCTAAAAACGAGCTTCAGTGCGGCAACTGCTATTCACTTGGTGAAATTGAGGACGCCAAAAGAGCCGCCGAGGAAATGGAAAAGCTTGTTGACGAGATGGAAAAACAAAAGGGTTTCCACAAATATCATTTTATAGAGGATTGATTTAAAACCGTGTGCTGAAAAGTACACGGTTTTTTATATGTTTGTCCGCATTATAAACCGACTTTTAACATATACTCTATTAGGTGAGGATATGAAAAGGTCAGTTTTATTTTTTTCGGCGGCTGTGGTTTTTTCAATGGCTTTTGCTCCGGCAGCTGTAAACAGTGTTTTTTCAAAAAGCCATGAAAGTACAGTTAAAAACGCTCAGGTAATAACTGAAAACGGCGGTGAATTTCAGCAAAGCACAGACCTAAATTCCCAAACTTCTCAAAACAGCGGACAAAGTGCTGTAATTGAAAACGAGGACGAGTTTGAGGAATATATAGTAGGTGTTGTGGCGGCGGAAATGCCGGCTTTATACGAGCAGGAAGCCTTAAAGGCACAGGCAGTTGCCGCAAGGACTTATGCCGCAAGAAGCCTACAAAACGGCAATACTGTAGATGACTTAATTAAAAGCGGCGGACAGGCGTATAATACTGTTGAGGAAATGCAGGAAAAATGGGGCAGTAATTTTGATACATACTACAATAAAATTAAATCTGCTGTAGATGAAACAAAAGGTGAGATAATGGTTTATAACGGTGAACCTATACTGGCGGCGTTTCATGCCATAAGCAGCGGCAAAACGGAAACTGCTGAAAATGTATGGGAAAATGATGAGCCGTATTTACAAAGTGTTGAAAGCCCTATGGATACAACAGCAGAAGATTATACAGCTCAGACTGTAATGACTGAGGAAGAAGTGATTTCAAAACTACAGGCACAAAAACCGGAATTATCTGTTGCAAAGGGCGGATTTGCTTCTCAAACTCAGGTTATTGAGCGCAGCGAGGCGGGGTACATACAGACAATACAGATAGGCAATGTGGTATTTACCGGCCGTCAGGTCAGGGAGATTTTAGGTTTAAGAAGCAGTGATTTTACAATTACCCAAAGCGGTGAAAATGTTATATTTACTACAAAAGGCTACGGTCACGGAGCAGGAATGAGCCAGTACGGCGCTAATGCTTTGGCGCAGGAAGGAAAAGGTTACAAAGAGATACTGGAATATTACTACACGGATATAAGCTTTGAAAATGGTTACGAAAATAAATAATTAAAATATAAAAGAATTTTACTCAATGTATAATCAGCGCTTTTAAGGTTAATAATACTTTCGGAGGTGTTGATTATGGGTAAAAGAAAGAAGTACACGGCAATATTTTCCTGCCTTGTGCTTGTGGTTGCTTTAGGCGCCGGTATAGCCGGCAGCATGAGTGCCAAAAAAGAAAATGAGAGGATTAAGGCTCAAAACGAGGCGGCGCTTTTAGATGCTGAAAACCAGACACAGATGGTTGATGTGAACAAAAATGCCAATCCAAACGGCGTTGATTATAAAAATCCGGATGACGCCAGCAATGTAAAAAATTATTATGAGGACTTGGATAAAGTAAGTGATGACGCAGCAGAAGACCCAGACAAGAGCGAAAATAAAACTCAGGAAAGTACAGAAGATTTAAAAACAGATGCTAAAACAAATGACACAACAAATAATTCAAACAATATAAAAAAAGAAGACACTTCAAACAATGAGTCTGCTTATGCGGATTTGGATAATGAGGAATTTGCTTTAGCTGATACACCTGATAGCAAGCCTGTTTTCAGTTGGCCCCTTGAAGGTGATATTGTAATGGATTTTAGTTCTGATGCACTTGTATACGACGCCACTCTTGACCAGTACAGAACAAACGACTGTATCTGCATTTCTGCCACACAGGGTACACCTGTAAAGGCATCTGCTGACGGTACAGTTGAAAGTGTGGCTTATGATGATGAAAACGGATATACTGTTACTGTTTTTCACTCAAACGGCTGGCGCACTACATACGGCCAGCTTAGTGAGGATACTGCCGTAAGTCAGGGCGATATTGTAAAAGCAGGAGATATTATAGGAACTGTTGCTGCACCTACTAAATACAGTGTTGCTTTAGGAGAACATTTGAATTTTGCCGTACTTGAAAACGACACAGCCATTGACCCGAAGGTTGCCTTGGCTGAGTAAGCTTTTAATTTGTGTAAAAAACACGTATCTTTCGGTTATGCCTAAAAGATACGTGTTTTTTTATTTTCTTTTTGTCTTTGATTTGTTTTTTGAAGAATATTTTTTCGGCTTATTTTCAGGAGGCTTTTTTCTTATGGAATAGCCAAAAGACCCTAACTTTTCACCAAGAGCAAAATATTCGCCATGAGAGTAGCAGACAGGGTTCGATTTATTAAAATGGAATTTCCCTGTTTTGTCAAAATATTCATCGCTTACATCAACTGCTACAACTTCAGCTAAAAACATATGGTGTGAACCAAGTGGTATTATTTCCTTTACCTTACATTCTATATTTACAGGGCTTTCGTATATAATTGGAGCTGATAATTTGGAGCTGGGTGCGGCAGTTAAATTCATTTGAGAAAATTTATCCACATCAGCACCGCTTTTTACTCCGCAGAAGTCGCAGGCTTTAACAAGTTTTTTAGTTGTAAGGTTTATAACAAACTCGCCGCTTTCTTTTATTATGTTATATGAATATCTTTCAGGCCGCAGTGAGATATAAGTCATAGCCGGGTTTGTGTTTACGGTGCCTGTCCACGCTGCGGTTATTATATTTTTAATTCCGTTTAATGTGCCGCAGCTTACCATTACAACTGGTGCAGGATAAACAAGCGTTCCGGCTTTCCATACCTGTTTTGACAAAAATACCACTCCTTATAGTTTAGTCAATGATATTTTATTGTTATACAGTGGTTTTGTAAAGGTATTTTCTTATTGAAAAGAGCTGTTTTTTAAAGTAACATATAATTTAACGGTTAATAAAATTAGTTTTGGAGGAAAATATGGAGCTTCCTTTATTTTATAAAGAAAAAATGAAACAGGTTTTAAAAGACGAGTATGAGGATTACATAAAGTCTTTTGAAAGTGAAGCACAAAGCGGAATAAGGATTAATTCTCTTAAAATAAAGCCTGAGGAATTTAAGAAAAAAGGTATTTTTGATTTAGAGTCTGTAAAATGGTGTGATGAAGGCTTTTATTGTAACGACAGCCAAAGACCAGCTAAAAATTATTTGTACCATGCCGGACTTTACTATATTCAAGAGCCAAGTGCTATGTCAGCGGCAGCTGTTCTGCCTGTTAAAGAAAACGACAGAGTTTTGGATTTATGCGCTGCTCCGGGAGGAAAAACAACACAAATAGCCGCAAAGCTTAACGGAACGGGAATTTTGTTTTCAAACGACATAAGCGCCGGAAGGGCAAAAGCTATTGTTAAAAATATCGAGCTTTTTGGTGTTGAAAACTGTATTGTTTTAAGTGAAAGCCCTGAAAAGCTGGCCGAAAGGTTTGAAGGGTATTTTGACTGTATACTGGTAGACGCACCTTGCTCAGGAGAGGGTATGTTCCGCAAAAAGCCGGATTTAATTAAAACTTACAACGAAGAAATGATTGAATTTTGCGAAAAAACCCAAAGGCAGATACTTAAAAGCGCCGCTAAAATGCTTAAAAACGGCGGATATATGGTTTATTCCACATGCACATTTTCACCTGACGAGGACGAAAGGGTAATAAGCGATTTTTTAAATGAAAACAGCGATTTTTCACTTGTGCCAATAAGTGAGAAATTTGGTTTTGACAGCGGCAGACCGGAATGGTCTTTAAGAAATGAAAAGGAACTTATATACTGCGGACGCATATGGCCACATAAGCAAAAAGGAGAGGGACACTTTATATCACTTCTTACAAAAAACGACGGCGAAACTAAAGAGATAAAATTTGAAAAAACCGCAAGTGAAAAAGAAATCTCTCCGGCTCATGATTTTATAAAAGAAAACTTGAATGTTGATTTGAGCGGTATTTACAAGGTTGTAAACTCCGATGTGTATTTACTGCCTGAAAATACGCCGGAATTAAAAGGTCTTAGGGTTTTAAGAAGCGGTCTTTTACTGGGAGAAATTAAAAAAGGACGTTTTGAGCCTTCTCAGGCTTTGGCAATGGCACTTAAAAAAGAAAACGCCAAACTGACGGCGGATTTTGAAAAAGATGACGAGCGTATTATAAGATATTTAAAAGGCGAAACAGTTGAGTTTGACGGGAAAGACGGCTGGACTTTAGTCTGTGCCCAAGGTTATCCTTTGGGCTGGGCTAAATGTCAGAAAGGCCGCCTTAAAAATAAGTATGCCGCCGGCTGGAGGTGGGAATAAATGGATTTTTTGCCTGTAACATATAAAGAAATGAAAGAACGTGGCTGGAACAGACCAGACTTTGTTTATGTATGCGGTGATGCCTATGTTGACCACCCATCATTCGGCGCGGCTATTATTTGCCGTTTGCTGGAAAGAGCCGGATTTAAGGTTTGCTTTCTGCCGCAGCCTGACTGGAAAAATGCCGAAAGCTTTAATGTTTTCGGAGAACCGAAATTGGCGTTTCTTGTAAGCAGCGGAAACATTGACTCAATGGTAAATCATTACACTGTGGCGAAAAAACGGCGTACTGCTGATTTATATTCACCAGGCGGAAAGGCTGGGTTAAGGCCGGACAGGGCGGATATTGTATACTGCAACAAAATACGAGAGATATACAAAAATACACCTATTATTATAGGCGGCATTGAGGCAAGTTTAAGGCGTCTTTCACACTATGATTACTGGGACAACAAGGTACGCCGCTCCATACTGCTGGATTCCGGTGCGGATTTGCTGCTCTACGGAATGGGCGAAAAACAGATTATAGAGGTTGCGGAAGCCCTTGAAAGTGGTATACCTGTAAGTGAAATTACATTTATAAGAGGTACGGTATACAAAACAAAAGACGAAAGCAGGGCTTATGACAGCATACGCCTGCCTGACTTTAACGAAGTTAAGGAGTCCAAAGAAAAGTATGCCGAAAGCTTTATGATTCAGTACCAGAATACAGACGCCGTTACGGCTAAAACACTTGTAGAAAAGTATAACGAGTTTTTTGTGGTGCAGAACCCGCCTGAAAAACCTCTTACGACTCAGGAAATGGACGATGTTTATGCGCTGGATTACATGAGAACATATCACCCGATATATGAAAAATACGGCGGAATACCGGCTATTAAAGAGGTAAAATTCAGTATTACAAGCAGCAGAGGGTGCTTTGGAAACTGCAATTTCTGTGCATTGGCCTTTCATCAGGGCAGAGTGATTTCTGCAAGAAGCCATGAGTCTATAATTTCTGAGGCTGAAAAAATAATTGCCGACAAGGACTTTAAGGGATATATACACGATGTAGGCGGGCCTACAGCTAATTTCAGGATTCCGGCATGTAAAAAACAGCTTAAAGCTGGGGCATGCAAAAATAAGCAGTGTCTTTGGCCTAAAGCCTGTGAAAATTTGGAAGTAAGTCACAAGGATTACGTTTCGCTTTTAAGAAAATTACGGGAGCTTAAAGGTGTTAAAAAAGTGTTTATTCGCTCCGGTATTCGTTACGATTATTTGATTTATGACAGGGACGACACATTTTTTAGAGAGCTTTGTAAGTACCACATAAGCGGACAGCTTAAAGTTGCGCCGGAGCATGTAGTGCCTGAGGTTCTTAACAAAATGGGAAAGCCTACCCGTGATGTTTACGACAGGTTTGTAAACAAGTATGCAAGAATAAACAGCGAGCTGGGGAAAAATCAGTTCCTTGTGCCGTATCTTATGAGCAGTCACCCGGGAAGCGATTTAAAAGCGGCTATTAAACTGGCGGAGTATTTAAGGGATATAGGGCACAATCCGGAGCAGGTTCAGGACTTTTATCCTACGCCGGGAACGCTTTCAACTTGTATGTATTACACGGAAAAAGACCCAAGGACAGGCGAAAATGTATATGTGCCTAAAACACCGCATGAAAAAGCCATGCAGAGGGCACTTATGCAGTACAGAAACCCGGAAAACTTTGATTTAGTTATGGAAGCACTGCAAAAGGCTCACAGAATGGATTTAGTTGGTTTTGACGACAAATGCCTTATAAGACCGAGAAAGCTTTCTTCGGAAAAGAAAAAAGCTGAAATTTCCTCAAAAGCAAAAGGCAAAAAAGGCGGTTTTAACAAAGAAACACAGCGTTCAAAGAGTCAAAAAGTGCAAAAGGATAAGACCGGAATAAAAAACAGAAGAAAATAGAAAGTATTTTACTGTTTTTGACTTATTAAAATCGAAATTTTGCTTTAAATTGTTAAAAAACGGCACAACATTTTAAATTCGCCTTTTTTAATTGACAAAATTACTATATAATGTAACAATATAAAGCGTTATAGAGGTGTTTTAAAAACTTTTATAGTGTATTAAAAGCGTTATAAAAAAACTATTACTTATTGATTACTGAAAAGGAATGGTTGACTTATGAAAAACCTTATGTATGTTGGCACAAGAGACAAAAATATTACAGCTACTGCAAGTCAGGCGATATTAAAAGGCATTTGCGATGACGGCGGCCTTTTTATACCTGATAAGATACCGCAGATTGACAAATCCCTTGAGGAGCTTTCAAAGTTTAACTACAGGGACTTGGCTTATGAGATTTTAAAGCTTTATCTCACAGACTTTACAGAAGAGGAGCTTAGGTACTGCATTAACGGTGCTTATGACGAAAAATTTGACACACCGGAAATTGCACCTGTTGTTAAAAAAGGCGATGTCTCAATACTGGAGCTTTTCCACGGGAAAACAATAGCGTTTAAAGACATGGCTCTTTCTATACTTCCGTATTTAATGAAAACAGCTGCTAAAAAGAACGGAATAGACAAAGAGATTGTTATACTTACAGCTACAAGCGGCGATACAGGAAAGGCGGCTCTTGAAGGCTTTGCAGGTGTTGAGGGAATAAGGATTATAGTTTTCTTCCCTGAAGACGGTGTAAGCCCTGTTCAGAAGCTTCAGATGGTAACTCAGGAAGGTGAAAACACTTGTGTTGTTGGTATACACGGCAATTTCGATGATGCACAGACAGCCGTTAAAACAATATTTACCGACAGCGAGCTTAAAAAAGAGCTTGATGAAAAAGGTTTTATATTCTCATCAGCTAACTCCATAAATATAGGCCGTCTTGTTCCACAGGTGGTTTATTATTTCCAGGCTTATCTTAAAATGGCACAGAACGGCGAAATTAAACTTGGTGATGAGATTAATGTAACTGTTCCTACAGGAAACTTTGGAAACATACTTGCCGGATACTTTGCTAAAAAAATGGGGCTTCCGGTTAAAACATTTATATGCGCTTCCAACATTAACAATGTACTTACAGACTTCTTTACAACAGGAGTTTACAATAAGAACAGGGAATTTCATGTTACAAAGTCACCTTCTATGGACATACTTGTATCAAGCAATCTTGAAAGGCTTCTCTGCTTATCTGCTTCACAGGAAAAGACAAAAGAGCTTATGGCAGACCTTTCAAAATTCGGCAAGTACTCCCTTGACCTTACAGGCGGTATAATTAAAGGATACTGTGCCGATGAAAACGAAACATCAGCGGCTATTAAAGAAATGTTCGAGAAAAACGGTTATGTTATGGATACACATACTGCCGTTGCTTATGCTTCTTATGAGAAATATAAAAAAGAAACAGGGGACAATACACCTACTGTTATTGTATCAACAGCAAGTCCGTATAAATTTACAAAAGACGTTCTTGTTTCAATTGACAGCATGTATGAGGATATGGATTTCTTCAGACTTATGAATAAACTTCAGGAAGTTTCCGGTGTAAAAATACCTGCGCCTATAGACGGAATAGAAAACAGGCCAGTTAGACATAAAAATGTAATTGAAAAGACTGATATTAAAGACTTTGTTAAAAGCCAGCTTTTGAAATAATTTAGGAGGAGTCTTAAAATGAACACAGACCAGCTTACTATAAACACATTAAGATTTTTAAGCGTTGAGGCTATCCAGAAAGCCAAAAGCGGACACCCTGGACTTCCTATGGGTGCAGCTCCTGCGGCATATACATTATGGGCTAAGGAAATGAAGCACAATCCGTTAAACCCTGACTGGGTTGACCGTGACAGATTTGTGCTTTCGGCAGGCCATGGCTCGGCACTTTTATATTCGCTTCTGCATGTATTCGGCTACGGCACAACTATTGAGGATTTAAAAAATTTCAGACAGCTTGGCAGCAACACACCGGGACATCCTGAATATGGTGCAGCAAAGGGTATTGAAACAACAACAGGTCCTTTAGGACAGGGTATTGCAAACGCCGTTGGTTTTGCTTTGGCAGAAAGCCATTTGGCAGGAGTATTCAACAAACCGGGATATAATGTAGTTGACCACTATACCTACGCTCTCTGCGGCGACGGCTGTTTAATGGAAGGCGTAAGCGCTGAGGCGGCTTCTTTAGCCGGTACTCTTGAACTTGGCAAACTTATTGTACTTTACGACTCAAACAACATTACAATAGAAGGCAATACTGAAACAGCTTTTAAAGAAAACGTAAGAAAAAGATTTGAAGCATACAACTGGCAGACAATACTTGTAGAAGACGGAAACGATATTGAAGCTATTGACAAGGCTATTAAAGAGGCTAAAGCTGAAAAGAAAAAACCTACTTTAATTGAGATTAAGACAAAAATAGGTTTTGGTGCACCTAACAAAGAAGGCAAGGCTTCAGCTCACGGTGAGCCTTTAGGTGTTGAGGAAATTGCTCTTGCTAAGAAAAATCTTGGCTGGGAGTATACAGAGGAATTTTATGTGCCTGATGAGGTTTACAAAAACCGCGACAGTATAATTGCAAAAGGAACTGAAGCAGAAGACAATTGGAAAGATATGTTTGATAAGTACTGCGCTGAGTATCCTGATATGGCTCAGCAATGGAGCATATATTTTGAGAACAAGCTTCCTGATTTATTAAATAATGAGGATTTCTGGACTTATGAAGGAGATTTAGCTACAAGAGCATCATCTGAAAAGGTTCTTAATAAGCTCTCCAAATTGGTTCCTAACCTTTTTGGCGGTTCAGCAGACCTTGGTCCTTCAAACAAATCGGTTATGAAAGACAGAGAATATTATTCACCTGAAAATCCTGCCGGAAGCAACATTCACTTTGGTATAAGAGAATTTGCCATGACAGCTATGGCAAATGCGATGTCACTTCACGGCGGTTTAAGACCGTATATTGCAGGCTTCTTTGTATTCAGCGATTATATGAAAGCAGGTATGAGACTTTCTGCTCTTATGGAACAGCCTGTTATAAGCATACTTACTCATGATTCAATAGGTGTTGGAGAGGATGGACCTACTCATCAGCCTATTGAGCATTTGGCGGCTTTAAGAAGTATGCCTGGATACACTGTTATCCGCCCATGCGATACACACGAAACAGCAGCAGCGTGGTATCTTGCCCTTACAAGAAAACAGCCTACAGGTATTATACTTTCAAGGCAAAACCTTCCGCTTCTTAAAGAAACAGGAAAAGGCGCTTTAAAGGGTGCGTATATTATTCAGGACTGCGAAGGCGAGCCTGAAATTATACTTATGGCTACAGGTTCTGAAGTAGAACTTATTTACAAGGCTTATGACGAGCTTACAAAACAGGGATATAAAGTTAGAACAGTAAGTATGCCAAGCTTTGAAGTATTTGAGGAGCAGAGCGAGGAGTACAAAGAGAGCGTTCTTCCTAATAGCGTTAGAAAGAGAGTTGCTGTTGAGGCGGCTTCTGATTTTGGCTGGTACAGATATGTTGGTCTTGACGGCAAAGTTATTTCAATGCACGGCTTTGGCGCATCAGCACCAGCTGGAAAGCTTTTTGAAAAATACGGCTTTACATCTGAGAATGTAGTTAATACTGCTTTAAGCTTATTAAAATAAGAACTTAACAATATAAAAGGGTGGTTTTATTAACCGCCCTTTTTTGGATTATATATTGTATACAGAATATTTAGCATACTAATCTTTGTTTGTCTATTAACAAATTTTGCTGAATATTTTTTTACCGGGGAGTGTAACAATGAGAACTTTTATTGCTGTGAATTTTGACGAAGATGTAAAAAAGTATATTGAATCTGTAAGTTTAAGGATAAAAGAAAACTGTAAAAAAGGCAATTTTGTAGACGAAAGCAATTATCATTTAACAGTCAGATTCATAGGTGAAGTAGATAAAGAAGAAATAGGAAATATATGTCTTGCTATGGATGAGGCTCTTTCTTCAATAAAAAGTTTTAATCTCACATTAAGGGGAATAGGATTTTTTAAGAGAGGGTTTAAGAGTATAGTTTGGGTTGGACTTCAGGAATCGAAAATATTAAATATTGCATACTCGCGGCTTGAAAAAAGCTTGCAAAAGCAAGGCTTTGCCAGAAATCGTCAGGGCCTTAGTCCGCATATTACTCTTGCAAGAGAGGCTGAGCTTAAAAAAGGTTATGAAGAATTGAAAAAAGAAATTGATTTTGAGGAAAAAGAATTCGAGGTTAAATCTATTGCTTTAATGGAAAGCAAAAGGATTGGTTCTAAGCTTGTATATACTCCTTTATATGTAAAAAAACTGAAATAAGTACTTATTTAAATACAATAAATTTATTGTATTTAAATAAAGACAAAGGCTATAATTTTTTTTAGTAATATCTTACTAAATTTTTGTAAAATACTGTGCAAAATTATTAAAGAACTTAAAAACCTTGACATTTTAATATCAAACTGGTAATATATCTTGTGTGGAATAAACAATTACCGTGACGAATATGTTTGTCTATCGGTACTTAAAAATGAATTAAAATCACTTTTCTATATTATAAAGGAGGAAAGAGTAATGGATTTTTCATTATCAAAGGAACACAAATTATTGCAAGAAATGTACAGAAAGTTTGCTGAGAACGAAGTAAAACCTCTTGCACAGGAGATTGATGAAGAAGAAAGATTCCCAAGAGAGAATATTGGAAAGCTTGCAAGATACGGATTTTTTGGTATTCCTTATCCAAAGGAGTACGAAGGACAGGGCGGAGATTATCTTGCTTACATAATGGCTGTTGAAGAACTTGCTAAGGTTTGCGCTACAACAGCAACAATCGTAGCTGCTCATGCTACACTTGGTGTTTTCCCTATCTTCCAGTATGGAACAGAAGAACAGAAAAAGAAATATCTTCCTGACCTTCTTTCAGGAAGAAAACTTGGTGCGTTCGCTCTTACTGAGCCAGGCGCAGGCTCTGACTCCTCAATGCAGCAGACAAAAGCTGTAAGAGATGGTGATAACTACATAATTAACGGTACAAAATGCTTCATTACAAATGCCGGCGAAGCTGATATTTACATTGTTTCCACAATGACAGACAAATCAAAAGGCAACCATGGTATTTCTACATTTATAATTGAAAAAGGTACACCTGGTTTCTCATTTGGTAAACATGAGAAGAAGATGGGTATCAGAGGTTCAGCTACAGCAGACCTTATTTTTGAAAATGCTGTTGTTCCTGCTGCAAACATGCTTGGTCAGGAAGGACAGGGCTTCAAGATTATGATGTCAACTCTTGATGCCGGACGTATTTCTATCGGTGCTGTTGCTACTGGTATTGCAGAAGGCGCTTATGACATCTGCGTTAAATATGTTAAAGAAAGAAAACAGTTCGGCAGAAACCTTGCTGCTTTCCAGAATACAAAATTTGAGCTTGCTGATATTAAGACAAGAATTGATGCAGCTCAGCTTATGCTTTACAGAGCAGCTTGCGAAAAAGAGGCTGGACGTCCTTACGGTTTATATGCGGCTCAGTGCAAATATCTCTGCGCTGCTACAGCTTCTGACGCTACAAGAAGATGCCTTCAGTTATTCGGCGGCTACGGCTATATGAGAGAGTACGACATTGAAAGAATGATGAGAGACGCTAAGATTACTGAAATCTACGAAGGTACAAGTGAAGTTCAGAAGATTGTTATCGCTAACCATCTTAAAATTAAATAATTAAAACAGTATTTAAAATTTGATTAAATTTAAACAAACCGAAAGGAGTTAGCACACTATGAAAATTGTTGTATGCATAAAGCAGGTTCCAGACACAACAGAAGTTAAGCTTGATCCTAAGACAAATACACTTATTAGAGACGGTGTTCCTTCTATAATTAACCCTGATGACAAGGCAGGTATCGAGGCTGCTCTTGAAATAAAAGAAAGACTTAATGATGGTTCTACAGTTACTATAGTATCTATGGGACCTCCTCAGGCAGATGTTGCTTTAAGAGAGGCTCTTGCTATGGGCGCTGACGAAGCTTATCTTTTATCAGACAGAGCTTTCGGTGGTTCCGATACATTTGCTACATCTACAATTATAGCTGCCGGATTAAAGAAAATAGGTTATGACCTTGTTATAACAGGCCGTCAGGCTATCGATGGTGATACAGCACAGGTTGGTCCACAGATTGCTGAGCACCTTGGAATTCCTCAGGTAAGCTACGCTGAAGAAATCCTCAGCATTGACGATAAACAGGTTGTTGTTAAAAGACAGTTTGAGGACAGATACCACATTCTTGAGCTCCCTGTTCCTTGCCTTATAACAGCTCTTTCTGAGCTTGCTGAGCCAAGATATATGTCAGTTCATGGTATTTATGACGCTTACAGAGAAAAAGAAGTTAAAGTTCTTGGTTTTGAAGACCTTAAAG
>CALWHR010000130.1 GCA_944380455.1 uncultured Clostridia bacterium
ATGCAGATTTCGGCGGCGAGGTTGAGCGTGTACTTAAAATGGTTAACGGCGTTGTATTGGTTGTTGACGCATTTGAAGGTCCAATGCCTCAGACAAGATTTGTATTAAGAAAAGCTCTTGAGCTTGACCTTCCTGTTGTTGTGTGTGTAAATAAAATGGACAGGCCTGAAGCAAGATGCAAAGAAGTTGTTGACGAAGTTCTTGAGCTTTTTATGGAGCTTGACGCAAGTGATGAACAGCTTGATTCACCGTTTGTTTTTGCTTCTGCAAGAAACGGTGTTGCAACTCTTGACCCTGATGTACCGGGTGAGGATATGAAATGCCTTTTTGAAACAATTATAAACCATATACCAGCTCCAGAAGGCGATGCAGAGGCTCCGCTTCAGTCTTTAATTACAACTATTGACTACAGCGAATACGTTGGAAGAATAGGTATAGGAAAAATTGAAAATGGTACTATTCATGTAAATGACGAATGTTCTATTGTTAATATTCATGACCCTGAAAAGAACCAGAAGGTTAAAATAAGCAAGCTTTATGTTTATGAAGGCCTTGAAAGAGTAGAGGTTAAAGAAGCTTCTTTTGGCTCTATTGTAGCAATTTCAGGAATTTCTGATATTCATATTGGAGATACAATTTGTTCAGTCGAGCATCCTGAACCATTGCCATTTGTTAAAATTTCTGAGCCGACAATTTCTATGACATTTTCTGTAAATGACAGTCCGTTTGCCGGAACAGAAGGTAAGTTTGTAACAAGCAGACATTTAAGGGACAGACTTTACAAAGAGCTTAATACAGACGTAAGTTTAAGAGTAGAGGATACTGAAACAACAGAAGCTTTTAAGGTTTCCGGCCGCGGAGAGCTTCATCTTTCAATACTTATAGAAACTATGCGCCGTGAAGGATTTGAGTTCCAGGTTGCTAAGCCGCATGTTCTTTTTAAAGAAATCAACGGCGAAAAATGCGAGCCGATGGAGAAAGTTTATATAGACGTACCGGAGGAATTTGTGGGCTCAGTTATTGAAAAGCTCGGCTCGCGCAAAGGCGAAATGACTGATATGTATCCATCAAAAGGCGGATACACAAGACTTGTATTTTCAATACCTGCAAGAGGTCTTATAGGATATAAAAACGAGTTCCTTACAGATACTAAAGGCAACGGTATTATAAATTCTGTATTCTCTGACTATGAGCCGTATAAGGGCGAAATAGCAAAACGCTCACAGGGTTCACTTATTGCTTTTGAAAGCGGTGACGCTGTAGCTTACGGACTTTTTAATGCTCAGGACAGAGGAAGCTTATTTATTGGTGCAGGAGTTAAAGTTTATGCAGGTATGATTGTAGGCAAAAATTCAAGGGCTGATGACATGGAAGTGAATGTTTGTAAAAAGAAACAGCTTACAAACATGCGTACTTCGGCTTCTGATGAAGCTTTAAAGCTTGTTCCGCCTATTGAAATGAGCCTTGAACAGTGTCTTGAGTTTATAGCTGATGATGAGCTTGTTGAGGTTACACCTCAAAGCCTTAGAATGAGGAAAAAGATACTTGATTCTCAGCAGAGAAAGAAAGCCAGAAACCGTGCTCAGCAGGCTGAGAACAACGATTGATACTTTTAAAGATTATTTTTATGATAGTACAGGTGTAGGTGTGCCATGGAGAAGAAAAAAGGCGGCTCTTTTATCAAACAGGCGGCTATACTTGCTGCGGCAAGTATGATAGTGCGCTTTATAGGTTTTCTTTACCGAGTGCCTATGACAGCTATTATAGGCGACAGCGGAAACGCCATATATTCAGCCGGATATCAGGTTTATAATTTCCTGCTTATACTTTCGTCAGCAGGGCTTCCGGCGGCTATTGGAAAAATGGTTTCCGAAAGACTGGCTTTGAAGCAGTACAGAAATGCACACAGAGTTTTTAAGGTTTCTCTTGCTTTTTCGGCGGCTATGGGTCTGTTTTTTATGGTGCTTTTAATGCTGTTTGCAGAGCCTATAGCTGTTAAGATCTGTAAAATACCCGGTGCCTACTATACTCTTTTAACACTGGCTCCGACGATATTTATAGTTGGCATAATGTCTGTTTTAAGAGGTTATTTTCAAGGCATGAATAATATGGTTCCAACTGCCTTTTCGCAGATTGTGGAGCAGATTTTTAATGCGGTATTCAGCGTTTTGTTGGCCTATATATTTATTAAACAGTCAGTTGCTTTAAGTGCAGCGGGTGGTACAGCAGGTACAGGAATAGGTGCTTTAGCTGGTCTTTTGGTTATGCTTTTTGTATATTGGCTTAATTCAAAAAGTATTAAAAAGCGAAACCGCAGGCCGGTAAAAGGCTATGAAATAAAGTCGACATAAACTATTTTAAAAATAATGCTTTCAACGGCCATACCTATAATAATAGGAACGGCTATATACAGCATAACCAACCTTGTGGATATGTCCATGGTTATGTCACGTCTTTTGGAATCTGGCGCATTTACAAATAAAGAAGCTGAAGTATTATATGGCCAGCTTCAGGGAAAATATGTTGTTCTTACAACACTGCCTGTTGCTATTTCAACATCTATTGCAACAGCAGCTGTGCCTAATATAGCAGCTTCTATGGCCCTTAAAGACAGAAGTGCTGTAGAACGGAAAATAAATACTGCAATTAAAATTTCAATGGTAATATCTGTTCCGGCGGCTATAGGAATGGCTGTTTTAGCCGACCAGATACTGCTTATGCTTTTCCCTACCGTACCGGAAGGCGGAGAACTTTTAAGGATAGGTTCTATATCAATTATTTTCCTTGCATTATCTCAGATAGTAACAGGTACTCTTCAGGGAATAGGAAAGGTGCGTATACCGGCAATAAATGCGTTCTGGGGTGCAGTAACTAAAATATTTTTTAACTATATACTTATTGTAATACCTGCTGTAAATGTTAAGGGAGCGGTAATTTCTACTATTGCCTGCTATGCTGTAGCTTCATCTCTTAATTTATTAGCACTTAAAAGAATAACTCGTATGCGCCTTAGACTTACAGACCTTTTATTTAAACCTCTTTTTGCGTCTTTAATTATGGGTGGGGTATGCTATGGTGCATATAAAGGTTTATTTATGATTATGCCGAATAACACTATAGTTACTTTAGTGTCGATTATAATAAGTATGGCTGTGTATTTCTTTGTAATGCTCTTTATTAAGGGAATACTTAAAGATGATATTTACATGCTTCCAGGCGGAAGAAAGATAGCAGCATTATGCGAAAGATTTTCGCTTTTATGATTAAAACACCTTTACGGTATATTGCCGCAAAGGTGTTTTTTAAACGGCCTGTTATACTGCAATTTGAATAATTATATTATGTTTTGTCCATAATATCCCTGAAAGGGGATATATTATGAGCCGTAAAAGTTTAATTATAAGTATAACAGCCGTTTTATGTATTGTATGCGGCTTTGTAGGATATTACACCGCTTTAAACCGTGTACGAAGTAATTACTCTTTAATTTCAAACAGCAATGATGAAAATACAGATGCTCTCGGCAGTGAGGATGCGGAAGTTTTGGCGTCAGGCAATAAAATAAATCCGTCTACTAAAATGGTTTATCAGTATTATTATGCCGACGAAGGTTCTACAAAGGTTACAGAAGATGAGCCGCCGTATTTTATGCTGGGATTAACGCTGGATGATATGGTTAAATATTACACAAATTGGGACATTGTTTCTTTTTCTTCTCAGGAAGTAGTAATGAGGAAAACAGTTTACGGAAAGGATTCCCAAAGGTATTTTATATGTGAAAAAGACGGATATATTACAATATATTACGAGGAAAACGGTATTAAAAGTGCAATTAAAGAGATTACATCTATAGATACAAACGGTTTAAGCGATATAGAAAAGGAACGGCTTAAAAAAGGGTTTACTGTTGTAGGAGACTATAGTTTAAATAGAGTTTTAGAAAATTACAGCAGCTAAAAATAATTTTAAATAGTTATAGACAAAAAATTAACATTGTGGTATTATAATGTATGTGGAGATTCCCAAATAATAAGCAGTTACACTGCAATCCCACTTTGAAATACCTTCTCTTTGTGAAAAAGGCAGTCCTGTAAGGACTGTCTTTTTCACATACGGAATTTTTGAATAAGCATATAAAACTTATAATATATAATAATCCGTTTTGTTGACAAATTTTTAGTTTTAAAATAATATACTCTATGCGGGAGTGGTGAATTTGGAAAGTTATGAATCAGAATTAAACAGACTTGCGGTATTCAGCGATGAAACAGATTTTTACAGGTTTCCTTCTGCACCTGAAAAAGGAGATAGAGTAACTGTTAAAATAAGAACAGCTAAAAATGATATAGATACAGTTTACGTTGTAGCCGGAAGTAACGTAATAAAAATGGAAAAGTTTGAAAGCATACAAAGCTTTGATTTTTATTTTTGTGATTTAGAATACTATGAAGATATATTAAGGTATTACTTTAAAATAGAACGAGCTGGCAGAACATTCTACTATTCAAAAGTTGGAGTCAGCGAGGAAATACTGCCGTACGCTGATTTTGTAATTATATATGGGTTTAAAGTTCCTAAATGGATTAACGGTGCCGTAATGTATCAAATATATGTTGACAGGTTCTGTGACGGTGATAAAAGCAACAATGTTATAACAAACGAATATATGTATTTGGGTAAACCGGTTGTATTTAAAAAAGACTGGAACGAAGTCCCTTCATCTGATGATGTAAGAAATTTTTACGGCGGAGATTTACAGGGTGTAATTGATAAACTGCCGTATTTAAAAAGTTTAGGCATTGAGGCAGTATATTTTAATCCTATTTTTGTTTCACCAAGCAATCATAAATATGATATTCAGGATTACAGCCATATTGACCCGCATATTGGCAGGATTGTTCGGGATAAAGGCAGAATACTGGATAAAGGTGAACATTCAAATGAAAATGCCGAAAGGTATACAATAAGGACAACAAATAAGGAAAATTTGGAAGAATCTGATAAGCTTTTTGCCGAGCTTGTTAAAAAGGCTCATGAGCATGGTATAAAAATAATATTAGACGGAGTTTTTAATCACTGCGGAGCATTTAACAAATGGCTTGACAGAGAAAATATTTATACCAAAAGCGGCGCTGAGTCGATGGGTGCTTTTCACAGCAAAGAAAGCCGCTATAAAAATTACTTTATATGGCATGACGAAAACGGCTGGCCAGAAAATGAAAGCTATGAATGCTGGTGGGGGCTTAATAATCATCCTAAGCTGAATTATGAGGACTCTCATGAATTAATGAAAAATATAATGGATACAGCGGCAAAATGGCTTAAAAAACCGTATTTTGCTGACGGCTGGAGAATAGATGTTGGTGCTGATTTAGGAAAAACACAGGGGTTTAATCATTATTTCTGGCGTAAATTCAGAAAAAGAGTAAAGGATACCAATCCTGAGGCTGTTATACTGGCAGAGCACTATGGTGACGCTTCTTCTTGGCTTACAGGCAATCAGTGGGATACCATTATGAATTATGATGCCTTTATGGAACCTGTTTCTTACTTTTTTACCGGTATGGAAAAGCACAGCGATTATTTTAACAGGGATTTGTACAACAATGGAGTTGCCTTTGCTAATGCTATGGTTCAGGCTATGGCAAGGCTTCCGTACCAGTCACTTATAAGTGCTATGAATCAGCTTTCAAACCATGACCATTCAAGATTTTTAACAAGAACCAATATGACGGAAGGCCGTGTGGCAACAAATGGAAGTATAAGTGCGTTAGAAGGAATTAATAAAAGTATATTCCGTGAAGCGGTGCTTTTTCAGATGACATGGCCAGGAGCGCCTACAGTTTATTACGGAGATGAAGCCGGATTAACCGGATGGACTGACCCGGATAACCGCAGGACATATCCTTGGGGAAATGAGGATAAAGACCTTATAGAATTTCATAAGGCTGTTATAAAAATAAGAAAGGACTACAGCGTTCTTAAAAATGGCTCTGTTATGTTTTTAAATGAGGGTACTGGACTTATTTCTTATGGCAGGTTTGACGGAAAAAACATTATGATAGCTGCTTTTAATAATAATGAATATGACATGATGGTATCAGTGCCTGTTTGGCGCTGCGGTGCTGAAAACGGCAAAAAATTTAAAGTGATATTTAACAGCAATGGCGATGAAAGCGAAAATATATATTTAACTGATAACGGAAAAACAGAGATTTTTATTAAAAGCCGCAATGGAGTGTTATTAAGTTATGGAGATTAAAACATTATACGAAAACGAGAGTTTTATTGCAGTTGAAAAAGAATGCGGCGTTCCGTCACAGCCTGACAGAACAGGCGATGAAGATTTAAAAACATGTTTGGAAAATATATGTAAGAAAGAATGTTTTATTATAAACCGTTTAGATAGGCCTGTAGGGGGAATAGTGCTTTTTGCCAAAAACAGCAAAGCCGCTTCTGCTCTTTCGGACTATTTAACATCGGGTAAAATGGAAAAATACTATTATGCTGTTGTATGCGGAGATATTGCACAAAGCGGGTATTTTGAGGATTATATTTTAAAAGACGGAAGAAATAATGTATCTTTAATATCTGATAAAAATAAAAAAGGCGCAAAGAAGGCAATGCTTGAATATAATAAGGTTAAAACTATAAGCGACAGTGATTTTGGACTTTTATCACTGCTTGAAATTAAACTTTTAACAGGCAGACATCATCAAATCCGTGTTCAGTTTTCAAGCAGAGGTTATGGACTTTACGGCGATACTAAATACAACAGTCTTTTTTATAAAAAGCGCGGATATTATTCAACGGCATTATGGTCATGCCGTCTAAAATTTAATTATAACAGAGAAAATTTTGACATTAAAAGCACTCCAAAAGGAGAAATATTTAAGAGATTTGGACTATAGTAATATAACAACAGAAATTGCGGTTTATTTACAAAATATTTTTTATTAAACATTAAATTTAGATAGTGACAAAAATATATTTTGTGCTATAATCAGAATATTAAAAGGCTCAATGTGAGTCTTTTAATTTATATAAATTTTAGCAATCGAAAGTCTTGGTGGCTGATAAAAACTTTAGTTATAAAAATATCTTAAAAGGATAATTTTAAGCTTATCTGCAAAATAATAATTGATATACCATTTATTTGATTTGCTAGGATTTTGTTTGCTTGCTTAAAGGAGGATTATAATGAATATAGGTTTTACGCGCAAAGCTCAGGAAGTTATAGATATGGCAAGTCAGGCTGCTTCAGAGCTTGGCCATGATTATATAGGTACAGAACACATATTGATAGGTTTGGCAGAAGTAAGCGATTCTGTTTCGGCTAAAGCAATTGAAAGCCAGGGAATAAGCAAAAAGGACATTACAGAAAAAATAGCATCTACAATAGGAATAAATACCGGCAAAGGCGTGCCGCAGGGATACACTCCAAGAGTGAAAAGAGTGATTGACAGAAGTGTGCAGATTGCTTTGAATATGGGAAGCGGATATATAGGTACGGAGCATATTTTAATTGCGCTTTTAGGCGAAAATGACTGCATAGCTGTCAGGATACTTGTTGTTTTAGGTGTTAATATTCAAAGGCTCTATGAGGAAATAATGGAGCTTTTAGGTGAGAGCGAAAAAGGCCAGAAGTCATCGGCTGTAGGAATGGAGCAGAATTCTGACTCAGGTGAAGAATCTACGACACCTACACTGGATAAATACAGCAGAGATTTTAACAAGCTTGCATCTGAAAACAAGTTTGACCCAATTGTGGGCAGAGACAGAGAAATTGAGCGAGTTATTCAAATTTTGAGCAGACGTTCCAAAAACAATCCATGCCTTGTAGGTGACCCGGGAGTAGGCAAAACGGCTATAGCAGAAGGTCTTGCGTCTAAAATTGCTCAAGGCGATATACCAGAAACATTGAAAAACAAAAGAATAATATGCCTCGATTTATCATCAATGGTTGCCGGCTCAAAATACAGGGGCGAGTTTGAAGAAAGAATGAAAAATGTAATTGACGAGGTTAGAAAGGACAGAAACGTAATACTTTTTGTTGACGAAATCCATACTATAATAGGCGCAGGAGCTGCCGAAGGCGCTATTGACGCATCAAACATACTTAAACCTTCTCTTTCAAGAGGTGAGATACAGATTATTGGCGCAACAACTATGGAGGAATACAGAAAGTATATAGAAAAAGATGCTGCCCTTGAGCGCCGTTTCCAGCCTGTTAATGTTGATGAACCTAATGAGGAAGAAGCTGTTAAAATGCTTCTTTGTTTAAGAGATAAATACGAAGCGCACCACAATGTTAAAATTACTGATGAAGCAGTTAATGCTGCCGTTAAAATGAGTATAAGATATATAAACGACAGATTCCTGCCGGATAAAGCTATAGATTTAATTGATGAAGCCGCATCTAAAATACGTTTGAAATCATATACTACTCCGTCTGAAATTAAAGAGCTCGAAGAAAAAATCAGTTCACTTGAAAAAGAAAAAGAGGAGGCCGTTAAAACTGAGGATTTTGAAAAGGCCGCCTCTGTTAAAAAGGAACAGTGTGTGCTTAGAGAAAAGCTTGATGAATTTAAGAAAAAGCTTAACCCAAAAGATGACAGAACAAGAAAAGTTGTTACACCTGATGATATAGCCGATGTAATAGCCGGCTGGACAGGAATACCTGTAAAAAGCATACAGCTTGAGGAAACACAAAGACTGCTTAACCTTGAAAACATACTGCATAAAAGGGTTGTAGGTCAGGAGGAAGCAGTAAATGCTGTTGCAAAAGCTGTAAGGCGCGGCAGAGTAGGACTTAAAGACCCAAAAAGACCTATAGGTTCTTTCTTGTTCCTTGGTCCTACAGGTGTAGGAAAAACCGAGCTTTCAAAGGCTCTTGCCCAGGCGCTTTTTGGCGATGAAAATGCTATGATTAGAATAGATATGTCTGAGTATATGGAAAACTACAGCGTATCAAAAATGATAGGCTCAGCACCTGGATATGTTGGTTATGAAGAAGGAGGGCAGCTTAGCGAAAAGGTACGCAGGAAGCCTTATTCAGTTGTGCTTTTTGATGAGATTGAAAAAGCGTCACCGGATGTTTTTAATGTGCTTTTGCAGGTTTTAGATGACGGACATATAACCGATGCCCATGGAAGAAGCGTGGATTTTAAAAATACCGTTATTATAATGACATCAAATGCAGGAGCAAGAAATATTGTTGAGCCTAAAAAGCTTGGCTTTGTTCAAAACGAAGACAGCAAAAAGCAGTATGAGGATATGAAAAAGAATGTTATGGATGAGGTTAAGAAAACATTCAGGCCCGAATTTCTTAACAGAATAGATGACATAATTGTTTTCCATACTCTTACCGAGGAAGACATTGAAAAGATAGTGTTTATTATGGCTGATGATATTTCAAAGAGAGCAGAAGAAAGCATGGCGCTTAATTTAACATTTGACACTTCAGCAATAAAATTTATAGCAAAAGAAGGTTTTGACCAAGCTTATGGCGCACGTCCTTTAAGAAGAGCACTGCAAAGCAAGGTTGAAGATAAGCTTGCTGAGGAATTTTTAGACGGAAAATTTAAATCAGGAAGCAGTATAACAGCTAAAGAAGTTAACAACGAAATTGTATTTGTAGAAAATGAATAAATTGAGTATTATTTAACTAAAATAGCATGGAATTTTTATTTATTTAAAGATTCTGTGCTATTTTATTTGTTCATTGCAAAACAAAATTTTATATGCTAATATTTACAAAAATAATATATTTTGAGGTATGATATGACTGCTTTTTTTACTGTTGCTGACAAACTTATAACTCTGTTTATTTATATAATAATTGGCTATGCAATAAGAAGGGCAAATGTAGTTGATTCAAAATTTGAATCAGGACTAATAAAATTTCTTATGAGTGTATCACTTCCTGCTCTTATTATAAATACTTTCCAAACAAGCTATACTCCAGAGCTGTTAAAAAGAGGAGCATTGATATACGGCATAAGCCTTATTGTGTATGTTTTTAGTATTATAATCGGTATTTTATCTGGAAAACTGCTGAAAATTGACAAAAAATCATTAGGTGTGTGGATTTTTGCTGTTGTATTTCCTAATCACTGTTTTATGGGCTGGCCGGTAATGAGTGCTGTATTTGGCGAGGACGCTTTATTTTATGCCGCATTTGCTAATTTAGGCTTTTCTACATTTGCATATACCTATGGTATATATATAATTTCAAAATACGGTGAAAATAAAGAAAATAAACTGCCTTTAAAAAACTTGATTATGACACCGATTAATGTATCAATATTTATTGGAATATTAATGTTTGTTACTGGACTTAGATTTCCGTCGTCTATTGGAAATGCTGTAAATGGCATTGGTTCTGTTACAACACCTCTTGCTATGATTTACTGCGGTATGCTGCTTAATGGAAATAAGATTTCAGCTGTTTTTGGTGACTGGCGTGTTTATGCGGTTTCGTTTTTAAGGCTTATATTTATTCCGGTGCTTGTTTTTATTTTTGCAAGAATGTTTATAAAGGATTATATGGTGCTTTCTGTCCTTGTAATAGGTCATTCAATGCCTGTAGCCGGGTTCTGTGCTTTGTTTGCTGGGCAGTATGGCTCAGATGCTGTATTGGCTTCTAAATTTATATTTGTTTCGACTCTGCTGTGTATAATTACAATTCCGATACTGGCTGTATTTGTTTCTTAATTAGTAGGTGTCATTTTCATACTTTAAGCATACTATATGTTAAAAAGCCTTTATGGAGGATTAATATGTATTATCCGGGAAATGAGCCAACAAATAATACAGCATGGCCTATGTTTATGCCTGTAACAGGAATAATTAGAAATATAACTGACTTCAGCAATGGCGGATGTGTAAAGCTTTTTAGTGTAGTTAAAAAAGACGGCTCGGTAACTGATTTTATAGTTGATTCATCAACATATTTTACTGAAAATATTCCTTTAAGAGAAGGAATGCTGGCAACATTTTATTATAATACTAATGTTCCGGCAGTGCTAATATACCCTCCTCAATTCAGGGCTGTTGTTGTTGAGCCTTTAAATACCGGTTACAACGGAAAAATTAAGGTTGATTATTTTGATTCGGATTTTGTAAGCTCCGACGGAACACTGCAAATTAATATGTCGCCTGATACTGGCATTTATTTGCAGAACGGTCAGTATTTCAACGGAAGCATAGCCGAACACAATCTTGTTGTTTTTTATAATTCAGCAACTAAAAGTATACCGGTTCTTACTACTCCTGAAAAGATAGTTGTTCTTTGCAACAGTTAATTATTAAGCGGTCATTTGACCGCTTTTTTATATTGTTCATCGATGTTAATTAAAATATAATTGATGATTATTTATATAATAGGTTATAATAAGCTATAAAATTTAATTACATAAAGGAGATTTTAAATGAAAAAATTTTTAATAACTATTTCTGCCGTAGCTTTGATGCTGTCCTTTACAGGATGTGCAAAAGAAGAAAAGCCCTCTGTAGAAGAAAGAGCTTTTGCCTTAATCAGCGGACAGGTGTCTGTTGAGGAAATGGAAGAAAAAGGATGGCTTGACGAAGAATTGATTAATTGGCTTGACAGCAATATTGATAATTTACAAAACGAAGAAAGTGCCGCATCTGTTTTGGATGATGAAAAATCTTCATCTTACCTTGGCGAATTTGAAACCGTTGATTTATATGGAAATGAAGTAAAAAGCGACATATTTTCTGAGTATGATTTAACACTTGTAAATCTTTGGACAACAAACTGCGGATACTGTATAAAAGAGATGCCTCATTTAGAAGAAATTAAAAATGAGTTTGCTGAAAGCGGCAAAAGTTTTAATATAATTGGTATTTGCCTTGATATTAATGCTTCCGGTGACATTAACGAAAATAAACTTGAAAAAGCGATGCAGATAATTGAATCAACTGGTGTAACATATACAAATATAATTCCTGATGATGTTATTTGGAGCAACAAAGCCGGCTCTGTTTCAGCAGTTCCGGAGTCGTTTTTTGTAGATAAAGACGGGAAATTGGTGGGTAAAACTATATTAGGTGCTAAAGACAAAGAAGGCTGGTTAAGCGAGATAGAAGAAGAATTTAACGAACTGGAAGGAAAAGTGTAAAATGAAAAATAACAAAAGCCGGATAATTACCGTATCTATGCTTTTAATTGGCGTTTTATTTCTCTCGGCAGGCATTTTAAGAGGTGAAAATATTATTATATTTGAAAAAGCTATTAATATTTGTTTGGAGTGTATAGGCATTGGCTAAAAATGGAAATGATAAATCCCGGCATATTATACAGTTTATTTGGACTTTAATCACGAACGCTTATCTAATAGGCTTTATTAGGGGAAAAATATATCAGGGCAAAATAAAAAATATATGTGTTCCGGGGCTTAACTGTTATTCATGCCCCGGAGCTGCGGCGTCCTGCCCTATAGGAGCGCTTCAGGCTGTAATAGGTAGCTATGAATATAAGTTTTCTTTTTACATAGCCGGATTTTTTATAATTATAGGAACACTAATGGGGCGCTTTGTATGCGGATATTTGTGTCCTTTCGGATTGTTTCAGGACATACTCAATAAAATACCGTTAAAGATTAAAATAAACACATTCAGATTTGATAGAGCTTTGAGGTATTTAAAATATATAGTTCTTATAGTGTTTGTAGTAATTATGCCGCTTTTAATTACTGATATAATAGGTCAGGGATTTCCGTGGTTTTGCAAGATTATATGTCCGGCAGGAACTCTTGAGGGCGGACTGCCTTTGGTAATTTTAAATGATTCTTTAAAGAGTGCCGTTGGATTGCTTTATGGCTGGAAGTGTTTTATTCTGATTTTATTAATTGTGTTTTCAGTTATTATTTACCGGCCTTTTTGCAAATATGTTTGTCCGCTTGGGGCGATATATTCTTTATTTAATCCAATTTCTGTTTTTAAATATCAAATAGATAAGGATAAGTGCGTTGAATGTAAAAAATGTGCATCTGTATGTAAAATGGGTTGTAATCCTACAGTAAATCCAAACAGTCTGGAATGTATAAGATGCGGCAAATGCAAAAGCGTATGTCCGAAAGATGCAATAGAATGTGTGTCTTTTAATAAAAGAAAAACGAACTGAATTCAGAGAAGTATATTTATGAATATAATTAAATTTAATTGACAGTATAAATTACAGGAGGTGCAGAATGATACAGCTTAAAACACTTTCCAACGGAGTTAGAGTTGTTCTTGAAGAGTTGCCTTATGTTAAAAGTGTGGCTTTTGGCATATATGTAAAAAACGGTTCGGCTCATGAGGACAAAGAGCATGAAGGTATTTCTCACTATATAGAGCACATGCTTTTTAAGGGAACAAAAAACAGAACTTCAAAACAGATTGCCGAAGATATGGATGAATTAGGCGGGCAAATAAACGCATATACCACAAAGGAATATACCTGCTATCATTTTAGAACTTTGGACAGCCATTTTGATAAGGCGTTAAGTATATTAAGCGACATGTTTTTAAATTCTAATTTTGATGAAGCAGAAATTATTAAGGAACGCAATGTTATTAATGAAGAGATAAACATGTACGATGATGACCCTGAAGAACGGGTTCAAGATATAATGCAGTACCATATTTGGAAAAATTCTTCATTGGCTCATCCTATACTGGGAACGGAAGAGACAATAAGTGATTTTAATTCGGATAAGATTTATAAATATTTTAAAAACCACTACCGCAATGACAATACAGTAATCTCGGTTGTAGGAAGCTTTAAAACTGAAGAAATGCTTAATAAACTGGAAAATGTTTTCGGCAGCTGGATAACAAAAAAGCCGGATAAAATAATAAAAATAAATGCAAACTATAATCCGTCCAATGCTTCAGAAGAAAAGGATACAGAGCAGCTGCATTTGTGTTTGTCTTTTCCTTCATATAAAAGAGAGCATAAAATGAAATATCCTTATGCTGTTTTAAATACTGTTTTCGGCGGAGGAATGAGCTCTATGCTCTTTCAAAAGGTGCGTGAAGAAAACGGACTTTCATATACAATATACAGTTTTCCGTCATCTTATGAAAATGTTGGGTCTTTTAATATTTATACGGCTTTAAATCCGGCACAGGCAGTAAGCGTGTGCAAAATAATTAAAGACTGTATTACCGACCTTAAAACAAGCGGCATTTCAAAGGAATTGCTTAATAAAACCAAAACACAGCTTATAAGCGGTTTTATTATTGGAAATGAAAGTACAATAAGCAGAATGACATCAAACGGGGTTTCCGTTTTAATGCTTGGTTATGCCAATGAGCAGGAAGATACAATTAAAGAAGCTGAAAAGGCAACCAAAGAAGATGTTATATCTGCTGCTAATGAGATTTTTGATTTTGAAAAAATTTCAGTTTTTTCATGCGGAAATGTATCAAATACTGATTTAAACTCTTTATCGGATATTTTTAACATGAATAATTGAGCCATAAAAAGGGAATGTTATTTGTAAATTAATATAGTAAAGGAGTGGTCTTATGAAAATACTTGACTGGGTTTCTCTTACACTTGTTATTATAGGCGCTTTAAACTGGGGACTTATAGGATTTTTTGATTTTAACTTGGTTACTTCCATATTTAACGGCGGTTTAAGCTTTATAGCAAGAATTATATTTGCTTTAGTTGGTCTTGCAGGACTTTACAGTTTAAGTATCTATGGCAGACTTGATGCGGCTTACAGTTTAAAAGAGGCTAAACATACACATTAAAAGAATTTATTAAACGGTGCGGTAAATATTTAGTTTATCGTGCCGTTTTTACTAAATAATATTTTAGATAAATTTTGTTTTATTTTGCTTTTTTATGTGGTTTTTAGTGTTAAAAATAAGAAAAATATATTTTAAATACAGTAAAGTCTGGAATTTTATGCTTTGAAATATATTTGGAATATGTTATAATTTATTAGCATTTTAACTCATGAAAATATATGATATTTCTTTATATTACGCAAAAAAAATTATTTGCTCAACTGAATATTATATATTTTTATATATTAATTAAGGGAGGATTTTTGATGGCTGACAGTTACATACAGAAACTTTTTTCTGAAAGGATAGGCGGAAAAAGATTTGGAAAGGATTTGGTTTTATCTGCTAAAGATAAAATTGAGTTATCTAAAAACTCAGCCGTTGCTGAACATCCTGAATTTACACTTATAGATTTTAGCTCAGATGAACCGGATGCTATGGCAGATTACGGAGTTATAGAGGAACTTTCTAAACAAGCTGGTGTTTGGGAAAACAGGATAGATTTGTCTTGCACAAATAAAGGTTTTGCTCAAGCAACACAAGAGTATATGAAAAATGTTTTTGGTGTCGATAATTTAAATGCAGAAACGGAAATTACATTTACTGCTGGTATTAAATCAGCTATTTTTACGCTTATTCAGTCTTTTGTAGATAATGGAGATGTAGTTATTTCAGTATCTCCTGAAAATGAAGATGTTTTAAATGCCGTTAATATGGCAGGAGGAGAAGCTTATATTTTACCTCTTTGTGAAGACAACGGATTTATGCCGGATTTGGATGCTATACCTGAAGAAACAGTGCAGAAAGCAAAGGTATTATATATTAATTATTCCAATAACCCTGCGGGAACAGCTGTAAATGAAAAATTTTTCAGAAAGGCAGTAAGATTTGCAAAGAAAAACAAAATTGTGTTAATAAATAACGCGGCTTTTTCTGCGGTTACATTTGACGGAACAAAGCCTGTAAGTTTACTAAATATAAACGGTGCAAAAGATGTAGGCATTGAGCTTCATTCATTTAGCTATGCTTTTAATATGTCTGGTTGGTCTGTAGGTTTTGCTGCAGGAAACCAGCTTATAATAAAAGCTGTTGGCTCTTTTATGGCTAAATGCGGATACGGAAAATTCGGCGCTGAGCAGGCAGCTGCTGAGTATGCACTCAGACATACTGAGATTACTGAGCAGACTGTGCAGAAATATTCAAGAAGGCTGGACATGCTTGTTTCTGTTCTTAAAAAATCTGGTTTTAAAGTTAAAAAACCAAAGGCGTCAATGTTTTTATACACCAAAGCTCCTGCTGGAATAAAAGACGGAGTGAAGTTTAAAACATCATATGATTTTTGTCAGTGGCTTTTAAATGAAAAGCTTATAGCTGCCGTGCCTTATAATGAATTTGGAAACAGCGTAAGATTTTCAGCAACTTTCCTTGCATTAGGTGAAAATGAAGAAAAGACTGTTATGGAAAGTGTTGCTGAAAGGCTTGACGGAATTAAATTTGAGTTTTAATTGTTTTGACATAACGGAGTGATATAAATGGCAGAAAAAACACAGCTTCATTCCACAGAAGAAATACAGGAAAAAGTTGTTTTAGTTGGTATTGACTTAAATAATGGAAATTCAGATATAGATGCTTGTCTTGATGAGCTTAGTCAGCTGATAGAAACGGCTGGAGCAAAAGAAGTAGGAAGGCTTATTCAAAAACGAGAGCGTGTAAATCCAGGTCTTTATCTGGGCACAGGCAAAGTTGAGGAACTTAAAAACGCTGTTGCCGAATTAGGGGCAACAGGCGTTGTGTGTGATGATGAGCTTTCACCTGCACAGCTTAAAAATCTTGAAGAAGCGCTTAGCACCAAAGTAATGGACAGAACAATGGTTATTTTAGATATATTTGCGAAAAGAGCTATTTCAAGTGAGGGTAAAATACAGGTAGAGCTTGCGCAGCTTAAATACAGGCTGTCGCGTTTGGCAGGTTTAGGAGCGTCTCTTTCACGGTTAGGCGGAGGAATAGGTACAAGAGGACCGGGTGAGAAAAAGCTTGAAACAGACAGACGATATATAAAAGAACGCATAGGCGAGTTAAAAGAAAGTCTTGAAGAAATACGCACTCACAGAGAGCTGTTAAGGACACAGCGGAAGAAAAAAGGTTCTGTTGTTGTGTCACTTGTAGGGTATACAAATGCAGGAAAATCAACAATATTGAACGCTGTTACCAATGCAGGTGTTTTAGAAGAAGACAAGCTGTTTGCAACTCTTGATACAACAACTCGTCTGGCTCAGCTTCCCGGCGGGACAAACATAATGCTTACAGATACAGTTGGATTTATACAAAAGCTCTCGCACCACCTTGTAGAGGCTTTTAAGGCTACACTTGAAGAGCTTAAATATGCGGATATACTTCTTCATGTTGTTGACGCTTCTGACCCTTCTGCTGATGAGCATATGAAAGTAGTATACAATACTCTTAAAGATTTAGGCTGTGAGGGAAAGCCTGTTATAACTGTTTTTAATAAAATGGATTTGGCTGATGATATACATCTGCCGGAAGATAAAAATAGTTTATCTCAGATAGCTATATCAGCTAAAAATACTGAAGATTTGGAACGTCTTTTGGCTGAAACTGAAAGAGTTTTAAAATCATTTAGAAAATGTACCAAAGTTTTAATACCTTACTCTCAAGGAGGACTTTTAAACAGCATTTACGGCAAAAGCGAGATTGTAAAAAGTGAGCATATGCCTGATGGCACTTTTATAGAGGCTTATATGGACGATGAAACGGTTTCGCGTTTAAAAGAGTATATTGTAGATTAATATAAAAAATCCCTATTCTGTTTATTCAAAACGAACAGGGATTTTTTATTATAAATAATTGTGATGTTATGCTTTAGAATATATTATTCTTTTCCATTCCAGCAGTAAGTGCATACTTTGCTGCGGTCTATGCCAATAGCTTCTAAAAGTCCGTCTAATGACTGATAGCCAAGGGAATTAAAGCCAAGCTTATCACAAATAGCTTTAAGCATGCATTTTCCTCTTTCTGTTGTGGAATCAGCATATTCCTCCAAGTGTTTCTGGCCTTCATCACCCTCAAGCTCCTGGATTGTTCTGCGGGCAATAAGGTCCATATCTGAATTGCTTCTTGAAAAATTAAGATATTTACAGCCATACATTATTGGAGGACAAGCTGAACGCATGTGTATTTCTGCGGCATGGGCACTGAAAAGAAAATCTACAGTTTCTCTAAGCTGTGTACCGCGTACAATAGAGTCATCAACAAAAAGAAGTTTTTTGCCGTTTATAAGCTCTGGAACAGGAATCTGTTTCATTTTGGCAACCTGATTGCGCACACTCTGGTTAGCAGGCATAAACGAACGCGGCCAAGTAGGTGTGTATTTAACAAAAGGACGTGCGAAAGCATATCCGCTTTCTTTTGAATATCCAATAGCATGAGGAAGTCCTGAGTCCGGCACACCTGCTACATAATCAACATCAGGAAGTGTACCATGTTTCTTTTCGTTGCGTGCCATAATCTCGCCGTTAAGATAACGCATTACCTCAACATTTTTGCCTTCGTAATTAGAGTTTGGATAACCATAGTATGTCCAAAGGAAAGCGCATATTTTCATTTCTTCTCCGGCAGGGGATACTGTTTCAAAGCCTTCAGGAGTAATTTTAACTATTTCATGAGGACCAAGCTCATATGCGTTTTCATACCCAAGCTTCTGGTAAGCAAAAGACTCAAAAGATACACAGTAGCCATTTTCATTTTTACCTAAAAGGACAGGAAGCCTTCCAAGCTTGTCACGAGCAGCGATAATTCCTGCCGGTGTAAGAATTAAAATAGTGGCAGAGCCATCTATTAATTCCTGAGCATGTAGTATACCCGATACTATATCATCTTTTTGATTAATAAGAGCTGCTATAAGCTCTGTAGCGTTAACTTTGCCTGAACTCATGGCCATAAACTGATGTCCGTGGTCTGAAAAATACTGCTTAATAAGCTCTTCTGAGTTATTAACAGCGCCTACGGTTGTAATAGCATAAAGACCTAAGTGTGAACGGACTAAAAGAGGCTGAGGGTCGCTGTCGCTTATACAGCCTATACCGGAACAGCCATGAAAATCAATTAAATCCTTATCAAATTTAGTACGGAAAGGTGTGTTTTCTATATTGTGTATCTGGCGCTGAAAACCATATTCAGGGTCATAAATTGTCATTCCGCCTCTGCGTGTTCCCAAGTGTGAATGATAGTCTACGCCAAAAAATATATCAAGCACGCAATCTTCCTTGGAAGTTACTCCAAAAAAACCTCCCATTTATAATTCCTCCCAGTTTGTGATTATAGTTGTTACTGAATGTAGTTTTAGTTAATGAGCCGGTATTAAAAAGTTTAAAAACATACTCAAAATACCGATTACATAAATAAGATAAAGATTATTTTATCAAATATAATAAGCTGATTCAATTGCCAAAGAGTGTTTTTTTATAAAAAATCATGGATTTTTAATATTTTCGTCAAATTTTATATTATGTTTGCATTAGTTAAACCGAAAATATAACGCATATTTAACACAGTAATTATTATTAGATTTATTAAATATATAAACCATTATTTACTTTTGATATATATATATAAAGTTTGTTGTAACATAGTAAAAACATATAATCCGAATTTTCAGGAAAGAATAAGTGAAAAGAGGTGTTATATGTTATTTCAGTTATCAGCTGCGCCGGCGGCAATGCTGGCTTTATTTATTTTTGTTAAAGACAGGTATGAAAAAGAGCCTTTGTATATGCTTTTAACATCTGCAGTATTTGGTTTTATATCCTGTGGATATGTTATTGCTCTTGATATTGTAATTGAAAAGATTCCTGTTAATCAAGGCAGTTTATTTTCTGTATTTGTACTTTCAGCGGGAACTGAGGAAATTATTAAACTTATATTTGTTTTCTTTATAGCTTATAAAAATAAACATTTAAACGAGCCTTTTGACGGTATAATGTATAGTTCTTATGTTTGTCTTGGTTTTGCCTGGGCAGAAAATTTAATATATGTATTTTCACCTGAATTAGGAGGATTGAACACTGCTATTATGCGGGCTGTTTTTTCAGTACCTGGGCATTTTCTTTTTTCTGTTTTAATGGGGTACAATTTAGCATATTTTACGTATTATAAAAAGGGGATAAAATATCTGGCATATTCTTTTTTGTTCCCATATGGGGCACATGCCATATATAATTTACTGATTGTATGGAATAATGATATGTATCTTTTGATTTTTATACCATATGTTATTTTTTTATGGGTAATTTGTTTAAGGAAAATGAAAGAGTTGAGTGTTCTTTCGCCATTTAAAAAATGCTGAAAAAGTAATTGATATTTAAATTACGGGAATAATAAATGCTAAACAGAGTTAAAAGTATTGGTTGAAAAATTTGTTGAAGTGAATAATTTTATGTGTTAGGAGGATTCTAAATGAAAAATTTTGCTGTTGATGAAATCAGAAGTATAATTAAAGAGATTAAAAATTCAGACGATAAAAAATGTATGTATGTTGTTTTCGGTGTATTGGCTGCTGTATCAATTGCAGCAATGGGGGTAACAGCAATGGTTTTGAAGAAACGCTGTTTATGCTGCGATGATTACAGGGATTTTGATGACTGGGATGAGATATATGATGAAGATGATAAATACAGTGAAACAGAGGAAAAATCAGATGAAAAATAATTTAAATTAATATTGTTTTCCAATTCAGCGGTACTTGTTTAAAAACAGATACCGCTTTTTAATTTGAATTTAAAATCAGTATTTGTATATGAAAAATTTTATTTATAAATAAAAAAAATGAAATGAATTTTATTTTTAGTATAAATTATACAATATTTATTAATATTTATACGGACTAATAATATATATTTCAATTGTTGTATACAGCTAACTATTTATATATAACAATGTTGCATGAATTAAATTGACCAAAAAAAATGTATGTGGTAAAATATTTTTGGTTTAAATAACCATATAATTTTTAGGGAGGTTTTGTTATGAAGAAAAAAATTTTTAAGGCATCATCGATTTTGATTGCTGCGGCTCTTTTAACTCAGATGTCAGCAACTGTATTTGCCGGAGAATATACAGTTCAAAAAGGCGACTGCTTATGGAAAATAGCGCCTAAATATGATACTGTATGGCAGAAGCTGGCTGAGATGAACGAGCTTAAAAATCCAGACCTTATTTTCCCTGGACAAGTACTTAAAGTTCCTGATTTAGCAACAGAAGAGGTTAAAGAAGAGGCAGCTGAGGAAATTCCTGCTGTAGAAATTGAAAAACCTGAAGAGCAGGCACCTGCAGCTGAAACTCCAGCTGAAGAAACTGTTCCTGAAGCAGTTGCTGAACTTACTTCCCTTAGCGTAGCTGATATTGCAATGACAGGCACAAAGCTTGAGCCTGATTTTTCAGCTGATGTTACAGAATACACAGTTAATGTTCAGGATGACATATATGGCGTAAAAGTTACTCCAACAGCTGAGGATGACGCTGTTATCACAGTTGACGGAAATGCACTTAGTGAAGACGGAAGCTATATTGTTCCGCTTGACCAGACATATGAGAGCTATGGTATAGATTATTCAGTTGATTCAGTTGTTAAGGTTGTTAACGGAGATGCTGAAAAAGAGTATAAAATACATATCGTAAGAGATAATGCAGCTGACGTTTATGCTCTTTTTGAAGAACGCACATATGAAGATGCAGAAACAGGACTTACAGTTCCTTATGAGTTATATGTTCCTTCAAACTATGACCCAGCAAAAGAGTATCCTGTAGTTTATGTTCTCCACGGAGCAGGACAGAGAGCTCAGTCTCTTGATATGCTTTTAAAGAGATATCAGTCAGCTACTATCTGGGCTAAAGATTCTGAAGCCGGAATTAACGAATGTATAGTTGTTTCTCCACAGGTAGTAGGAGAAGGCGGCAACGGCTGGACACAGTTCATGGTTGAGTATGACAGTGTTGGCACTGTTGAAAATCCTTATGAATTCCAGGATTGGAGCATTGCAGGACATAATCTTTTACAGGAAATAAAGAAAGAATTCAGCGTAGATGAAAACAGAATTTATGCAACAGGTTTATCTATGGGTGGATTTGGTTCTTTTGCAGTAGCAGTTGCTTATCCTGATGAATTTGCAGCTATAGTTCCTGTATGCGGCGGACTTGACCCTGAGAAAGCATCTGTACTTAAAGATAAAGTAGCTATCTGGTTATATCATGCAAAAGATGACCCTGCTGTTTCATATGATTTATATGGAGCTACAACAATAGCTGCTCTTGACGAAGCAGGTGTTGAATATAACGCTACTATCTATGAGCCGGGCGAAGTATTCTATCCAAATGCTCATTTTGCTTGGACACCGGCTTATGCAGATACAGAAATGAGAACATGGCTTTTTGAACAGTCAAAATAATAAGCATTAAAAAATAAGTTTAATCATTTAAGCACTGCCGTTTTTGGCAGTGCTTTTAATATTGTTTTAATGTTAAATGCAAGTTTTGAATTTATTAATATTTATATGTTGAATTTGGTCGGATTTATGGTACTATAATATTGCTGTTACTATGTTTGTTTATGCTTAACGCAGTTATAATAATTACAGGAATGAGGTAAACTGGATATGAATTACGCCGAAACTTTGGACTATTTGCAGGAATTATACGGAATGTTAGGTTACGATTTGGGTCTTGACAGGATATATTCGCTTATGGAAAGTATGTCTAATCCTCAGGACAGCCTTAATGTTATACATGTTGCCGGAACAAACGGCAAAGGCTCTATCTGTTCAATGATTTCAAGTGTACTTATGGCAGCCGGGTATAAAGTAGGTGTTTACACATCTCCTCATTTGGAAAAATATAACGAGAGAATTACAATTAATGGCACTCAGATATCAGATGATGATTTTGCCGCTTATTTGACTAATGTCAGACTGCACTGTGATAAGATAGTAAAAAATGGTGTAGGTCAGCCAACAATTTTTGAAGTTGTTACAGCGGCGGCTTTTAAATATTTTTATGACAATAAAGTTGATTATGTTGTGCTGGAAGTTGGCATGGGCGGAAGATGCGATGCTACAAATATCATTAAAAAACCTAAATGTGCAGTAATTGCTTCAATAAGTCTTGATCATATGGAATATTTGGGCGATACTTTAGGCAAAATAGCTTATGAAAAGGGCGGTATAGTTAAGTCTGGCTGTCCTACAGTGCTTTTAACTGCGAATGAGGAAATTCATGATGTTATAAGTGAAATTTGCAAAGAAAAGGGTTCTAAGCTATATTATTCAAAAAATTCCGGAGCAAAAATTATAAAGCAGGATATTACAGGTACGGTTTTTGACGTGGAAAATGAAGTTGTTTCATTTAAGAATGCTGCAATAAGTCTTTTAGGCGAATATCAGCTTATAAATGCCGCAGAAGTAATTATGGCTTTTAAAGCATTAAATGATAACGGTCTTAATATCAGTGATGATGCTTTAAGAAAAGGTCTTGCCAATGCAAAATGGAACGGCAGAATGGAGATAGTAGAGAATAATCCGATGGTTATTCTTGATGGAGCCCATAATATTGACGGAATATCAATGCTTTTTAAATCCCTTAAAAAGTATTTTTCAGATAAGAAAATTACCATGCTTATCGGTATATTAGGTGATAAAGAGTATGAAAAAATGCTTGAGCTTATTATGCCTATAGCCTGCAAAGCTGTTTTTACAGAGCCTCACAGCAGCAGAAAATGGGATGTAAATGATGTTGCTCATTTAGTAGAAAAATATAATACTGAAATTTATATAGAAAAAGACATAGATAAGGCTTATGATTTGGCTAAGTCAATAACAGGCAAAGAAGATATTGTTGTTTGTGCCGGTTCGCTTTATCTTATAGGTGAGCTTTATAAGCTTGCCAGAAAATCAGAAGGGAGCGCTTTATGATTAATTTCAAAGATGAAATTAAAAAATACGAGCAGATACTTGAGCTGGGTGAGATAGAAGACTCTGTTCATTCTA
>CALWHR010000131.1 GCA_944380455.1 uncultured Clostridia bacterium
GCCAAAGCATACACGGTGAATCATAACAGGACGTTTCTTTGTGCCGTCTTTATCTGTGTAAGTAAGGTCAAATCTTTCAGGAAGGTTCATATCAAGCTGAATTGTACCGCACTGCCATGTTCTGCCGATAGAATCCTGAAGGTGGAAGTCAATCTTAGGACCATAGAAAGCGCCGTCGCCTTCATTTACAACATAAGGCATGTTGTTTGCTTCCAAAGCACCTATAAGACCGTTTGTAGCTGCCTCCCAAGCCTCATCTGAACCCATGCTGTCCTCTGGTCTTGTAGAAAGCTCAACATGATATTTGAAGCCGAAAAGCTTATAAACGCTGTCTATAAGGCCTATAACCTTGCTTATTTCGTCTTTAATCTGTTCCTGAGTCATGAAAATATGAGCATCGTCCTGTGTAAAGCATCTAACTCTCATAAGACCATGGAGCTGACCGCTCTTTTCATGTCTGTGAACAATACCAAGTTCTCCACCTCTTAAAGGAAGGTCTCTGTAGGAATGAAGCTCCTGTTTATAAACAAGCATACCGCCAGGGCAGTTCATAGGCTTAATAGCGTAATCCTCTTCGTCAATTACTGTTGTATACATGTTTTCTTTGTAGTGATCCCAGTGACCGCTTCTTTCCCAAAGCTGTCTGTTAAGTATAATAGGTGTTGAAACCTCTACATAGCCTGCTTTTTTGTGTATTTCTCTCCAGTAATCAATAAGTGTGTTTTTAACAATCATACCCTTTGGAAGGAAGAATGGGAAGCCCGGTCCTTCCTCAAGGAGAGCAAAAAGTTTAAGCTCTTTGCCTAACTTTCTGTGGTCACGTTTTTTAGCCTCTTCAAGCATTGTAAGGTAAGCATCAAGGTCAGAAGCCTTTGTATAAGCTGTACCGTAAATTCTGGAAAGCATTTTGTTCTTTTCGTTGCCTCTCCAGTAAGCTCCTGCAACACTCATAAGCTTAAATGCCTTAACAGGTTTTGTGCTCATAATATGAGGACCTGCACAAAGGTCTACATAATCGCCCTGTTTGTAGAAAGAAATTACGGCATCTTCCGGAAGGTCGTTTATAAGCTCTACTTTGTAAGGCTCGCCTTTTTCTTCCATAAATTTAATAGCCTCTGCTCTTGGAAGCTCAAACTTTTCAAGTTTAAGGTCTTCTTTAACTATTTTTTTCATTTCTTCCTCAATGTGTTTGAGGTCATCTTCTGTAAAAGGCACTTCTCTGTCAAAGTCATAATAAAAACCGTCAGCAATAGCCGGGCCTATAGCAAGCTTTGTTTCTGGAAAAAGTCTTTTAACAGCCTGTGCCATAATATGGCTTGCTGTATGTCTGAAAGCTCTTTTGCCTTCTTCATCGTCAAATGTGCATATCTCAACCTTAGCGTCTTTGTCTACTACAAATCTAAGGTCCTGGGTCTGGCCGTCTACAATACCGGCACAGGCATTTCTTGCAAGTCCGGCACTAATGCTTTCGGCTATTTCAAGAACTGATACAGGTTTGTCAAATTTCTTAACAACACCGTCTTTAAGAGTTACATTAATCATAATCCAGTCTCCTTCTTATTTTATTCAGACCCGTAAACACAGGTCTGTTAGATTTTATAACAAAAAAGCTCACGTTCCTTTTCATAAGAAAAGGGACGAGAGCTGTATATTCCCGCGGTTCCACCCTAATTGTGCTGCACCACTTAATTAAAGCTTTTAACGCTGCAAAGCGGACTTGATTGGAGTCACTCCGGGGCAGTTTTCGCATAAAGGCACTTAAACGCTTCCAGCCAAGGCGTTATTCTCTTTAAAGTGCTTATTTATGTTACTCTTCCCATCATCGTTTTTTCAGTATACAAGCATTATATCACACAAAAAAGCTGTGTCAATACAAATTATATTATATCGGTTCAAAACAAAATTATTCCTGCAAAAAAAATAAGGCGTATTCACGTTGGGGGATATAACGCAACACGCCTTAAAAAGACAGTACAAATAAGCAAATATTATATTTCAAGAATTTTCAATCCTTTGCATTAGTATTTTTTATAAAAAGCTTACTTTTTAATGCCTTTTTCTCCGTGGGACACATTTTTTGTGCTCTCGTTAAAAACTCTTGATGAAATAAACATATCGCAGAGAGAATTAATTACAACTTTTTCAAAATTCATATCCGTCACTCCTTTATATCTTTTCCTTTATCTGTTTAGTATTATACAACACAATCATTACAGCCGTATTACAGCTCTTTCACATTAAAATTACAATTTATATTGTTTGTAATTAAATTATATACAATATATGTGTTTAATATATGAAAAAAAATTGAACATTCTATGTGCTAAAAGTAAATTTTATGATATACTATCCCCAAAAAAACCAAAAAATGCAGTTTTTACTGTAAGGAGCTGATACAATGTTTTACGCTGACTATCATACACATTCAAGCTTTTCTTCCGACAGCGACACACCTATGGAAGAAAACATTAAAAAAGCCATATCTTTAGGCCTTAAAGAAATAGCATGTACCGACCATATAGATTTTGACTATCCAGACCCTGATTATCCTTTTCTTTTTGATTATGAGCCATACTCAAAAGAAATAGACCGTTTAAGGGAGAAATACGGTAATAAAATTAAAATTTTAAAAGGTGTTGAAATAGGCATACAAAACCACGTAATGCCGCAGATAAATGAGCTTGTTAAAAACAATCATTACGATTTTATTATAGGCTCAACACATGTGGTTCAGGATGGGTTAGACCTTTGTGTAAACGATTTTTTTGAAGGCAAAGAGCAGCAGCAGGCTTATGAGGAATACTTTGAAGAAGTTTTATACAATGTTGAGCATTACGACTTTTTCAATGTTTACGGACATATCGACTTTGTAAACCGCTACGGCAATTACCAAAACAAACAAATCGACTATGCCCGTATGACGCCTATAACAGATAAAATATTTAAAACACTTATAGAAAAAGAAAAAGGCATTGAAGTAAATACTTCCGGCTTCAGATACGGCGTAGGCGGCCCCCACCCTGCTTTTGAACTTATTAAAAGGTATCACGATTTAGGCGGCAAAATAATTACAGTAGGCTCTGACACACATAAACCGGAACAAATGACCTATAAATTTGATATTGCCTATAAAATGCTTAAAGAAGCTGGATTTGAGCACTTAACAGTTTTTGATAACAAAAAACCAGGCTTTGTAAAAATATTTTAAGGAGGATTTTAATAATGAGGAGAAAAGACCACGAAATGGATTACAATTTTGGGCTATACGTAATAGACAAAAGCCAGTATGCCGTTCTGTCAATGATAAATGCCAGTGACAAAACACCTTACTGTGTACCTATAAGTCCTGTCAGAATAGAAAATAATATATATTTCCACGGTGCTTTAAGCGGACAGAAAACAGATAACCTCAATGTTAACCCAAATGTATGTATTTCATTTGTGGGAGATGTAAACCCTGTATCAGAAAAATATACTACAGAATTTGAAAGCGCCATAGTTAAAGGCACAGCAGAAAACGTAACAGACGAAAATGAAAAAATAGAGGCTTTGCGTGCTATATGTCTTAAATATGCCGCAGACAACATGGATAATTTTAAAAACGCAATAGACAAAAGCCTGTTTCGTACTGCTGTATGGAAAATAGAAATTAAAGAGCTCACTGCCAAACGTAAAAAATACGGAAAAGACGGTCAGGAGCTTAAATTCGGAAAAATAGAATAACAAACAAAACGGATATAACAGACCAATTAAATCAGCCTGTTACATCCGTTTTTTATTAACTAAAAGCTTTATGTCCGGTAAAACCGGTATTTAAGTTTACTGAAGATTAAACCAGGCTTTCATTCCAGGGTACTCTGCTGCATCAGCAAGTTCTTCTTCAATTCTTAAAAGCTGATTGTATTTAGCAACACGGTCACTTCTTGCCGGAGCACCTGTTTTAATCTGACCTGCATTTACTGCAACAACAATATCTGCTATTGTTGTGTCTTCTGTTTCGCCTGAACGGTGGCTTACAATAGCTGTCATGTTGTGTCTGTTTGCAAGCTCAATAGCGTTGAATGTTTCTGTAAGTGTTCCAATCTGGTTAACTTTAATAAGGATAGCGTTGCCAGCCTTTAAGTCAATGCCTTTCTGAAGTCTTTCTGTATTTGTAACAAAAAGGTCGTCGCCTACAAGCTGCACTTTGTTGCCAAGCTCTTTTGTAAGAAGCTGCCAGCCTGCCCAGTCCTCTTCTGCAAGACCGTCTTCAATTGAAATAATAGGATACTTGTCACAAAGAGCTTTCCACATTTCAACCATTTCTTCGCTTGTTCTTACAATTTCTCTGCCTGCCATTTTGCTTTCGCCAGGGAAGTGATATTTTCCGTCTTTTTC
>CALWHR010000132.1 GCA_944380455.1 uncultured Clostridia bacterium
AGGCCCGTCAAATGGCAGAAGAATTAGCAAAGAATCCAAAATTGCATATCTTATTTGATGCGGCAAGAACGGTCAGTCCGGAAGATTTGCAATTTGTAATAGATATGGTAAATAGGCTTAAAAATGACGAATAAAGGGGGATAGCTATTGATAACAGAAGGAGATTATTGCATAAGGTACATCGATATGCCTCACTCGATAAAAGCATTTACAGTTGAAGATAACGGATTTTATAACATCTTTGTAAACTCAAGGCATTGCTATCATCAAATCCAGGAGTCGATAAAACACGAATTAGAACATATAAAGCAATTAGATTTTTATAGAAACGGCAGTATAGACATAACAGAAAAGATAAGACACGGCTAAAAAAGCACCATTATTCAAAGAGAATCAAAAAGCCTATTGACGTACTATGATCAATAACATAACAAACACGCCAATGTTTTTTTCGTGTAAAGAAATGGAACAGCTAAATAAATATAAGAGGCAAAAAAGATTCCCGTCTCAGTACCGCTAATACCGAAACGGGAAGATAGAGAAATTATGATGCAAACAATCCTCCGAAGCACATTATATCACAATATGTGTAATACGAAAAGAATGAGTTGTAAATAACGAAGTTAAAAAAGTATTTTAGAAGTATAACATGTAGTTTTAATTTTTGCAGTAACAGTCCTTAGCGGCATTTAGCCGCATAAGAAAGTGCAGTATAGTTAAAAGCAACCACAGTTAATACAAAATACAGATTTGAGGTGTAATTATGGAAAACTCATCAAACGGAGGATATAGATTTCTATCCTGGATAGCAATGATATTCATTGGAATTTTAGCAGCGAATATAATAGGGTTATTTCCCTTAATGCTTTCTTCTATTGTCGCAGGCTTTATCTCGAGCGAAATAATAACATATATAGTAATTTTCATAGCATACGCAGTATCACTTATAGGTATATTTATTTATTATCCTAAAATTGTAATTCACATTTCGGACAATATATGTAATTCGAGGAAAGGAACTCGATACATAATACTTTCTGTAATAATTATGCTATCAGCAATTTATAATCTTAAAATTATAAACGCAGAAACAGGGCTAACGATAGGCACATCGATGGGATGTATATATAATGCATTAGCAGGTCTTTCATTGTTATTAACTTCAAAAGGAGTTATACATAAGGGTTTTTACACACCGGCAAGCGTAGAGAAAGACGATAATAGCCCCGTTATAATTAATCAAGAGCCGATTGAAGCCAGTGCCGGGCAATATTATAACGGCGCAGAAGGGTCACCCGCAGCAGAACAAAGTGCAACAAATGTATCTCCTTTTAATGTAAACAGCAATTATGAGCAATTAGGTCTTAATATGGAGCCAAAGGAACCGGAGCTACAGGCAATATTGGGGCCAGAAAAGCGTAAAAAGGGTCTCAGCATAGAAAAAATGATTATAGGAGTACTTGTAATAACGAATATAATCACATTAGCATTAGCGGTAAATAATTATGAAGTAAATAACAAAAATATAGCAATATATGAAGAAGAGAAGTCAAATAACGCAAAACTTACGCAGGAGGCATATTACGCATATAGCATATACAGTTACAGCGATATTATTAAAGGATATACACTATTTTATAATTACACAACATACTATGAATTTTTAGACTATATATCAACAGTTGAAGATCTGATAGAAATGGCGGAAAGTATGTTTAAGGAAATAGAAGTTAATCAGATATCAGAATTATATGCATTAGTAGCAAGTGCGAGGGAATTAAACAATTCTTGCAAGAGCTATTGTGAGGCATTAAATGATTATTACATATACGGAGATTATTTTTATCTTGATCGGTCAAATGCATTAATAGACAGTATTATTAAATACAGTGATGAAATAACAAATAACTGTGACAGTATTTTCATACAATTCCAGCCGGAATCGATATAAATTAAGTACAGTACCGAGGCGGAATTTCTCTAATATCCTTTAACCCCTCTTATGAACCTATGTTCTTTTCGCGCGAGGATGTTGAGCAACTGCCACTTGTCATATTAGGCAAGGTAGTAGAGCTTAGAGGCAAGCTTTAATAGTAAACTAACCAGATATAATTATTATCTATAAGTAATTTTTTTACATATTTTTGTAAGTTTTATTATTTTTCCGTTTACAATATTATCTTTACATAATAAAATACAATTAGAGGACATATAATGAATATATACAAATGTAATGATTTTAAAAGAATTTACTGTTCAGAAAACTTTTGGGATGATTATAGAAGCCTTTTTGGGAAAAATAAAAAAGACTTTGATTCCTATTGTAGCCGCTTAATCTCGAATCTATCATTTTTAGATAATATCAAAAATATGAATTTAGCGTTGCAAAACCAAAACTTTGAAAAATTATCAAATTCCTCTTTTTATTCCATTAGGCACGTAAGTAAGCTCAATCCACGAGTTATATTCATTTGTTTTGTAGAAAATACGGATAATCTCGATGAAATTATTTTGCTTACAGCTTTTCTGGAAAAAGACAAAAAAGACTACGCTAAAGCTATTCAAAAAGCTAACTCAATACTTAAAAGTTTACAGGAGTGATGAAAATGGGCATTAATGAAAAAATTAAAAAGGCCAAAAGCGTCGATCCTCTGCCAGATATTGACCCAACTGAAAAAGCGATTGCAACGCTTAAAGGAAAATTCTCAGCTTTAATCATTAACAAAAGATATGAACTTGGTATGAATCAAAAAGATTTCGCTACATTGTTAGGGGTTTCGCAGACTATGATATCCCAATGGGAAAACTGTGAATACAATTTCACTTTGGAAAAAATTGAGGAAATTTCTTCTAAGCTTGGGCTTAAAATTGATTTAACTTTGCTAAATAACAAGGAAAGCACACCCTCCGGCAATAGCATAGTGTATTCTTCAAATATTCCCGTATACTCTGTAATTGAAAGCCTCCCAAAAAAGGCGTCTTCATATTCGAGGGGGACCAAAGGTCAAACTATTTTACAGTATACTTAAATTAGGAGGTTTTTAATATGCGTAATTATGCTAATGGCTTTAA
>CALWHR010000133.1 GCA_944380455.1 uncultured Clostridia bacterium
GAAGAAAAGTATTATCTGCATAATTAAATCAAATACTTTGTATTTACAGGCCGCGGATAGTGGCCTTTTAATTTTTAAAGCGTTAAGGTTGTGATAAATTGAAATTTACACAGTCCATAAAAAAGAACTTTCAATTCAGGTTCGTATATAATAAGGGTAAGTCTTTGGCAAACCGATACTTGGTTATGTATGTAATTAAAAATAAAAAGTATCCTGATTCTAACCGCCTTGGTATTTCTGTAAGCAAAAAGGTGGGTAAAAGTGTTGTAAGAAGCAGGGTAACAAGACTTATTAAAGAAAGTTACAGGCTGATGGAAGATGATATTCAAAGAGGCTATGATATTGTTGTAATAGCCCGTTCATCTGCATCTGAATGTGATTACAGCCAAATAAACAAAGCCCTTTTGAGTCTTTTGAAAAAACACGGCCTGACTGTAAAAAAATTCTGACAAAGGCATTATAATTGTAAATTATCCGTAACAGAAGTTTGTATTGGTATTGAAAGAAGTATGATTAAATGATGAAAAAAATTCTTCTTTTTTTAATCAGGTTTTACCAGCTTTGTATATCGCCGCATTTTGGGCCGTGCTGCAGGTTTACTCCAACCTGTTCACAGTATATGTATGAGGCTGTTACTAAATATGGTATTTTAAAAGGCGGATATTTAGGTGTTCGCCGGCTTCTTAAATGCCATCCGTTCCATAAGGGAGGATATGACCCTGTGCCATGAAAGACAACAATAAATCGAGGGGGATTTTGTTTTGAGTACAACTTTTGCACTGCTCGCTACCAGAACGCCTGGAGTAATAATCGGGCCAATAGCAAGTTTATTAGGAATTGTTTACAACGCGCTTTTTAATTTTATTTATTCCATAAGTCCGGTAAACGCGTTGGGTATGGCTATTATATTATTTACTATTATAGTTAAGCTTATATTTACGCCGCTGCTTATTAAACAGCAGAAGTCAACAATGGCTATGCAGAAAATACAGCCGGAGTTGGCTAAAATAAGAAAGAAATATGAAGGCAAAAAGGATATGGCAAGCCAGCAGAAAATGTCTCTTGAGATGCAGAAACTGCAGAAGGACAATAATGTAAGCATGCTTGGCGGATGCCTTCCTCTGCTTATACAGCTGCCTATTCTTTATGCCTTATTCTATATTTTCCAGCAGGCATATGTATATGTTGATGTTGTAGGCCAAAACTACGACGCTATAACAAATGTTATTATGAGTATTCCTGTTGACACAAGGCTTGCAGCTCTTTCAGATATTATAATACAGCACAAGCTTACGGTTGATGTTGCTCAGGCTGCCGATATTAAAAACCTTATAGGCCAGCTTACACTTAATGACTGGAATACGGTTTTAGCTTCTATAGGAAGCTTTGCAGACCAGCTTTCACCGTTGCTTGATGTAAAAACAGAAATGGAATATTTCCTCGGCATAAGCATGGTTACAAATCCTGGCCTTAGTTTTCCAGGTATACTTGTACCTATAGCTGCCGGTGCAACTACATTTTTCCAGACATATGCCCTTACAAGAAATTCATCGGCTCAGGCAGGAGCTGCACCAAATGATCCTACTATGCAGTCTATGAAAATAATGAACTATATGATGCCTATTATGATGGGTGTTATGACAATAAGCCTTCCGGCAGGTCTTGGAGTTTATTGGACAGTAAGCAACCTTCTTCAGGCAGGACAGACACTGCTTGTAGTTAAATTCCTTAAAAATAAGGAATCAAAGCTTGAGGAGGAGAAAAAATAATGCAGGAAATTCAAATTTCAGCTAAAACAGAAGAAAAAGCAATTGAAGAAGCAATCCGCAAGCTTAATGTTTCTTCAGCTGATGAGCTTAATATAGAAGTTGTGGAAAAGGCGGCTAAAGGCTTTTTGGGCTTTGGTTCAAAAGATGCCGTTATAAAAGCTTCAGTTAAGTTTAACCCGGAAAAAATAGCTAAAGAGTTCCTTAGGGAAATGTTTGTAGCTATGGGAATAATAGTTAATATTGAAACTGAGCTTAAAGAAAAACAGCTTTTAATTAACCTTTCAGGCAGTGATATGGGTATACTTATAGGCAAAAGAGGCCAGACTCTTGACTCTATACAGTATCTTGTAAACCTTGTTGTAAATAAAGGCGATGCGCCTTATCTTTCTATAACTATAGATACTGAAAATTATCGTCAGAGAAGAAAAGAAACTCTTGAGTCCCTTGCTTATAACCTTGCCAAAAAGGTTAAACAGACAGGCAAGAAAGTTGTGCTTGAACCTATGAATCCTTATGAAAGAAGGATAATTCACTCAAGCCTTCAGAACAATAAATACGTAACTACATATTCCGAGGGTGAAGAACCATACAGAAATGTAGTAATTGCCCTTAAATAATAATATTCGGCTCTTTAAGCCTGATTTTCAGATTATATAACTTGAAAATCGGGCTTTTTTTGTGTATTGTAGTATAGATACGATTATTTGTGTTTTGTAAAGGAGCGTTTAATTTGAAAACAGCCTTTTTAGACGATATAATAGCCGCCGTTTCAACACCTATGGGTTCAGGTGGTATTGGAATAGTGCGAATAAGCGGCAAAGGCAGTATAGACCTTGCTGATAATATATTTAAAAGCGCATCAGGCGTTAAGTTAAAAGATAAGCCAACACATACCATAACTTACGGAAATATAACAGACAAAAACGGAAATACAGTAGATGAGGTGCTTGTCAGCATTATGAAAGGCCCGGCGTCTTATACAAAAGAGGACGTTGTGGAAATAAACTGCCATGGTGGTACTGCGGCAGTTAAAAAAGTTATGGAAACAGTAACACTTGCAGGAGCAAGAACGGCAGAGCCTGGAGAGTTTACAAAAAGAGCTTTCTTAAACGGACGTATAGACCTTTCTCAGGCAGAAGCCGTAATTGATATTATAAATTCCAAAACTGAGCTTTCTATGAAAAATGCCGTAAACCAGCTTTCAGGCGCTCTTTCTGAAAAGGTAAAAGAAATAAGAAGCTGCCTTATAGATGCAGTTTCCACAATAGAGGCGGCTATTGATTACCCGGAGCACGATATTGAAGAAGAAACATATGCTTCTTTAAATAAAAGTGTTAGCAGTGCCTTAAACAGCGTTCAAAAGCTTATTGATACTGCGGATATGGGCAAAATGGTTCGCGACGGCGTTAATATGGTTATACTGGGTAAGCCTAACGTAGGCAAAAGCTCGCTTTTAAACTTCCTGCTTAACGAGGAAAGAGCTATTGTAACAGATGTGCCAGGAACTACAAGGGATACCGTTGAGGAATATTTTAATATAGCCGGTATACCTGTAAGAATTACAGATACGGCAGGGGTTAGGGATACTGATGATGTAGTAGAAAAAATAGGCGTTGAGCGTTCCGTTCAAAGAGCGGAAAATGCTGACATTATACTGCTTATGCTGGATTTATCCCGTGCCTTAGATGATGACGATAAAAAGCTTATTGATTTTATTAAAAATAAAAAGTATATAGTCCTTCTTAATAAAACCGATTTAGACCAGAAGGCGGAAGAAAAGGAAATAAATTCTCTTTTGGATAACAAAAACATACTCCGTGTTTCTGTTAAAGAAAGAAATGGCACAGAGGAGCTTTTAAAGCTTCTTGAAGAAATACTTACAAGCGGAGCAGTTGAAGCTGGTGACGGAGTTATGGTAAGCAATGTACGCCATAAAAACTCCCTTGAAAAAGCCGCCCAATCACTTAAAAAAGCCCTTAATACAATAGAAATACGTATGCCGGAGGATTTTGTATCTATGGATATTTCTCAGGCTATAGACTTTTTAGGTGAAATAACAGGCGAAAGCCTTCAGGAAGATATTATAAACAGAATATTTGAAAAATTCTGTCTTGGTAAATAACAGGAGTGAATATTAATGTGTGATATAAACGCTGAAAAAACATATATTGCCGATGAATGCGACGTAGTGGTTGTAGGTGCCGGACATGCCGGCTGTGAAGCGGCCCTTGCTTCGGCAAGGCTGGGGTTTAAAACCGTTGTTTTTGCCATTAATCTTGATTCTATAGCAATGATGCCTTGCAACCCGTCTATAGGCGGCAGCTCTAAAGGCCATCTTGTGCGTGAGATAGACGCTTTAGGCGGTGAAATGGGCAAAAATATAGATAAAACATACCTTCAGATTAAAATGCTTAATACCAGCAAAGGCCCGGCAGTATATTCATTAAGGGCACAGGCCGACAAAAACAGGTATAAAGAAGAAATGAAAAGGGTTATGGAACAAACACCTAACCTTAAAATAAAGCAGGCGGAGGTAACAAAAGTTTTAGCTGAAAACGGAGAGGTAACAGGTGTTGTAACTTCTTCAGGCGCTGTTTATAAGGCAAAAGCCGTTATACTTTCAACTGGAACATATTTAAAAGCCCGCTGTCTTTTTGGCGAAACTATAATACAGTCAGGCCCTAACGGTTTAAAAGCTGCTTCTGAGTTAAGCCAGAGCCTTATGGATTTGGGCATTAAGCTTTACAGGTTTAAAACAGGTACACCTGCCAGAATAGATAAAAAAACAGTTGATTTTTCCAAAATGACGCCTCAGTATGGCGATGAAAAAATAGTGCCTTTCTCATTTGAGGATAAGGCAGAGGATATAGCAAGGCCGCAGGTGGAGTGCTATCTTACTTATACAAATAACCAAACCCACGAGATTATACGGAATAACCTTCACCGTTCACCACTTTATGCTGGTGTTATAGAGGGTACAGGGCCGAGATACTGTCCTTCTATAGAGGATAAGGTTGTTAGGTTTTCTGATAAAGAGCGTCATCAGATATTTGTTGAGCCGGAAGGTGAAAATACAAATGAGCTTTATGTTCAGGGTATGAGCTCCTCGCTGCCGGAAGAAGTGCAGATTGCTCTTTACCGTACAGTACCGGGCCTTGAAAACTGTGAGTTTATGCGTACAGCTTATGCTATTGAATATGACTGCATAGACGCCACACAGTTAAAACTGAGCCTTGAGTTTAAAAATATAAAAGGCCTTTTTGGTGCAGGCCAGTTTAACGGCACAAGCGGTTATGAGGAAGCGGCGGCACAGGGACTTATAGCCGGAATAAACGCCGCAAGAATGCTGCAGGGAAAAGAACCTGTTATACTTCACCGTTCCGACGCTTATATTGGCGTGCTTATAGATGATATAGTAACAAAAGGCAGCAAAGAGCCTTATAGAATGATGACATCAAGAGCTGAATACAGGCTTCTTTTAAGACAGGATAACGCCGATGAACGTCTTACGCCTATTGGCCATGAGGTGGGACTTATTTCCGATGAAAGATATGAGAGATTTCTTAAAAAGCAGGAGCTTATTGCGGCGGAAAAAGAGCGTATAAACTCCGTTACAATAGGCTTAAAGCCGGAAATACAGGAATTTCTTGAAAGACATCACAGCACGCCTTTAAAGAGCGGAGCACGTTTAAGCGAGCTTTTAAAGCGTCCTGAGCTTAATTATGATATTTTGGCCGAAATAGACACCACAAGGCCGGGTATAGACAGCGAGGCGGCTCACGAGGCGGCTATACAGATAAAATATGAAGGATATATTAAACAGCAGTATAATCAGGTTAAGGAGTTTAAAAAGCTTGAAAACAGGCTTCTGCCGGAAGATATAGACTATAACGACGTAAAGGGTTTAAGGCTTGAGGCAGCTCAAAAGCTTAATGACATTAGACCTCTTAATATAGGCCATGCCTTTAGAATAGCCGGTGTTTCACCGGCGGATATTTCCGTGCTTATGATATACCTTGAACAGATTAAAAGAGCTTCTAAAACAGAAGGAGAGGAATAATATGAACGGGAGCGAAATATTAAAGGACTGCGCCGAAAAAATGGGTATTGAGCTAAGAGAAAAAGCCATTAATGACTTTGAAGCCTATAAAAAGCTTCTTTTGCAGTGGAACGAAAAAATAAATCTTACGGCCATAACTGATGAGGAAGGCATTGCCATAAAGCATTTTGCCGACAGCATTTCAGTTTTGCCACTTATTGATAAAAAGAATGTATCAATGATTGATGTTGGAACAGGCGCAGGCTTTCCAGGAATACCAATTAAAATAGCAAGAAACGACATTAAGGTTACACTTCTTGATTCACTAAACAAAAGAATTAATTTTCTTGAAGAAGTTAAAAAAGAGCTTGGCTTTGAAGATATTGAGTGTGTTCACTCAAGAGCAGAGGACGGGGGAAGAAACCCTCTTTACAGGGAAAAGTTCGACTTATGTGTAAGCCGTGCCGTTGCCCGTTTAAATGTGCTCTGTGAGTACTGTATGCCTTTTGTAGCTGTGGGCGGATATTTTATATCACTTAAAGGCCCAGACGTTTTAGAGGAGCTTGCAGAAGCTCAAAAAGCAATATCAGTTTTGGGTGGAAGTGTTGAAAGAGTTGTTGATATAGCTATACCAAACAGCGATATAACCCACAGCGCCATAGTTATAAAAAAAATAAAGCCTGTACCTAAAGCTTACCCAAGAAAAGCCGGAACGGCAGGTAAAAAACCTATAGTTTAAAGCCATAATAAAAAGCACGGTAAATACGTGCTTTTTGTTTGGCAGAAAATAGTTGATTATAGAAAGAATTTCTAATGAAATCGTGAGAAACATTGAATATTACTAAAAATTTTGATATAATCCGATAAACCATTATTGAGTAGATATGTTTTGGAGATGATGACGTGGCAGTATGCTATAATAAACTTTGGAAATTACTTATAGATAAAAATATGAATAAAACTGAATTGAAAGAAGCTTCTGGTATAAGTTTTAATGTTATGGCTCGCATGGGAAAAAATGAAACTATTTCATTTGAAAGCTTAGAAAAAATATGCAGTACTCTTAATTGTGATATAGGTGATATTATTTCATTTATTAATAAAGATGAAGTAAAGAAAATAAAAACTTTTAAGTCCATAGAGCTATTTGCAGGAGCGGGAGGATTAGCATTAGGTATTGAGAAAGCTGGTTTTGATACAATTGGCTTAATAGAAATTGATAAGACAGCATCGGACACTTTGAAATGTAATCGTCCCGAATGGAAAGTTATTAATGATGATATTGCTAATATATCTTGTTTAAATTTAGAGGATTATTTTGGAATTAAAAAAGGTGAGCTTGATTTATTATCTGGAGGTGCGCCTTGTCAATCCTTTTCGTATGCAGGCAAAAGATTAGGACTGGAAGATGCCAGAGGAACATTGTTTTATCATTATGCAAAATTTTTGGAACAGCTTCAGCCAAAAATATTTTTATTTGAAAATGTAAGAGGGTTACTTACTCACGATAAAGGGCGTACATATAAAATTATTACAGACATTTTTGAAAATACAGGGTATATAATTCAAAAACGAGTAATGAATGCATGGGATTATGGTGTAGCTCAAAAAAGAGAACGTCTTATTACTATCGGTATTAGAGATGATTTGTCTAAAAAAATACATTTTGATTTTCCTGCTCCTCATAAATATAAACCAATATTACGTGATATTCTTATAGATTGTCCTAAGAGCGAAGGGACACAATATTCTGAATATAAGAGGAAAATATTTGAACTTGTTCCGCCCGGTGGATACTGGCGTGATATTCCAGAGGATATTGCTAAAGAATATATGAAAAGTTGTTGGAATATGGAAGGTGGAAGAACTGGAATATTAAGACGTTTAAGCTTAGATGAGCCATCTTTAACTGTGTTAACTTCTCCTTCCCAAAAGCAAACAGATAGATGTCATCCTCTTGAACCTCGCCCGTTTACTGTTAGAGAAAATGCAAGGTGTCAAAGTTTTCCTGATGACTGGCAATTTTGTGGCAGTATTGGCCAGCAGTATAAACAGGTTGGGAATGCTGTACCAGTCAATTTAGCATATGAAATTGCAACAAAAATTCGAGAAGCATTGGAGAGTTTATAATGTGGAATTTAAGTTTTATAAAAGAAGAAGATTTTATAAATCATATAAAAGCAACTATTGAAAAATACGGGGAAAAGCTTGAATCGTATGATTTAAAGCGTTTTAATAAAAATATAATTGACCCAATTAAGTTGATTTTTGATAAGACTGTGTATCAATCATCTTGGGAAGAAATTGTAAGTAATGAAATTTTTCGACAAAGAGATAAATCTAATAACAATGATATAGGTTATTTTCACCAACGTATATTCCAATATATTAAAAATTGCCATGTTCCACCTAATGGTGAAGAAGGTGGATGGGATGTGATTTATAAAAATCCAAATGGAATTGAAATTCCCAATGCAGGTACTGTACATACTGTGTATGTTGAAATGAAAAATAAACACAATACAATGAATTCTGCTTCAGCAGGAAAAACATTTATAAAAATGCAAAATCAGTTGTTAAATGATGATGATTGCGCTTGTTTTTTAGTCGAGGCAATTGCGCAACATTCACAAAATATAAAATGGGAAACTACAGTTGATAAGAAAAAAGTTGGTCATAAACTTATTCGCAGAGTAAGTCTTGACCAATTCTATGCTTTAGTAACAGGACAAGAAGATGCATTTTATCAGGTATGTATGATTTTACCGTCTGTTATTGAAAAGGCTGTAAAAGAATTTGAAGGAACTATAGTACCTCACGATACTGTTATTGATGAGTTAAGAGAACTTGCTTGTAAGCAAGATATAAAATCTGAAAATTTATCTATTGCCATGGCTGTGTATATGCTTGGTTTTGGTAATTATATTGGATTTTCAAAGTAGATTTTAATTAAAGAATGAGTTGTAGAAATGTTAAGTAGTATATAAAAGATTGTTGTCTGCAAATATAAGTAAAAAATATTTGTTACTGTTTTTTATTTTCGATATTACTTTTAGCATAAAAAACACCCTACTTGTTATTAAATGTATCATATGTCTAAAGAGTAGGGTGTTTTTATATATCCGGCTGTTAATTTTTTACTCAGTTAAAGCACTCATTTTTTCTGTTAAGTCGTCTAAGTTTGTTTTCTCCTGAGCTAAAACAGTGTCAAGGTATGAGTACTGTCTTTCAAGAGCTTCCTGAAGTACAGAAATTACTTCTGTATAGTCTACATTTTCTTTTCCATAGTTTTCGCCTAAAAAGCTTATTACATCGTAAAGGTTTTCAGGTGGATTTATTATAAGGCTGTTGCCCCAAGTTCCAACTGAGTTTTCAGTCATTCTGCTTAACTGGAAGGAATAAGCTTCTTTGCTGAAATCGTAAGCGTACCAGTTGTAGTCTACATTATAGAGGTATTCGTCGTATGCCAAATCGCCATTACCGTCTTTTAAAGCCTCAATAGCCGCTGTAAGAGCTTCTATATTGTTCTGGCACTGTTCAGCAGGGAATATTATTTCGCTTTCCCATGTAAATGTAACAAAATTCTGTCTTATATCACGGAAAATCTCAGCTGTTTTCTGGTTAAATTCAATGCTGTTTTCAATTTCGCCGCTCTTTATTTTTTCATCAAGCACAGCTGCTGCATCTTTTGCATTTTCAAGTGAAGCGTATATGCTGTGGCTTTCGTTTGTTATGTCTTTGTTGAGGCTTTCTTCCAAAGCATTAAGCTCTGTTGTAAAGTTTAACGGACGTATTGCTGTTTTATCAAGCTCTAAAAGAATATTTGTAAATAACTCATGAACCATTTTAAATACTTCAGGGTTATAGCCGTATTCTTTGCTGTCCATTGATGTATGGTAAATATATTTTTCATAATTGCTTCTTTCAAAATCCACGTCTGAAGCTACAATTGCAGCAATGCCTGATTGTGAGTAAGCAAAGTCCTCTGTGCCTGTTGATGTAGGAGAAAGAACTTCTACATTGTACTGAGGGTAGTTTTCCATAACAGGCTTAATTGCTTCCTGAGTGAAGCCGTTAAGTTCATATACTGTGGCTATGGCAAAGTCTTTCTGGCCGGATATTGGGTACATTCCGTCTACATTAAGAAGTGCAAAAGCTGTGTCTGCCCATTCAGGGTGAATATTTGTTATCTGCTCATAAGCGCCTTTTGCCCAGTCGT
>CALWHR010000134.1 GCA_944380455.1 uncultured Clostridia bacterium
TGGAGTATTTTTTTTCTTTTTTCGGATTTTTTAAAAGATTAAGCAGTTTAGATTTAGGAAAAGATTCAGTTATGCTCTTTCCGATTAAAAAATTAGGTAAATGTGAATATCTTTTTATTGTTAATTCATTTAAATATATAATTTTTCCGTCTTTGTCTATTACTGTAACACCTATATCTGATTCTTTTAAAAGCTTTTTAAATGCTTCTGATAATATACAGAGAGTTTTGTATTCTTCCATGTTGATTTCAATTGTATTTTTGTCCATATGTATTCCTCCCTTTAACTAAATAATGAGCAATTTTTATGCCAATGCAAATGAGATTAATTTAGTGATGCAATAAATCACGCTGTGTGAATTATTTGAACCTGTTAGTTATGAATATGCTGATTTGTCTATAAAAATTAAATATTGCTGTGTTCAAAAGTGAATAAATAATTTAGTTTTGAATAAAAAAGTCATATTTGAATACATAAGTTTATTTGATTATAATTAGCAGCCTATATTAAAAATTAAATATAGCTCTAATACACAATAAAACTACAATTTTTCTGAACATTTAATATATTTTTTTGTGGATTTAAAAATATAAACTACTATGATGTTTTTGGCACAGTATTTGCTCTTTATATTTCTGCATAATAAAAACTTTAATGGCCATAAAGTTTATCATTAAAAAGGGATGTGATTTATATGCAGTACAAACAAGGAGCTTTAAGCAATATTACAATTCTTGATTTAACAAGGGTATTAGCCGGTCCATACTGTACCATGATTCTTGCGGATATGGGAGCAAATGTAATTAAAATTGAAATTCCAAAAAAAGGCGATGATACAAGGCAGTACGGCCCTTTTAAAAATGGCGAAAGCATGTATTATGCCAATGTAAACAGAAGCAAAAAAAGCATTACTCTTAATCTTAAAAGTGAAGAAGGCAGAAAAATATTCCTTGAAATGGTAAAAAAAGCAGATGTGGTTGTTGAAAACTACCGACCTGGAGTAATGGATAAACTTGGTGTTGGCTATGATGTTATCAACAAAGTTAATGACAGGATAGTTTATGTTGCAATATCTGGTTTTGGCTCATACGGGCCATATTCCGACAGACCGGGTTATGACATAATTGCTCAGGCAATGGGAGGTCTTATGGCATACACTGGCTGGCCGGAAACAGGGCCTACACGCTCTGGAAATGCGATGGGTGATGTACTTGGCGGAATGAACGGAGCTATAGGAATACTGGCGGCACTTAACGGAAGAAATGTAACCGGAAAAGGCCAAAGGGTTGATATTTCCCTTGTAGATGGCATTGCGGCTGCACTTGAAAACGGTATTGTAAGATACGAAGCGACGGGAAAAGTACCAGAGAGAACCGGCAACAGATATTCAACTCTTTATCCCTATGATTCATTTGAGGCAAAAGACGGACAGTATGTTTTAGGCTGCGGAAACCAGAAACTTTGGGAAATTTTTGCAAAATTAGCAGGTATGGAAGAATTAATAACAGATGAAAGATACATAGATGGACCTAAGAGGTTGGAACACTTTGAGGAGCTTAGGGAGAAAATAAACGACTGGTCAAAAAATTACCTTGTGGAAGATGTAGTTAAGCTTATACTTGATGCCGGAGTTCCTGCAGCGCCTATTTATGACATGGAAAAACTTGTAAAAGATGAGCATATAGCAAAAGCAAGGGAAATGTTTGTACCGCTTAAACATCCTGTAATAGGGGATATGCATGTAATTGGTGATGCAGTAAAACTTATGGGTACAAAAAACGGCGTAAGATGGCCGGCACCTTCTTTAGGAGAGCATAACAGTGAGGTTTACAGAGAGTTATTAGGTTTTGACGGTGATAAACTTAAAGAGCTTGAAGATAACGGCGTAATTTAATAAAAGGAGGCATAGTTTATGTTAAACAAAGTGGAAATAACAGAGGTATGTCCCCGTGATGGATTTCAAAACGTAAAAGAGTTTATACCTACAGACAAAAAAATTGAAATTGCCAAAAAATTAATGGATGCAGGTTTTAAGGAAATGGAAGTTGTTTCTTTCGTTAGTCCTAAATGGATTCCGCAAATGGCGGATGCCGCTGAAGTGGCCGAAGAACTGGATAAATACAGAAAAGAAAAAGGTCTTGATATTAAGTTTATAGGCCTTGCACCTAACGCCAAAGGTGTTGCAAATGCAGTTAAATCAAAAGTTGACGGAATTGTATGCCCTATATCTGTTACTGAAAAACACAATTTAAGCAATGTAAACCGCACAAGAGAACAATCATTTAAAGATATGGAAGAAATGATAAATACATATGAAGGCTTGGATGTAACAGTTGGCTTGGCCTGTACTTTTATATCGCCTTTTCCTAACGACCCTGTAAGTATTGATGATATTAAACGGATGTCGGAAAGAGCCTATAAAATAGGAGCTAAAAAAGTAGTGCTTGCAGATACAGTAGGAACAGCAAGTCCTATGGTTGTGGAAGATATTTTGTCAAAACTTAAAGGAGAATATGATTTTGATAAGGTATCATTGCACCTTCATGATACAGCCGGGTTTGCTTTAATGAATGCCATGATTGGGGTAAGGCATGGATTTATTAAATATGAATCAGCAGCAGGAGGACTTGGAGGCTGCCCATTTGCTCCTGGTGCAGCTGGTAATGTAGCCACAGAAGATTTGCTTAATTTATTTAGACAGATGAACATAGAAACAAATATTGATTTTGATGCAGTGCTTAATGCTGTTGATAAAATTAATGATTACGTAAAAGCGGATATTGTAAGCCACATGTATCCGTACTGCAGAAATCAAAGATAATTAAACGGCTTATTTTGAAATTAAAGGGGGATTTTTATGTGGAGTAAAATGGCAAATTTCGCAGACAGGTTTATTGCAAAATTTATACCTGAATCTTTTCCGTTATCATTTGTACTTTTGATTTTGGTAATGATTTTGTCACTTTTTCTTACTGATACATCTCTGCCACAGTTATTTAATATTGCAGGATATGGAACGGCTTCACTTTTAGCTTTTTCAATGCAGATTGTATTAAATATGGTTCTGGGTTATGTTTTTGCTCAGGCACCGCCAATTAAAAAACTTCTTGTTAAAGTAGCAAAATCGTTAAAGGGCAATGCAAGATGTATATTTTGGGTTGCAGTTATATCAAATGCAATTCACTGGATAAATGTAACTGTAGGTATGCTTGCTGCAGCTGTTCTTGCTAATGAAGTTATAAGAAATAATAAAGAAGTTCGTCCTGGTCTTGTTGTTGCGGCGGCTTATGCAGGTATGATACCTTCAGCAATAGGCTTCAGCCCGGCTATTATTTCAACTGTAGCAACCCAGGGGAATGAGTTTATGGAATTAATGGGAGGTCAGATAGTTCCTCGAAGCTTAACATCGTTTAATCCTGCTGTATTAGGACTTTCAGCTGTTTTAGTATTTGGTATGGCTGTTGTATTTTCACTTATGGCGCCAAAGGATTATGTTAATCCTTTATATGTTGGTTCATCAGCTGAATTAGATGAACAGGAAGGCTATGATGCGGCTGAGCAGGAGTATAAAAAAGATGCGGCCAAATTTGTTGTGGCTATGGAAAACGGTACTGTCTGGCCTGTTATATGCGGCGCAGTAATACTTGCTGGCGGTATCGCTTGGTTTGTAGTTGGAAAATGCGGTGTTACTTTTGACTGGATTAACTGTATGCTTCTTGGCGGTGCCATAATGGCATGGGGAAACATGATTAAGTTTGGCAAGTGTACAGCAGAAGCCTGCAAAACTATGTGGGGTGTTGTAGCTTGTTATCCTATTTATGCTTGTATTATGAAACTTATGACGGACTCTGGCCTTGGCGGAGTAATGAGTGAATGGATAGTTTCTATTTCTACAGCGGATACACTGCCTGTATTTACATATCTTTCGGCAGGTCTTGTTAATATATTTGTTCCTTCGGCGGGCGGTCAATGGGCTGTTCAGGCGCCGTTTGTTGCTCCGGCAGCGCTTTCCCTTGGAACAGATATGTGGAAAGCTGTTATACCTGTTGTACTTGGAGACTGTTGGACAAATATGCTTCAGCCTTTCTGGGCAATACCAATACTTGGAATTTGCCGTGTTAAAGTAAAGGAAATGATTCCATATACATTTGCTATTGCAGTTTTTGCAGGCGTTGTAGGATGCTTATGGTTTGGAATAGTATTTCCGTTTTTCTAAATAGATTTTTAGATTAGTAGTAAAAGGAAGTGTGATATATGTTTCCTCAAAATGTAAAATATATTGATTTGTCACAAACATTAGAAAACGGCATCCCCCTTGCAGGTGTTCTTCCAAGACTTTCCGTTTGGCAGTGCCTTGAAAAACGTGTGGGAGATTCTGTAAACTGTCAGGCAGAGCTTATGAGTGACCATACAGGAACGCATTGTGATGCACCAAGGCATGTGTTTGATGATGGAAAAACAATAGACCAATATCCGCCGGAAGCTTATTCTGGAATAGCTATTTGTCTTGATTTGGAAGAATATGATGAAAAAGCCATTACTGTAGAAGCAATTATTGAAGCTGAAAAAAAAGCCGTTCGTCCTATTCAAAAAGACGATATAGTTATGATGTGCACAGGCCATTCCAATAGATGGGCTCCGATACCGGAAGGATATGAATATTTAAAGAACAGACCATGGGTTGACCCTAAAGCAGCTGAGTATCTAATTGAAAAAGGTATTAAAGCAATAGCAATAGATGTTGGCGGACCTGACCCTCTTGGAGGTGAAAAGCATATAATTCATGAAATGCTGCTTGAAAAAGATATACTTATAATAGAGTCTCTGCATAATCTTAATAAAATTAAAAATCAGGAAGTGTTCCTTTGCTGTTTCCCAATAAAAATAGGCGGTGGAACAGGTGCGCCGGCAAGAGCGGTGGCAATGGTTAACGAAAACTAAATTATGTAATTTAAGAAACTCTGCGTTAAAAATAGCGCAGAGTTTTTGCTTATAATTTAAAAATATAATATGATTCCTTTTTAATAGATTTAATTGCAAAAATAGGTTACAATATATCATATGTGTTAAAAAGGAGGGATAGCTTTGTGCGGAAGATACTGCATTAACGAAGACACAATTAAACTGGTTAAACAGATGAAAAGTGACAGCGAGTTTTCAAGTGAAATTTGTCCTGGAGATATTTATCCCTCACAAAAGGCGTGGATTATAATTAAAGATGTAAAAAAGTTTAAAGTTAAAGATATTAAATGGGGGTTTAAAAACAGCAGCGGAAAGATAATAATAAATGTAAGGTCTGAAAGCGCAGAGCAAAAAAAGATGTTCAGTCTGGCTGTAAAAAACAGAAGATGTGTAGTGCTTTCGTCTGGGTTTTATGAATGGAATTCACATGGTGAAAAATTTAAATTTTTAAGAAACGACAGCGAAGCTTTATTTATGGCTGGGATTTATGATGTACAAAACGGGGAAGAAAGATTTGCCGTTTTAACTACTATGGCGAATGAGTCTGTTTCAAAAATTCACAGCAGAATGCCGCTCATACTTGAAAAGGAACAGATTAGAACATGGCTAAGAGAAAGTGAGGACTATAAAGAAATACTTAATCAAAAGCCTGTTCAGGTTAAATATGAAAATGATTATCAACAGCTTAAACTTTTTTAAAGAAAGGAGAAAACTATACAATGGAAAATGTAGTTGTTGTAAACGCGTGTCTTAGAGGAAAAAATATTTCAAGAACATATGATTTAGGTAATTTCTTTTTGAAAAAGTACATGAGGGAAAAGAAAGAGGCAGAATTAAAAGAATACTTGCTTTCAGACATGAATTTAAAGCCTTTTGACAAGGAGATGGTTGAGCAGCGCGATAAAGAAGTATCTGAAGGAAATATAGGAGCGCTTACTAAGTTGGCTGATGAGTTTTCAAAGGCTGATACTGTTATAATACTTGCTCCATACTGGGATATGTCTTTTCCGGCTGCCTTAAAAGTATTTTTTGAGCATATCTCAGTATGCGGCATAACATTTAAATATGAAAAAGACGGCACTCCAAAAGGTTTATGCAAAGCAAAAAAAGCTGTTTATATAACAACTTCGGGTGGATACATTGGAGATTATAATTATGGATACGATTATACCAAAGGACTTTTTAATTTTTTTGGAATAAATGATGTATATTTTTTAAGTGCAGAAGGACTGGATATAATTGGGAACAATACAGATGAGATATTATTAAATGCAAAAAAGGAAGCTGAAATTTTAAGTGAAAAATTTTAAAAATATTAATAAAAAGCGCCGGTTAAAATTCCGGCGCTGAAATTACAATTTTTTTCCGCATTTAGGGCAGTACTCGAAATCCTCATTTATTTCATTTCCGCAGTACGGGCATGTGCCCATATGACTGAAGTTATCATCAATTAGTGTAAGGCTGTCTTCTGTGATTGCTGTGTTTTCTCCTCTTGCAATTGAATCACCTACACTTTTATCAAGGCTGTAAAGAGCACCGCAGCAGCTTGTTCTGACAAAATACTGCTTACCCCATTTAAAAAGAGGTATAAAAAATATGCTTAAACAGTTAGCAGTCATTATTATTTCATATGAACATATATTTGAACAACTTTTGCAGATTCCGCTGAGATTATAAGGAATAATTTTTTTAATTGGCAGTACAGCTATGAAAAAAAACATCTTTTTTACCTCCAAAAATTATTTACTTTATTAAAAGTAGCATAAATATGGCATTTAAACAATACATTTATTGTCTTTTAATTCAAAAAACACTGTGTTAAATATATAAGATGATAGGTGTATGAGTGTAAAAAAACTTTTTGTTGAAAAATAGCATAAAAATATTTGAGTTTTCGATTGGTTAATTATACAATTTAATGTGAAAACTATAATTTTAAATAATTTTTTTATATATTATTTTAAAAGCTTATTTGATATAATGATTTTACATATTTTGTATAAAGTGGTAAAATAATACCATTAATTTAACAGCTTCTGTAATAGTTGTACTTGATTTTTTGTTTCAGATAAGAGTATAATGCGGTAGTTAATCAAAATATTTTACAGATGTATGTACCTTTAATGGCAGATGTTACTTAATTAAGCGTTATTAAAAAGGGGAAAGAAATATGAACATTAAGCGTCTTTATGTAGAGAAAAAAGAAGGCTGTGACATTGAGGCGGCAAGCCTGTTTAATGACATTAAAGTCAACCTTGGAGTTGACGGCCTTGCAAGACTGAAAATACTTAACAGATACGATGTTGAAGGAATTTCAGATAAGGATTTTCAAGCCGCTAAAACAACTATTTTTTCTGAACCGCCTGTAGACAGGGTATATGAAGAAAACTACGATTTTGGGGCATCCAGAGTTTTTGCAGTTGAGTACCTTCCTGGACAGTATGACCAGAGGGCTGACTCAGCTATGCAGTGTATACAGATTATTTCACAGAAAGAAAGACCTGAAATTGCAGTTGCTAAAGTATATGTGCTTGATGGCGATATTTCCGATGCAGATTTTGAGAGAATTAAGGAATACTGCATTAACCCTGTAGATTCAAGGCAGGCTGCCCTTGAAAAGCCTGAAACACTTGCTATGGTTATGGAGTATCCTGAAGACGTTAAGGTATTAGACGGATTTATAAATATGACTGAAAATGAGATAGCTGATTTAAGAAACAGCCTTGAAACAGCTATGAGCCTTGAGGATATGCTCTTTTGCCAGAAATATTTCCGTGATACAGAAAAAAGAAATCCTACAATGACTGAAATTAGGGTTATTGACACTTATTGGTCAGATCATTGCAGGCATACAACTTTCCAGACAAAGATAGAAAATGTTGAAATAGAAGAAGGTACTTATTCAACACCTATTAAAGAAGCTTACAACACATATTTAGATGTAAGAAAAGAAGTTTACAAAGACAGAACTGATAAAGACCAGTGCCTTATGGATATGGCTGTTCTTGGAATGAAAGTTTTAAGACAGCGCGGTATACTTGACAACATGGACCAGAGTGACGAGATTAACGCCTGCTCTATTGTTGTGCCTGTTGATGTAGATGGCAAAGATGAAGAATGGCTTATTATGTTTAAAAATGAAACTCATAACCATCCTACAGAAATTGAGCCTTTCGGCGGCGCTGCTACATGTCTTGGCGGTGCTATAAGAGACCCGCTTTCAGGCAGAGCTTATGTATATCAGGCTATGCGTGTAACAGGTGCGGCAGACCCTACAGTAAGTGTTAAAGATACAATAAAAGGCAAGCTTCCTCAAAGAAAGATAGTTACAGAAGCAGCAAGAGGCTACAGCTCATACGGAAACCAAATTGGTCTTTCAACAGGACAGGTTGTTGAAATCTATCATCCTGACTATGTGGCTAAACGTATGGAAATAGGTGCTGTTATAGCTGCTGCTAAAAAAGAAAATGTAGTAAGAAAGACACCTCAGCCTGGAGATGTTATAATTCTTACTGGCGGAAGAACGGGCCGTGACGGCTGCGGCGGTGCTACAGGCTCATCTAAAGAACATACAGTTGAATCAATAGAAACTTGCGGCGCTGAGGTACAGAAAGGTAACGCACCTACAGAGAGAAAACTTCAAAGGCTTTTCAGAAATCCTGAAGTAAGCAGAATGATTAAAAGATGCAATGACTTTGGAGCAGGCGGTGTTTCTGTTGCTATTGGTGAGCTTGCAGACGGACTTGATGTTAATCTTGACCTTGTGCCTAAAAAATATGAAGGCCTTGACGGAACAGAGCTTGCTATTTCCGAGTCACAGGAGAGAATGGCTGTTGTTATAGCAGCAGAAGATAAAGACAGATTTATTAAATTCGCAGAAGAAGAAAACCTTGAGGCTACACCGGTTGCTGTTGTAACAGACAACAGGAGACTTGTCCTTAATTGGAGAGGAAAAGCTGTTGTTGATATTTCAAGGGATTTCCTTGATACAAACGGTGTTAAACAGAGAACAGATGTAGAAGTTAAAATGCCTGAAGGCACACCTTACTTTGAAA
>CALWHR010000135.1 GCA_944380455.1 uncultured Clostridia bacterium
CTTTTAAAACGGCTGTTTAGTATATTACTTTAACAAATGACGCGGCATAATGCAATACTATTGTTTTATGATATATATTATATCACAAAATATTATAAAATCAGCGGACAAATTTAAAACATGTCCGCCATTTTATTTATATATATTTTTTATTTTTCCATTTAAGCAGAAGAGCTGAATTTATAATTACAATTACCGAGCCAGCGTTATGTACCAATGCACCTATAACAGGATTAAGTATTCCTGTCATTGCTAATACTATTGCTATAAAATTAAGAGTCATTGAAAAAGTAAGATTCAACTTAATTGTAATCATCATTCTTTTGGCAAGTGATATTAAATGCGGTAATTCTTTTACTTCATCATTAACAAGAGCAATATCTGCCGCATCAACTGCAATGTCACTGCCAATTCCGCCCATTGCTATTCCCACATCGGCTTTTTTAAGCGCTGGGGCATCGTTTATGCCATCACCTATCATACATACAAAATTTTTATTTTTTTGATAGTAATCTATCCACTCAAGCTTACCTTCCGGAAGGCATCCGGCATGTACCTTTTCAATTTTAAGCTGGTTTGCTATAGATGCTGCTGACTTTTCATTATCTCCAGTTAAAAGCACAGGTTCAACATAAATTTCTTTAAGCTTTGAAATCATATCTGCGCTTTCTTCCCGAATTGTATCAGAAAGAACTAAAAATCCAGAAAAAACATTGTCTATAGCTGTATAGATAACCGTACATCCATTGGATAAAAATTCGGAAGCAGAATTAATGATATTTTCTCCAACAACTATATTGTTATCTTCAAGCATTTTCAAGTTACCTGCTAAAACAGTTTTTCCATTAATCAAAGACTTTACACCACGGCCCGGAAGCATATCAAACTGTTCAGACTCAAAAACAGGTGAATCTGTACTTTGCTTATAGCTTTTAATAACTGCTTTTCCCAAAGGATGCTCTGAAAACCTCTCAGCTGAAGCTGTATAGGCATAGATTTCTTTATCTGAATATTTTTCATAAAAACTTTTTACATAAAGAACTTTAGGCATTCCGTATGTAAGTGTACCTGTTTTATCAAAAGTTATTTTATTTACCATGGCCAGCCTCTCCAAAGCATCGCCTTCCCTTACAAGGAATCCGTGCTTTGTAGCATTGCCTATAGCTGCCATAATTGCTGTTGGTGTAGCCAAAACAAGGGCACAAGGGCAAAATACAACAAGTATTGTAACTCCTCTTATAATTTCACCTGTAACAAGCCATGTAAGTGCCGCAGCAGTTAAGGCAATAACAACTATCCATGTAGCCCACCTGTCAGCAATTCCTACAATTTTAGCTTTGCCGGCATCGGCTGACTGAACAAGTTTAATCATCCTTTGAATAGAACTGTCTTCACCAACTTTTACAGCTTTCATTTCAAAAGCACCAAATTGATTTACTGTACCACTGGATACATTATCACCTGTTGTTTTATCCACTGGAAACGACTCACCTGTCATTACAGATTCATTTATAGAAGTTTGTCCAGAAATTATAGTTCCGTCAACCGGTATGGTTTCACCAGGCAAAACTCTTAATATATCATCTTCTTTTACATTTTCAGCAGGTATGACTTCCTCAATTCCATTTCTTAAAATCCTGGCTGTCTGCGGAGTAAGTTTAACAAGCTTTTCTATTCCTGCTCTTGCTTTTGCTACTGTTAAATCCTCAAGCAATGCCCCCAGCTGCATTATAAATGCAACTTCACCTGCTGCAAAATCCTCACCAATTAAAACAGAAGCTATAAGCGCTAAAGAAACCAAAACATCTGCTTTTATATCAAAAGCAGTAATAAGACCAATAAAAGCCTCTAAAATAATAGGTATTCCGCAAAGAATAATAGCCACCCAAGCCGCGTCAAACGGCAAATTAATTAAGTCGAATATACTTATTACAAGGGCTATTGCAGATATAATCAGCAATGTTATATCTTTCTTTATTCCGCCAAGCTCCAAAAATTCTTCAAGCCGCTTAACTAATGTATTCATAAAATCTGTCCTCCTTTATACCTATAGGGGTATACCTTTATTATACCCATAGGGGTATAGGTTGTCAATAATGTAAAATAAAAAACAGGACATACTTATCCTGTTTTTATTAAGTCATATTAGCAAATCTCTCAACGGCTTTTGTAAAGCTTTCAATTGTTTTATCAGCATCACCATGCTCAATTCCGTCACGTACACAGTGATTAATGTGACCTTCTAAAATAACCTGTCCTACTTTGTGCAAAGCTGATTTTGCGGCATTAATTTGAGAAAGAATATCTTCACACGGCACATCTTCATCAACCATTCTGTCTATGGCCTGTACTTGCCCAATTATCTTTTTCAGCCTGCGGTGCAGATTATCAGCATCCATACATTGTCTCATATTCAAAACCTCCATACGTAAAGGGGTATATGTATATTTTATCATTGAAAACTGTATTGTCAAGAGAGTACATGTTTCATCTCAGTTATTAATCTGTTTCTCTATCCATGCCATTATTAAATTAACAATTTTCTCCTGCTGTAATTCAGTTAGATGTTTATTTTCAGGCACATTATACCACTTTTTAAGACATTTACGGCAGCAGCAGGCTGTAGCGTGCTGGGCCTTAAAAACAGGATGACCTTTTATAGGTGTCTGTTTACCGTCATTAGGTATAAATGCAGGCGCAAGCCTTAAACGAACAAAATCTTTGGCATGACTGTATATAACGTCAAGACCTTTTTCATTTATATACCCTATATCATTTTTATTAAGTTTAAATCTGCTTCTGAATTTTGATTTGCTTAGTTTTTGCAGTGCTTCTTCAATACTTTGCATATAAATTACCTTCTGTAGGCATACGAAAAATATAAATACAGCGTCTTCCCTATTTTAATAAGGAAAACGCTGTTTATTATTTAGACAATATTATTTTTTAGCGTCTTTAATAGAAAGGTTAAGTCTGCCCTGCTGGTCAATTTCCAAAAGTTTAACTGTTACTTCATCACCAACATTAAGAACATCTTCTACTTTATTAACACGTTCCTTAGATATTTTAGAAATATGAACAAGACCTTCTTTTCCCGGTGCAATTTCTACAAAAGCACCAAAGTTCATAAGTCTTGTTACCTTGCCTTCGTAAATCATACCTGGTTCAGGGTCCATTGTAATGGCTTTAATCATGTCTACGGCTTTCTGCATCATAGCTGTATCATCGCCTTTAATAAATACCCTTCCGTCGTCCTCAGTGTCTATTGTGCAGCCTGTAATTTCAATAATTTTCTTAATAGTTTTGCCTCTTGGGCCAATAAGCTCTGCAATCTTGTCAACATCAATAGTAAGGTTAACAATCTTAGGGGCATATTTTGAAAGCTCTGCCCTTGGCTCAGCTATACATTTAAGCATAACTTCGTCAATAATATAATCGCGGGCGCGTTTTGTCTGCTCAAGAGCCTGCTCTATCATCTTAAATGTAAGACCTTTAATCTTCATGTCCATCTGGATAGCTGTAATACCCTCGTGAGTACCAGCAACCTTAAAGTCCATATCGCCAAAGAAGTCTTCAAGACCCTGAATGTCTGTCATCATTATGAAGTCATCATCATTATCGCCTGTTACAAGACCTACTGAAATACCAGCAAC
>CALWHR010000136.1 GCA_944380455.1 uncultured Clostridia bacterium
ATTTCTTACATTCATAATTCTCATAAGTATTGTGTCTGTAGTTTCACCAAAAGAAATGCCATCGTATCTGTTTGTTTTTTGAGAACTAAAAGTATGTACATCAAAATGAGTAGACGCACCATTAACAAGTCTTGGGGCATTTTCACCAAAAGAACATTGGAAAATAGCAGTATTATCATTTTTAAAAGCTGTTTTATTGTATAAACTCCAATTCTCACTTCCGTCAAAAATCTTTATTCCTACATTTCTTTCAATACCCCAAATACCATCAACACAGGTTATTTTGTCAGTATATCCTGCACTCAACTTGTAAAGGGGATAATCAAGGGGTATTTCTATTTTTCCTGTAGTTGTAAGAAGTGTAAATAAATTACCCTCACCAACACCGGTTACTGTTGATATATTATAAGGATTTATATTATAAGCAGTATCTGGTCTTACTGCATGATATGCGCCTTCTACTGAAAAACCGGCATATACATTAATAGTAAAAGCCGCGGATAAAACCAAAACCGCAGCTAAAACAGTTTTTTTCATTAAATATCCCTCCTAAATAAAAATTCACATCATTTAATAATAATAACTAAACACAATTTATGTCAACTGTTTTAGTATAAATTTAAAAAAATATTTATATTTCAACTGCTATTCAAAATAAGTTTAAGTATGCTATACTGTAAATATTTAAAGTATGAGGTGATAAAATGTCAGGTTCAATATTTGGAAAAAACTTTCAAATTTCCACCTGGGGCGAATCCCACGGCGAAGCCCTTGGCGTTGTTATAGACGGCTGTCCTGCCGGATTAAATCTCAGTGAGGAAGATATACAGTCCGACTTAGATTTAAGAAAACCGGGTTCCAATAAATTCGGAACACAAAGAAAAGAAAGCGACACAGTTCATATTTTATCAGGTGTTTTTGAAGGTAAAACTACAGGTACACCTATTTCTCTTATTGTATACAACGAAAACCATAAATCTTCGGATTATTCAAATATAAAAGATGTATTCCGTCCGGGACATGCCGATTACACATTTACGGCAAAATACGGCTTCAGAGATTACAGAGGCGGCGGACGCTCTTCAGGAAGAGAAACACTTTCAAGAGTTGCTGCCGGAGCTGTGGCTAAAAAAATACTTTCAGAAATAGGCATTGAGTTTTTAACATATTCAAAAGAAATAGCCGGCTTTGAATGCAGAAATACCCCCTCATCAAAAGAAGAAATATTTTCAAACAGCTTATATATGCCTGATGAGGAAATTTCAATAAAAGCTCAGGATTGCTTAAAAAGTTGTATTGAAAATCATGACTCCGCTGGCGGTGTTGTAGAATGTATAATTAAAAACGTGCCTGCTGGATTAGGCGAAACAGTTTTTGACAAATTAGATTCAAACCTTTCAAAAGCAGTTTTTTCTCTTGGTGCTGTAAAAGGCTTTGAGGTTGGAACAGGCTTTAAAGCTTCACGTTTAAATGGTTCTGAAAATAACGACCCATTTATTGCCAAAAATGGTAAGGTTTCAAAGCTTACAAACAACTCTGGCGGTATTCTTGGCGGAATGAGCGATGGAAGCGACATAGTTTTCCGTGCCGCTTTTAAGCCTACTCCGTCTATATTCAAATCTCAGAAAACAGTTGATATCAATTGCAATAATACTGAAATAGAAATTAAAGGCCGCCACGACCCTATAATAGTGCCAAGGGCAGTTATTGTAGTGGAGGCAATGGCTGCAATTACTCTAACAGACCTTCTGTTCAGCAATATGTTTTCAAAATTAAGCTCAGTAAAAGATTTTTACACAAAAAAATAATCATACAACAAGTCCCGCCTCTCATATATTCATAGAGAGGTGAGACTTATGAAAAAAAACAAAAGTACATGCCCTGTTATTTTTATGATAATCTGTATTTGTTTCATAACAGGAATAATAGCAGGTTCATTGGCAGAGGTATTAACTGAAAATTCATTTTTTATCCATAACACGGCTGCAAACGAGATTCTGCCACAGAAATGTTCTTTTTACATAATGTTTATTAAAAATATTAAATTCGGCATTATATTACTTGCACTTTCATTTATTAGTATCGGAATACCGCTTATTATGTCTATATTTGTGCTGAACGGCATTTTCTACGGCTATGTTTTTTCTTATATAATATCAGCAAACGGTTTTAACGGATTTAAAGAATTTATAGTAAATGTTCTGCCCTACAGCGTAATCCGATTAACACCTCTTATATTTACAGGCTGTTTTTCGTCTATGCTTATAATGCGCAGATTTTTTAAGGAGCATTCCTCAAAAGCATATTTAAAGAGAGAAAGTGAAAAAACAAAGCTTGAAATTGCTATTGTATTTTTTGCTCTTTGCATTATTGTATTTATATCATGTACATTTGAAATGAAAATCAATTTACCGTCTGTATTTTACCAATAAAACAGCTTATTTTAAAAAAATAGTTATAAAATTATTATTAAAATGTTAAAAATTGTCGACATACGGCTTTATTTAGTATATAATCTACCCTGTATTATGTTGCATGAAAAGGGGAAGAAAAATGCAGGATGACGCTGAATTTTTGGCATTTCTATCAGATGCAAAAGGTGCATCTGAAAATACTATACTTTCTTACAGAAGGGATTTAAGGAATTTTTTCCAATACCTTAAAGAGTATGGCATAACAGACTTTAGTAGAGTAACCAGCTTAACTCTTTCATCATACACCCTCTACTTACAAAATAATAATAAAGCAAGCTCCACAATATCACGTAATATCGCTTCACTTAAATGTTATTTTTCATTTTTATACTCTCATAATAAAATTAAATCTAACCCTGCTGTTGAATTAGAAGCTCCTAAAGTTTCTAAAAAGCTGCCTGAAATACTTTCAGTTGAAAATGTAAGCCTGCTTCTTAATCAGCCGGATATGTCAGATACAAAAGGCATAAGGGATAAAGCAATGCTCGAAGTAATGTATGCTACAGGTATGAGGGTTTCAGAGCTTATTACACTCAGTATAAAGGATTTAAACTTGAATCTTGAGCTTATTCACTGTACAAGCAAGAATAAATCAAGAATAATACCTTTAGGTTCAAAAGCTATATACTCTTTAAACCTTTATTTGAAAAACTCAAGAAATCAACTGCTTAAAAACCGTGATGAAGCGTGTCTTTTTGTAAACTGCAATGGTCACCCAATGACTCGCCAGGGATTTTGGAAAATAATAAAAGACTATGCCCATAAAGCCGGCATTACGGATGATATAACACCGCATACACTTCGTCATTCTTTTGCGGCACATTTAATCGAAAACGGAGCGGACTTGCAGTCTGTGCAGGAGATGCTGGGTCACTCAGATATTTCAACAACTCAAATATATGCTAAGCTTGGAAAAAACAAATTAAAAGAAGTATACTCTAAAACTCATCCAAGGGCTTAACTAAAAACGTGAATTCCTTTGCGGAACTCACGTTTTTTTATTTTGCCTTGTACCATATGCCCTATTAATGGTATACTATTATAACTTAAAAAATTATCATCAGGTGATTAAATTGAAAAAAATTCTGTTTCTGTTTTCTGTTTTAATTATTACTTTTTGTTTTTCAGGCTGTGCTCAAAACCCGGTTTCACAAACGGCTTTTCTGCTTGATACCATATCAACAATAACTGTTTATGAATATTCAGGTGATGAATCAGCCGAAGAAGTAATCAACCAATGCTTTGAGCTGTGCTCCGATTATGAGAAAAAACTAAGCCGCACTATTGAAAGCAGTGAAATTTCAGCAGTAAGCTCCGCTCTTGGCAGTAAAACACAAATTTCAAACGAAACGGCCGCTCTTATTTCAAAAGCCGTTAAATACAGCGAGCTGTCAAACGGCAAATTTGATATCACAATAGCACCTGTCAGCTCTTTGTGGGATTTTAAATCTGAATCCCCTGCTCCGCCAAATGATGAAGAAATAAAAGAAGCCTTAACACATGTAAATTATAAAAACATTTCCGTACAAGGCAGTACAGTGCAGCTTCTTGACGAAAAGGCCGCAATAGATTTAGGCGGTATAGCAAAAGGATATATAGGAGATAAATCAAAAGAATTTCTTATAGAAAAAGGCGTTAAAAAGGCTCTTATAAATCTTGGCGGCAATATACTTGTAATCTGCCCTGAAAACGACAGTCTTAAAATCGGAATCCAAGACCCCAACTCACAGGAGGGCAATATTATCGGTGCAGTTTCAACCAACGGCAACAGCCTTGTAACAAGCGGCATATACCAGCGCTGCTTTGAATATAACGGAAAAACTTATCACCATATTTTAGATACATCAACAGGCTATCCTGCTGACAACTCATTAGCATCTGTAACAGTAATAGGCCCTGAATCTGCCGACTGCGACGCTTTAAGCACAACTGTTTTCTGCCTCGGCTCTGAAGAAGGCTTAAAACTTATAAACAGTATAGACGGCTATGAAGCTATTCTTGTGACAAAAGACAGCGAAACAATATTTTCAGAAGGAATTAATAAGACCATAGAATACCGCTCTGCGGATGAGCTTAATTAAGGAGTGTAAAATATGCCGCAAAATGAACACAGAGCAACCTCCAGAGTGCTTGACATATTAGAAATGCTTTCATCATCAAGCGATGGTTATACCTTAACTGAAATAGCCAAACAGATAAACGCACCTAAAAGCAGTATTTTTCCTATAATCCATACTCTTGAGGACAGGCATTATATATCCTTACAGCAAAACAGCGGAAAATACCGTATAGGCATAAGTGCTTTTGCTGTAGGCTCTACATATTTCAACTCAAAATCAATACTCAGCCATATCAGTACAGCTATGAACGAGCTTGTATCAGTATGCAACGAAACATGCAGTATGGGTGTTTTAAACGGCTCAAATGTGCTGTATGTTGCTAAAATAGACTCACCGCAGTCTTTTCGTCTTGTAACGCATGTAGGCAAGAAAATACCGGCTAACTGTACAGCTTTGGGCAAAGCTCTTTTGTGCCGAAAAAGCCTGGAAGAAATGAAAGAAATTTTCCCTTCTGAAATGCTATCCTGTACAAAATATTCCATAACGGATATCAACAAGTTCTATGAACAGGTATGCAAAGTGGAAAGCGAAGGCTTCGCCTATGAAAATCAGGAGTTTGCAGAACAGATAATTTGTATTGCCGTACCTATAGTTAAAGACGGCTCTGTGCTTTATGCCATAAGCGTTTCAATACCTTCTTTCAGATGTGACAGCAAAAAGCTTATAACAGTAAAAAATGAGCTTAAAAAGCTCAAACTTAAAACAGAGCTTTTGCTCCGAAACTACTCCGGTGATATTTTGCTCTGATAGTTAATTAAACCATAAATTCAAAAAGGCTCAAACCGGAATACGGTTTGAGCCTTTTTTATAAAGCGCGCGTTTTAAATCCCGAATATATAAAGCCTGCTGCTTTTTTATAAATGACTTAATAAAAGGAATTAAAAATATATTTTTAGCAGTTATCTCTTCTGTAAAATACACCGTTGTCCTGCCGTTTTTGAATGAAAAAACTCCCTTCCACAGACTTTTTATGTTTTTATTCTCAAGTTCAAATTCCCAGTATTTATGCTCTATAAAAGCAGTTGTTTTAAAATAAGTTTTAATACCTTTATTAGAATACTCTATAAACTGTTGTTTTCCTAAAACTTCTATATAATTAATATCACTGCGCCATTTATAATCGCTTAAAGACGTTACTTTATCCCAAACAACGTCAATTCCGCATTTAAAGTCTGCTGCAATGCTTGAAACAACCGTATATTTTTTCATAAACACCGCCAAATTATTTAACATTTTATGTCTTATTTATAATTCTTAATTATTAATTCCATAATCCAGCTCTGTTAATTCTCCGTCTGCATAGCAGGCACAGTATGGATAAGCTCCTAAACCAGAACCGTCTGAGAGTATTAAAAACTTTAATGTATTTCTTTTTAAATAATCCCTTGTACTTAAAACGGCATTTTTAATATCCAGCATATTAAATATTTTTATGCTTTCGGCATGTTTTATCGCATCATCTTTGTTATCACAGTAAAAAACTGCGCCAAACCTTCCTCCGAAAGCTATGCACCAGAAATTATTTTCAATATACTCAGCCTCATCATCAGCCGACTCACTGTTTTGCAATGGATTACCTATAATTCCTCCTCCTATATGCAGTGAGTCGTTTATTATAATGCCTATTCCCATGGCAGGTACACTTTTTGGTGTAATACTGCTTATAATCTTATAAAGCTTAACATCTATATAATAATCATCTTTAATTCCTGTAAAATCTGCTTTTTCAACAGCTGTTTTATAAATTTCTTTTACTTTTTCGGCTTCGCCGTTTTGGCAGAAAGCGCAGATATAAACTTTTTTCCCACACAAAGTTGTACATTCATTGCAAAAACATTCCATAAACTTATTCCTTCACATTCTTTTTAACAAAAGTCCAAATTCTGTAAAGCGCCCTTTCTATATTTTCAATAGAATACGCATAAGAACAGCGTATAAATCCCTCTCCAGACTCACCAAAAGCATTTCCCGGCACAACAGCTACCTTTTCGTCATAAAGCAGTTTTTCACAGAACTCATTGCTTGTCATACCTGTTTTTTTAATGCTTGGGAAAACATAAAAAGCTCCTCTTGGCTCGAAACAGCTAAGACCCATTTGTCTAAAACCGTCTACCATAACACGGCGTCTTTCATTATAAGCATCACGCATAAGAGCAATGTCTTCTTCTCTCTGCTCACTTGTTAAAGCCTCTATTCCGGCATACTGGCTTGGTGTTGGGGCACACATGGCAATATACTGATGAATTTTATTCATATTAAATATCATTTCTTCCGGACCGCAGGCATATCCAAGACGCCATCCAGTCATAGCAAAAGCTTTTGAAAAACCATTAAGGACAACTGTTCTTTCGTACATTCCCGGAAGTGACGCTATTGAAACATGCTTTGTTTCATATGTAAGCTCAGAATATATTTCATCGCTTATAACAAATAAATCATGCTCTATTATAACCTTTGAAATTGCTGCTAAATCGTCTATTTCCATTATTCCACCTGTAGGATTATTAGGATAAGGAAGTATAATAGCTTTTGTTTTCGGTGTAATTCTGCTTTCTATCTCCTGCGGCGTTACCTTAAAATCATTTTCTTCGTATGTGGTAACAGGCACAGGCACACCGCCGCACATAGAAACACAAGGCTTGTAAGATACATAAGACGGCTCAACTACCAAAACCTCATC
>CALWHR010000137.1 GCA_944380455.1 uncultured Clostridia bacterium
AAGCTGGTTTCCTTACACGTGACCCAAGAATGAAAGAAAGAAAGAAATACGGTCTCAAAAAAGCACGTCGTGCTCCACAGTTCTCAAAGAGATAATCATTTATCAAAGAACCTTATCCCGAAGATATTTTTCTTCGGGATTTTTTTATTTTTTTCTAAAGTACTAAACAAAATACATAAAAAAACAGAATTTATACAAAAAAATAGTATGCTAAATCCTATTTTTTTGATATACTATAAACTCAAGACCTTAAATAAAAGGTTTTTGTAAGTTTATATGTAATTTAGAGGAGTGAAATAATGAAAACAAGAGAGTATAGTTTATTTACTGCAATAACTATGATTGTAGGTACTGTTATAGGCTCAGGAATATTCTTTAAGAGTGATAACATACTTGTTTATACAAACGGTGATATATTAAAGGGTGTTCTTGTGTTTACTTTGGCGGCTGTGGGAATTATATTCGGCAGCCTTACAATAAGCGTTTTGGCATCTAAAACCAAAAACCCGGGCGGACTTATAACTTATGCTGACGAGTTTTCCGGCCATAAAACAGCCTGTGCTTTTGGCTGGTTTCAGATATTTGTTTACTACCCATCGCTTATAGTTGTTGTAGCTGGCGTAGCTGGTGTATATCTGGCTATGCTCTATGGCATTGAGATAACACCTGAAATTACACTTATTGTCAGCCTTGTGTTTGTTACGTTCTTTTTTGCATTAAATACACTGTCAGTAAAGCTTGGTGGATATTTTCAAAATACGGCTACAATAATTAAGCTTATACCGCTGTTTTTAATTGCAATTTCAGGTTTTGTTATTGGTGATGTTAATACGGCTTTTAATGAAGTTCCTCAAACAGCTTCATCATTGGGCTATCTTGCAGCATTAGCGCCTATTGCTTTTTCGTACGATGGATGGGTTGTATCAACATCAATAGCTCATGAGATTAAAAACTCAAAACGAAACTTGCCTATTGCTCTTGTAGTAGGGCCGATATTTGTTCTTGCAGTATACATACTTTATTTTGTAGGTATATGTGTGCTGGTAGGTCCGCAAGAGATTTTAACATTAGGTGATGCGCATGTTACTGTTGCGGCAGAAAAAATATTCGGCGGCATAGGTGCTAAAATAATACTTATATTTATAATTGTTTCTGTTTTAGGTACAGTAAACGGTTTTGTGTTAGGCTTTATCAGGCTTCCATATTCATTGGCTATAAGGAAAATGTTTCCTAAAGCTGAAACTATAGGCAATATAAGCAGCCGTTACGGCACACCTGCAAACTCGGCCCTTATGTCCTTTGTTATCTGTATTGTTTGGGCGTTTATCCACTATTTTGTAACTAAGATGAATTTAATGCCTAACTCAGATGTATCAGAAATACCTATTGTAGCAAGCTATATACTTTATATACTGCTTTATGTAGAAGTAATTAAAATGTATATTAAAAAGGAAGACGGATTGAGCGCCGCAAAAGGCCTTGTAATACCTATATTGGCTGTTATAGGCTCTCTTATAATTATAATAGGCGGTTTGGCTAACCCTATGACATTAGTTTATATTTTAATCTGCGTTGCTGTTATTATAATTTCGCTTGTATTTTATAAAAAAGAAAATCATGATTTGAAGTAAGCTGATTAATTAAATAATGATTTTAAGAGCACAAAGTTTTATTAAGCTTCTGTGCTCTTTTTTTGCTGTGCTTAAAGAAATCTTAATGATTTACATACTTTTTTCTTAATTGTGTTATTTGGTATAATGTGATTAACAAAATTAAAGACAGCTAAAACAGGGGATTTATTGTTGGGAGGCTTTACACATGTACAATATTTTAATTTGCGATGATGAAAAGGATATTGTTTCAGCGCTGAAAATTTATCTTTCTTCTGAAAACTATAACATATTTGAAGCAAATACAGGTAAAGAAGCTTTACAGTGTGTAAAAGACAATGAGATACATCTTATACTTATGGATATTATGATGCCTGAAATGGACGGTATATCCGCAACAGCCAAGCTTAGGGAGGAGTATAACATACCGGTTATTATGCTTACAGCTAAAAGCGAGGACAGTGATAAAATACTTGGTCTTAATATTGGTGCTGACGATTATATAACAAAACCATTTAATCCTATAGAGGTTCAGGCCAGAGTCCGCTCACAGTTAAGAAGATATACAAAGCTTGGAGGTATGGAGCAGAAAGCAGGAAAGATAGTAATAGGCGGCATCGAAATTGATGATGAAGCAAAAATAGTTAAAATAGATGGTGAGGAAGTAACTCTTACACCTATTGAATACAATATACTTAAATTTTTATCTGAAAATGTAGGCAAAGTTTTTTCTTCTGCCGAGATTTACGAAAAGATTTGGCAGGAAAAGCCTATAGGTTCAGAAGGCTCTGTAGCAGTGCATATCAGGCACTTGCGTGAGAAAATAGAGATTAATCCGGCTGAACCACACTACCTGAAGGTTGTATGGGGTCACGGCTATAAAATGGAGGCTAAAAAATGAATAGGCTAAAGTCAAATACTTTATTAAAAACAATAGTCTGTATTATTTTTATATTTTCGGCAGCTGTATTTTCTGTATCCTCGGTTTCTGTTATAGTAGGCTGTTATATAGGTGTATACTCACAGTCTAATTCGGCGTCTAAAAGCAGTTTTATACAGACTGACATATGCAAAAACCATACTCAAAACATGGTATATAACTATTTTACAGAGTTTATAAACACAGGTTATGTTACAAACCATGACGAGGGCTTGTATATTACTATTACGGAAGATATTGATGCCGACAGTGCATATATACAAACAGACAGGTCTTATGAAAATGCTGATAGCAATATTTATCAGGATGTACCGAGTCACTTTTCAAACGGTACGGCAGAAAATCCTGGTCTTGAAGGAACTATGAGTGTTTGGGGAGATAACGGAAAGTTTTATAATATTGACTATTCCCTTGAAAACCCAATACCAAAGGAAAACCCTCTTTATGGACAGTCCCTGCTTTATGATAAGTTTTTTGCTGCGAGGTATACTGTAGCATATTCTGCCGTAATTTTTGGTATTTCAACTTTAATTTCATTTCTGTTTCTTATATTTGCCGCAGGGCATAAAAAGGATAATAAAGGAAATTATGTAATAGCTCTTAATGTTCTGGATAAAATACCTCTTGATTTATATTATTTAATTGCGTTTTTTATAGGAGCGTTTGGCATAGCATCGCTGATTAGCATTTTGGATAATATATATTACTATAATTATTATGGCTCATACGAAAGCTATTTTATAATATTTTCAATACTAAGCATGTCAGCAGTTGCAGCTGTGTTTTTAGGCAGTGCCCTTACCACAGCCACAAGACTTAAAATAGGCGGTATATGGCGCAATACAATATGTTTTAAATGTATAATACTGTGTATAAAAATAATTAAGAAAATATTCTCGGTATTTTCAGGATTTTTCGGCTCTTTATCTATCACATGGGGTGCTGTAGTATTTTTAATGGCTATTATGTTTATAAATGCCAGCGGTTCATTTGGATTTGCCTTTATAATTGATGTTATTGCCCTGCTTGCCGCGGCTAAGTTTGCTAAAATGGCAGTACGCCTTGAAATGGCAGCGGAGGAAATGGCGAAAGGAAACATAAATTTTAAAATAAATACATCTACCATGAAATGGCGGTTAAAAAAACACGGCGAAAACCTGAACTCCATTAACAGCGGCATATCCCTTGCCGTAGAAAAACAGATGAAAAGCGAAAGAATGAAAACTGAGCTTATAACAAATGTTTCCCATGATATAAAAACTCCGCTTACATCTATAATTAATTACGTAGATTTGCTTAAAAAGGAGCATACTCCGGAAGAAGAAAAGGAGTATATTGATGTGCTCTCACGTCAGTCAGACAGGCTTAAAAAGCTTATAGATGACCTTCTTGAGGCATCTAAGGCATCAACAGGAAATATTAATGTTGATATGAAAGAGCTTTTGGCCAGCGAGATTATATATCAGTCCTCGGCGGAGTATAACGAAAGATTTCAAAAGGCAAACCTTAATATTGTAATTTCAATACCTAATGAGGAGCAGAAAATATCGGCAGACGGCAGGCTTTTGTGGCGTGTACTTGATAACCTTTTTTCCAATGCCTGTAAATATGCCCAAAGCGGCACAAGGGTATATGTGGATTTAAAACAATCGGAAACTGAAACGAGAATTTCAGTAAAAAATATTTCAAAAGACCAGCTTAATATAAATGCCGATGAGCTTATGGAAAGGTTTGTAAGAGGTGATTCCTCGCGAAACACAGAAGGCAGCGGTTTGGGACTTAATATTGCCAAAAGCCTTGTGGAACTTCAGGGCGGAAGGTTTAATCTGGAAATAGACGGTGATTTGTTTAAAGCTGAAATTATTCTTAAAAACAGACAATAAGCAGCAAAAAAAAGCAGGGATTACCTGCTTTTTTTATTATGATATTGAGCAATAATAAAATTTAATATAAGTCTTTTATTTTCCTACTATTATGGTATAATTAAAACAGTATATTTTTATTATATTTAAATTAAGGAGGCATAATATGAAAATTTACGAACAGGTAACTGATTTAGTAGGAAGAACACCGCTTTTAAGGCTTAAAAACATAGAAAAAGAAGAAAACGCCGGAGCAAGCGTAATAGCAAAGCTTGAGTTTCTTAATCCGGCCGGAAGCGCAAAAGACCGTGTTGCAAAGTTTATGCTTGACGATGCAGAGGCAAAAGGCCTTATTAAAAAAGGCTCTGTTATTATAGAGCCTACAAGCGGAAACACTGGTATAGGCCTTGCTTGCGCAGCTGCTTCAAGAGGATATAAGGCAGTTTTTGTAATGCCTGATACTATGAGTGTTGAGAGAATTAATCTTCTTAAAGCATACGGTGCTGATATTGTTTTAACACCGGGCAAAGAAGGTATGCAGGGTGCTGTAAATAAGGCAGAGGAATTAGCTAAAAACACAGAAGGCAGTTTTATAGCCGGTCAGTTTGTAAATCCGGCAAACCCTAAAGCGCATTATTCAACAACAGGCCCGGAAATTTGGGAAGATACAGAAGGCAGTGTTGATATATTTGTTGCTGGCGTTGGTACAGGCGGTACTTTAACAGGTACAGGCAGATTTCTTAAAGAAAAGAACCCTGATGTTAAAATTGTGGCTGTAGAGCCGGCTTCGTCACCTTTGCTTTCAAAGGGTGAGGCAGGCCCGCATAAGCTTCAGGGCATAGGTGCTAACTTTGTGCCGGAAATACTTGATACAAAGCTTTATGACGAAATAATAACTGTTACAAATGAAGACGCTTACGAAACAGGCAGACGTCTTGCACAAAAAGAAGGTGTTCTTGCAGGCATTTCAGCAGGCGCCGCTGTATGGGCTGCTTTTGAGCTGGCTAAAAGACCAGAAAATAAAGGCAAAAATATAGTAGTTATTGTACCGGATACAGGCGACAGATACCTTTCAACACCGGATTATCTTGTTAAAGAATAAGAGGTGTAATTATTATGGATTGTATTAACAGGCAGGAAGCATTAGAGCTATTAAAAAAATATAATAAAGAACCTTTCCATATTCAGCACGGATTAACAGTTGAAGGTGTAATGAGGTGGTATGCTCAAAACCTTGGATATGGCAACGAGGCTGACTATTGGGCAACTGTAGGCCTTCTGCACGACATAGATTTTGAGCTTTACCCTGATGAACACTGCAAAAAAGCTCCTGAGCTTTTAAAAGAAGCCGGGTTAAGTGATGATTTTATAAACTCTGTTTGCAGCCATGGCTATGGTTTATGCTCAGATATAGAGCCTAAGCATGAAATGGAAAAAGTACTTTTTGCCGTTGATGAGCTTACAGGGCTTATAGGTGCGGCGGCTATAATGCGTCCGTCTAAAAGTGTTATGGATATGGAAACAAAAAGTCTTAAAAAGAAATTTAAGGATAAAAGGTTTGCCGCCGGCTGTTCAAGAGATGTTATAGAGCAGGGTGCTGAAAGGCTGGGCGTTGAGCTTGACAAGCTTTTTACCGATACAATAGAGGCTATGCGTTCCTGTGAGGAAAGTGTTAATAGAGCTATGGAAGAATATAATAAATAATAAAATATTAACGGCGCCGTTTGTTCGGCGCCGTTTTGTTTGTTAGATATAAAATTTTGCAAAATATGTTTCACTGTGAAATATATATTACTTAAAGAAACGATTATTCCGCTATATAATTAATATTTCATGCTGAAATATAGATTAGTTTTCAAAACCTTTGTTTATATATGCTAACCTAAAAGTAAAAAAATTAATCTTCTTTATTGTTTAAAAGAGATTTAATGCACTGAAATGTTTCTTCACTTATTACGTGCTCAATGCGGCATGCGTCTTTTGAAGCTGTTTCTTCATCAACACCTATGCTTACTAAATAATCATGGAGTATACAGTGGCGTTCATAAACGCTTTCAGCTATTTTGCGGCCTTCCGGTGTTAAAACAAGCTGATTTATATTGCCTACTGTTACATAGCCGGCTTCTTTAAGAACACTCATGGCACGGCTGATAGACGGCTTTGAAAAGTTAAGCTCGTTTGCTACATCAACAGAGCGGGCAATACCGTTTCTTTTTTCAAGCACAAGTATTGTTTCCAGATAATTTTCTCCGGATTCTCTTAATTTGTCCAAAATATCACCTTCTTTAATTATTTATTGCTTGATTTTTGTGTAAATTATTTGTATTTAAAATATTTAATTATAAATTTATTATATATTCTATCATAACATTTTATTTTATTCAACACATTAAGCACCTGCTGTAAATGTCTGTGATTTTAAAACATGCAATATTAATATTGTTAAATTTAAAAGTAAACTATATAATTATAATGTTATAACTAATTTAAGCAATAATTTGAAACGGAGAAAAAAATGAATATTAAACCATACGAGCATCATGTGCATTACTACGAAACAGATAAAATGGGTGTGGTGCATCATTCCAACTTTATAAGATGGATGGAAGAAGCCAGAGTTTATTTAATGAGTGAAATTGGCTTTAGCTATAAACGCCTTGAAGATGAGGGCATTATAAGCCCAGTTATAGGTGTTGAATGCGATTATAAAGTAATGGTTAATTTTGATGACACTGTTTTAATTGATGTTTCGGAAGAATTTTATAACGGTATTAAAATGACTATAAAATATACCATGACTGATAAGGCTACAGGAAAGCTTTTTGCTGTTGGAAAAAGCCGCCACTGTTTTTTAAATAAAGAGGGCAGGCCGGTAAACCTTAAAAAGACATGCCCTGAGCTGAATGAAAAATTTTCTGGTATACTGGAAGAATAAAGAAGGTGTTTTAATGATTCCCATGCTTATTGAGGACGCAATAAGAATAAAGCTTAAAAGCGATATGCATCCGGCTATAATTTCAGATTATGAACTGGCCTATGCTTTAGGCCTTGCCTGTAAAAAGCTTAATATTCAAACCGACAGTGATTTGAAGAAAATGCGGGAAAATGTTATTGCGGCTTTTAAAAGCTTTAATAAAAAAGGCTTGGAGGACGAAAACCTTATAAATATGATTGAGGTTTACGAGGTTTCAAACAACGCACCGGATAATGAGAAGGTTCAGGAGCTTATAAATATGGGGTATAGAAACAATTAAGTAATGGTGTG
>CALWHR010000138.1 GCA_944380455.1 uncultured Clostridia bacterium
GGGCTTAGAGATGAAGATATGTGCTTCACTCTAGTAACTGAGGATGGTAAGGAATAGCGGCATAAATACCAGTAGGAATTAGAGCTCTAGCTCCAGGTTCCAATCTTAGCATAGTTAATGGATGTCCCTCACCCGCGAATATCTGTTATCATAACAAAGTCATCATCTGTATCACCTGTTACAAGACCTACAGAAATACCTGCTACAGGACGCTTAATTGGTACACCGGCAGCCATAAGTGAAAGTGTAGAACCACATATACTTGCCTGGCTTGTAGAACCATTTGAACTCATAATATCTGAAACAAGTCTTATAGCATATGGAAATTCTTCCTCGTCAGGTATAACAGGAAGAAGCGCTCTTTCAGCAAGAGCTCCGTGGCCTATTTCACGCCTTCCCGGACCTCTTGATGTTTTAGCTTCACCTGTTGTAAAGCCCGGCATATTGTAGTGATGTATATATCTTTTTGAAACTTCAGATGTATCAAGACCGTCAAGCTTCTGAATTTCAGCCATAGCACCTAATGTTGTAACTGTAAGGCACTGAGTCTGACCTCTTGAAAAAAGTGCAGAGCCATGTGTTCTTGGAAGAAGGTCTATCTCTGCATAAAGCGGACGAATTTCCTCAAGACCTCTGCCGTCAGGACGTCTGTGGTCACGAAGTATCATATGGCGCACTGTCATTTTTTCAAACTTATAAATAGCATCATTTACAGTCTGTTCTACCTTTTCCTCATCACCAAGTATTTCGCCTATTTTTTCTGAAAGACTGGAAAGGACTTCTTCTGTTATTTCATTAATTTTAATATCTCTTTCCTGTTTCTTTTCAGCAACAACAGCATTTTCCATTCTTGGAGTTGTAATATACTCGCTTATAAGGTTATAAACATCCTCATTTACGTTATATTCCTCATACTGCTGTTTTTCAAGGCCTTCTGCCTCTACTATAGTATCAATAAATTCAACTATCTTAACATTTTCATCGTGAGCAAGACGAATAGCCTTCATCATAACATCGTTAGGAACTTCACTTGCCCCTGCTTCAATCATCATTACTTTATCTTTTTTAGAAACAACAGTAAGAGAAAGCTTGCTTACATCTCTTTGAGCAGAGTCCGGATTAACAATAAGTTCACCATCAACAAGGCCTATATTTACAGAACCTACAGGATCTGTAAAAGGTATGTCAGAGATTGAAAGCGCTATTGAAGCACCCCATAAAGCTGCAATTTCAGGCTGGCAGTCCTGGTCAACGCTTAAAACTGTTGCAACAACTGCTACATCGTTTCTGTAGTCCTTAGGGAAAAGCGGACGAATAGGCCTGTCTATACATCTTGCCGCAAGAATAGCTTTTTCGCTTGGGCGGCCTTCTCTTTTAATAAATCCGCCAGGAATCTTTCCTACTGAGTAAAGTCTTTCTTCATAATCAATACTGAGAGGGAAAAAGTCTATCCCTTCTCTTGGCTTATCTGAAGCTGTTGCTGTAACAAGTACTACAGTATCACCATAGTGCACAAGCGCTGCTCCATTAGCCTGTTCTGCAACACGGCCTACATCAACACTAAGTGCACGGCCTGCTACTTCTGTTTTATAAGTTCTGTACATTCCAAAATCTCCTTTTTTAATCCGCACCATGGATGTTCAGCTTTAAAAACAAATATCTATTTTTGTTTGCAAAGCTAAATATCCATAGTGCTTTACTAAATTTAAATACAATAATTTATACAACAATAGAGAGGAGTTCTCTCCTCTCTATTATAGTTAAAATAATTACTTTCTAAGACCAAGTTCGTTAATAAGGCTACGATATTTCTCGATATCCTTATTTTTAAGGTAGTTAAGAAGTCCTCTTCTCTGACCTACCATTTTAAGAAGACCTCTTCTTGAATGATGGTCTTTTTTGTGTGATTTAAGATGCTCTGTAAGAAGTTCAATTCTTGCAGAAAGAAGAGCAATCTGAACCTCTGGAGAACCAGTGTCATTAGGTGTTCTGCCGTATTTAGCAATAATTTCTGATTTGTTTATCATTTTTGTTTCCTCCTAAAAATACATTTAATATTTATCCGTCAGCCAAGTAAGGGATGGAGAACCCACATGCTGGGCCGCGGAATTACGACTTACATATTTTATCACATATAAAAACATATTGCAACACAAAAGTAAAACTAATTAATATCTGTCAGCCCATTTTTTAAAGTCATTTGAAGAAAAGTATTCCTTGGTTATTGACTTATCCTTTTCCAATCTTTGGGAAAGCTCATCAATACCGGAAAACTTTTTTTCACCTCTTAAATACTCAAAAAAGTAAGTTTTAATATATTTTCCATATATATCACCGGCAAAGCCGAATATATTTGTTTCAACTGTTCTTTCACAGCCGTTAACAGTAGGATTTGTACCAACATTTGTCATACTTATATATGTTTTATTGTCCACAACAGTTTTTGTGGCATAAACTCCGTCGCTTGGAAGCATTTTTTTAATATCAGGCCTTATGTTGGCTGTAGGAAAATTCATTTTACGTCCTATTTTTCGTCCTTGACGCACAAGACCATATACAAAATACGGCTCGGATAAAAGTTCATTGGCAAGCTTTATATCATGCTCAGCCAAAGCCTCTCTTATTCTTGTAGAGCTTACTCTTTTGCCGTAAAGCTCAACGGCAGGTACTTTTATAACCTTTGCTCCGTATCTTTCGCCTACTTTTTTAAGAAGCTCATAGTCACCTTTTGCTCCTCTGCCGAAGTGATAATCATATCCTACAACAAGCACACGGCATTTCATTTTTTCAAATATAATTTCAGAAGCAAATTTTTTCGGGTCTGTAGATGCAAATTCATTTGTAAAAGGATACTCAACATATAAATCAATGCCAAGCTTTTCAAGTATCTGCATTTTTTCTTCCGGACTTAAAATAAGTGCAAGATTCTT
>CALWHR010000139.1 GCA_944380455.1 uncultured Clostridia bacterium
AGCACCATAGCAATAACGGAAATAGGTGTGTTTTCAGTAACGTATGGTATTTTACCACAAGTCAATTAAAAAAACAAGTCCAAAGCTGTAAAAATAAAGCAAAAGACTTGTTTTTTATTACCAAAAATTACTTTATTCCTGTGTGCTTTCCTGAGGAGCGTCCTCTGAATAGCCGCATGTTTCGTTTGAGCAGAGAAGCTTTACATTTTTTGTGCCTTTTTCAACCATGTAGCTGCCGCATCTTGGGCATTTTTTGTCTACTGGCTTATTCCAGCTTACAAAAGCGCATTTGTCTGGATTATTCTCACATCCATAGTATTTTCTGCCCTTTTTTGTCTTTTTAATAAGAACTTCCCCTCCGCAAATCGGACATTTAACCCCTGCACTTTCAAAAAGTGGTTTGGCATTTGAACAAGCCGGAAAGTTAGGACAAGCTAAGAACTTGCCGTACCTTCCGTATTTTATAACCATATTGCTTCCGCATTTTTCGCATATAATATCTGTAACTTCATCTTTAATAACAAGCTTGCTTAATTTTTCCTGTGCGTTCTGAAGCTCGGAATTAAAAATCGGATAAAAGCTTCTTATAATCTCTTTCCATTCTATTTTTCCATCTTCTATACTGTCAAGGTCTGTTTCCATAGCTGCCGTAAAATCAGCATTAACTATATTTTTGAAATATGTTTTCATTATTTCGTTAACAGCCTCACCCAGCTCTGTTGTATAAAAAAGCTTCTTTTCTTTTGTTACATAATTCCTTGTAATTATTGTAGCTATAGTAGGAGCATAAGTACTTGGACGGCCTACGCCGATTTCTTCCAATGTTTTAATAAGCGACGCGTCTGAAAACCTTGCAGGCGGCTGAGTAAAATGCTGTACCGTATTAACAGTATCTGATTTAAGTTTATCTCCTTCTTCTACAACCGGCAGGAGAACTGCTTCCTGATTATCATCTATGCGGTTATATATTTTAAGAAATCCTTCAAAGGCAAGCACAGAACCAGTTGCTTTAAAAACATATTTGTCAGCCATAAGTGTAATTGCCTGTGTTTCATATTCTGCCGGTTTCATCTGGCAGGCTATTGTTCTTTCCCAAATAAGCTTATAAAGCTTATACTGCTCTTTTGTAAGAGAATCTTTTATAGCCTCAGGCTCTAAATACGAATGTGTAGGACGAATACATTCATGGGCATCCTGAGCATTGTTTTTGGATTTATAAATATTTCTTTCAGCAGCCAGAAAACTTTCCCCTCCTTTTTCTGTTATATAGCTTTTTATATCCTCATAGGCCTCGTCTGAAATTCTTACAGAGTCTGTTCTGATGTATGAAACAAGACCTATTGTGCCCTCGCCTTTAACATCAACGCCTTCGTAAAGCTGCTGAGCTACCATCATTGTTTTCTGAGCAGTAAAGTTAAGGTATTTGCTTGCTTCCTGCTGAAGGGTACTGGTTGTAAAAGGCGGGTAAGGCTTTTTGGCACGTCTGCCTTTTTTAATTTCTTTTACCTCAAAGTCACTGTCATTTATACACCGGACTATCTCGTTTGCCTCATCACCTGTTTTAAGCTCTATTTTTTTGCCTTCGATGCCGTAAAATTTTGCATTGAATTTTTTCTTTTCTTTTGACTTAATATCAGCATCTATTGTCCAGTATTCTTCCGGTATAAAAGAACGTATTTCTTCTTCCCTGTCGCATATAAGTTTTAATGCAACCGACTGAACACGTCCGCCGCTTAGACCTCTCTTTACTTTTTTCCACAAAAGGTCGCTAATGGAATAACCCACTATTCTGTCAAGAATACGCCTTGCCTGCTGAGCATTCACAAGAGACATATTAATATCTCTTGCTTCGGCTATTGACTTTTTAACTGCGTTTTTAGTTATTTCATTAAATGTTATCCTTCTGTATTTATCATCTTCAAGTCCTAAAGCTGCCACAAGATGCCAGCTTATAGCCTCTCCCTCACGGTCAGGGTCAGTAGCAAGATAAACTTTATCGGCTGTTTTAATTTCTTTTCTCAGTTTTGCCAAAAGTTCGCCTTTTCCTCTGATAGTTATATATTTAGGCTCAAAATCATGCTCTATATCCACACCAAGCTGGCTTTTAGGCAAGTCTCGGACATGCCCCATTGAAGCCTCTATTTTATATTTGCTTCCAAGGAATTTTTTAATTGTCTTAGCCTTAGCCGGAGACTCTACAATAACCAAATTCTTATTAGCCATTTAAACACCTCATGTTATTTTCTTACAAACCTGTCACCAGGCAGTTTTTCAATTATATTTTTTAACTCAAGCAAAGACAAAGCGCTTTGTAAATCGCCTACAGCAAAACCGGTACCACCGGCTATATACTCAAAACTTACAGGCTCGCAGCCAATAAATGAGAGTATTTTATTCTCGGTATCTGTTGTTTTAATATTGCTGTTCTTTTCAATGCCTGATTTATTTGCTTTTTCAATACTTCTTATGCCAAGCTCAAAAATAATATCTTCTGTGCATGTAACCATGCAGCATCCTTCTTTAATAAGGTTGTTAGTTCCGATACCGTTAACACTTGTAATACTGGAAGGCACTGCCATAACATCTCGGCCATATTCACATGCTATATCTGCCGTTATAAGCGCGCCGCTCTTTTTACCTGCCTCTACCACTAAAAGTCCATCGCATAAACCTGCAATTATATTATTCCTTTTTGGAAAATAATATGGCTCAGGCTCTGTATCAGGCGGGTACTCACTTATTAAGCAGCCATTTTCAGCTATTTTTTGCATAAGCGCTCTGTTTTCAGCGGGATAACAGCAGTTATGACCAAATCCAAGAACGGCAACTGTAAAACCTCCGTTTTCTATTGCTGCAGCATTTGCAGCTGAATCAATACCGGCTGCCATACCGCTTACAACACATATTCCCAATTCTGAAAGCTCTTTTGAAAACTTTGCAGCCGTTCTTCTGCCGTATTCCGAACATCTTCTTGAACCAACTATCCCAACCGTAACCGTGTCATCCTTTATAAATTTCTGTCCTTTAACATATATACCCGATGGCGGATACGGTATGTTCTTTAGCTTTTCAGGATATCTTTCATCAAAAACAGATATAAACTCCACATTGCTTTTGCAAAGCTCCTGTTTCCATTTGTCTATCAAGCCTTTGTTGCTTATAATTGTTTTGGCTGTTTCATCTTTAATACCTTTAAGATTTAACAGTTCTTTTTCCCTGGCTTTAAAAACATTTTCAGGCGTTTCAAATTCTTTTAGCAAATAATATACCTTTTTGGAATTTTGATTAAAAGACCTGCTAAGCCACATTATATAATCATTAGCATCCAAAATATTCGCCTGCCCTTCTTAAAGCTAAGTCCATATTACTATATGCTTTTTTAAATATAAATTCAAGGATATTTTTTTTATTATAAAAAGATTTCTCTGCTAAATTAAAAAGCATCATATTTTTCCAAAGACTTTATATGAAAAATTACCACAAAAACAATTAAATTGCAATAAAAAATTGTTTTGTCAGTACAAAAATTATTTTCATTGCTGTTTCTTTTAATATAATTATTATATTTTACCTTTATATGCAGCTTCTGATTTAAATTGCATTAAAAAAAGCTCCCGATGTTATAAACCCTTCGGAAGCTTTTTAAGCTGTTATTCAATTATTTTAGTAAGTATCTTTGTTGAAGTAGCTTCATCAAGTATATACTCACACTTAAAATTATCACCAGGAGTCATAGCACTTAATTTTTTAGCTACTGTTTCATCATAAAACTGGAATACCTCAACTTCATTATCCAGTATTACTTCAACACTGTGTCCGTCACCAAGGCCTTCAAATTCACATTGAGCTGTTTTTGTACTGCTTTGTGTTTCATTGTTTACTTCTTCCGTACCAATTCCGGTATACGGCTCATCTGCCGGTATTGTAATTCCCAGTTCACCAATTGTAATAGGTTCATCATTTTCTGTACAGAAATAAACGTCAAGTTCTTCTGAATCTTCCGCCATCTGGTCTGCAAAATTATATTGCAAAGTATATTTAATACTGTCGAATATTAACTCGCAAAGCTGCTTTATGTCATAAACAAAATAATCTTCATTCTGTTCTTCCGGCGGTCCGGTAAATACTGCGGCAGTTTTTGCAAAACAAACAGTTATTGAATTGCCTTCCATAACTACGTCTTTTGCCAAATCCAAATTCCATCCGGTTAAATCAGACATTTTTTCAATAAGAAGTTCCGGAGTTATTTCTTCATCAGTTAAAACAAGAGTTTCTTTGTACTCTGTTCCGCTTCCTATGTAAATTGCAGCCTCATTTTTTTCTGTTTCGGAAGATGATGTTTGGCTGTTTACTGCAGACGAGGAAGACGAAATATTATCTTCTGACTTGCCGCATGCAGTAAAGACTGAAACAGCAATTAAAACAGAAGACAAAACTATAATCAATCTTTTCATATATATCCCTCCTTTAATGGTATCAGTATAGTGTTAGAAAAGCAAATCATGTTGTTTAAAATCTAACCAATACCCAATCTAAGAATAAGACATATAAAAGCTCGTCCTATTTCTATTTATTATTATACCATAAACCTATTACTTTTCTATTGAAAAATTATTACGAATTTTTACAAATTATTTTATATAACACCTTTAAGGACTAATGCTAAAAGCACACCTGTAGCAAGCACAAATAAAGACACAAGCACTATACCTGTGTTATTGACTTTTACAGAAGCACCTTTTGAACCCTCAATAAGTTTTGCTTTTCTTAAAGTATTAACTACATGCTTGTATAAAAGCAATGTTAAAGCCGAATTTATTCCTCCTTTAAGGAGATTAAAAGGTAAAAAAGCCGGAATTAAAAGCTCAACTACCGCCTCTCTTGGATATCCAAGGTATATAGGAGTTATAAGATAATTCCATAAAAGCATTATTCCGGTCATTAGCAGTACACCACATACAAGTCCTATTACAGCGCCCTTTAAAGTATGGTCCTTTTTATATATCACAGCCGCCGTACAGGCAAAAGCACATGTTGATAGTATGTTCATAATACATCCAATAAAACCCGTATCGCTTACAGTCACCATCTCAATAAGTGAAACTATAAGTGAAATAAAGAAAGCAGAAAGCGGACCGAATATAAATCCTCCTATTACTATTACAACGTCTTTAGGGTCGTATTTTAAAAACAGTACAATAGGCACCCTTCCAATTACCATAACAGCAAAAGCAATAGCGCTTAACATACCTATCATTGTAAGGCGCTTGGTTTTTCCATCCATTTGGTTCATTTTTCTCCTCCATAAAACATATAACTTATTCTTTGGGTAAATATAATAACACTTAATAATCCAAAATTCAATAAAACAAAGCAAAAAAACACTTCTCTTCTTATTATTCACATTTAAATGCCTTTAGGGTTGCATAAATTAAAATTTTATTATATTGTATTTATTAATAAAATCAATAGGAGTGATTATTTTGAACAAACTATCAAGAAAGGATTGTATTTTTGTCGGTATAACACTGTTTTCAATGTTCTTTGGTGCCGGCAATCTTATATTCCCGCCGTTTTTAGGCTCTCAAGCCGGAACAGGAACTTGGGTAGCAATGGCTGGATTTGCTTTAAGCGCTATCTGCCTTCCTATTTTAGGCGTAGTTGCAGTTGCAAAATCTGGCGGACTTCCTGCTCTTGCCGGAAGGGTTCATCCCAAATTTGCATTTATATTTACACTGCTTATTTACTTGTCCATAGGTCCGTGCCTTGCAATACCGCGTACAGCTTCTACATCTTTTGAAATGGCAGTGGCACCATTTGCGGCTTCAACATCTTTAAGAGTTATATATTCTCTTATTTTCTTTGCAGTCGCACTTTTTCTTGCCCTTCATCCGGAAAAACTTTCCGACAGGCTTGGGAAAATACTTGGTCCGTGTCTTTTAGTACTTATATTTGTTATAGTAATAGGCTGTGTTCTTCATTCTCCTGGCGGATATGGCACACCTACCGGAACTTATGAGCAAAGCCGTGCTGTACAAGGCTTTTTAGACGGCTACCTTACAATGGATACTATCGCTGCACTCAACTTCGGTATAATAATAGCGCTTAATATACAAAACAAAGGTGTTACTAATGAGTCATCTGTGGTAAACTATACAATAAAGGCAGGCTGGATAGCAGGAGCTGTGCTTTTAATTGTGTATGCTGCATTGGCTCATATAGGTGCAATTTCTGGCGGTTCATTTGCTGGAGCAACAAACGGTGCAGAAGTTCTTACAAACCTTGTATCATATCTCTTCGGTACAGCAGGAGTTATTATACTTGGTATTATATTTGTAATTGCCTGCCTTAACACATGTACAGGCCTGTTATGCTGCTGTAGTGAATATTTTTCAAATACTTTTCCTAAGCTTAATTACCGTACATGGGTAATAATCTTTGCTGTAGCAAGCTTTTTTATATCAATAGCGGGCTTAAACGCCATATTGGCAGTTTCTGTGCCAGTATTAAACGCTATTTATCCGGTAGCCATTGTACTTATTGTATTAGGTCTTTTAAATAATGTATTTAAAAAATATGTTTATGTTTATCCAGTAACAATTACATTTACAGCTGTTGTAAGTATATTAAGTGCCTTACCTTCGGCAAATATAGTTATACCAGCTTTAAATAAATTTTTAGGCATGATACCACCTTTTAACACAAATCTTTGCTGGATACTTCCTGCCGCAATAGGTATTATATTAGGCATTATACTTTCTGTGATAACAGGAAAAACAACCGAATAAAAAACATAAAGCCGGAACTTATTAAAAGTTTCGGCTTATTTTTAACTTAACAATATTTAATTTTTTATCTGAACTGCATGTTATAATATTTTGCATATGTTCCGTTCTTTTCCAAAAGTTCTTTATGTGCTCCCTGCTCCTTAACTTTACCGTCCTCTATTACATAAATAATATCGGCATTAATTATTGTACTAAGTCTGTGGGCAATCACAATAGTTGTTCTGCCTTTTGCAAGCTCATCAAGTGAGTTTTGTATATATCTTTCACTTTCGTTATCAAGGGCAGATGTAGCTTCATCAAGTATAAGTATCTGCGGATTTTTAAGAAAAACTCTTGCTATGGAAATTCTCTGTCTTTGTCCGCCGGAAAGCCTTACGCCCCTTTCGCCAACCTGCGTGTCATAACCTTCAGGAAGGCTCATTATAAAATCATGTATATTAGCTTTTTTAGCAGCTTCAATTATTTCTTCATTAGTTGCGCCTATCTTTCCATAAGCTATGTTTTCCTTAAATGTACTTCCGAATAAATATACATCCTGCTGAACAGTGCCTATTGCTTTTCTTAAAGACTTTTGGGTTATATTCCGAACATCTTTTCCGTCAATTTTAATGCTTCCTTCCGTAACATCATAAAACCGCGGAAGAAGAGAGCAAATAGTAGTTTTTCCGCCGCCGGACGCTCCCACGAGAGCCGCAATCTTTCCGGGCTCTATACTAAGATTTAAACCGGAAAGGATACCGCTTATACCATCGTAAGTAAAGCTTACATTCTCATAATCAATCCTGCCCTTTACATCAGTAAGTTCTTCGGCATTTGGAGAGTCCTTAATTTCAATTTCAGTATCCATAATTTCTATAAACCTTTTAAAACCTGCAAAACCCTTTTGGAATGTTTCAAGAAATTCAACCAATATATTAATAGGAGCTACAACTACATTAATATACAGCGCATAAACAGCAAGGTCTGCTGCTCTTAACTTTCCCTGTGCCACATAATATCCACCGGCAACAAGCACCGCAACATACAAAAGCCCCTGCAAAAATCCGTTTCCGGCCTGAAAAGAACCCATAACCATATAAGAATCTTTTTTAGACTTTAAAAAGGCATTATTTGCTTTATCAAACTTTTTAGCTTCTGCTTCTTCATTTGCAAAAGATTTAACTACTCTTATTCCTTCAATACTGTCCTGCAAACTTACGTTAATACCAGAAATTTTTCGCCTGTTATCCATAAATACACGGCGCATTTTAATATTAAGATTGCCGCTGAATATAACAATAAATATAATAATGGCTAAAAGCAAAAGTGTTAGATTAACATTAATAGTAAGCAGTATAATTACAGAACCCGCTATTTTAATAAACGATAAAAACAAGTTTTCCGGCCCGTGATGCGCAAGCTCGGATATATCAAATAAATCAGATACCATGCGGGCATTCATGTCTCCTGTGCTGTGGTTATCATAGTATGAAAATGAAAGTTCTTCCATTTTGGCAAATAAATCCCGGCGCATATCACTTTCCATTCTTGAACCCATAACATGGCCCCATGAGCCTATAAAATACTGGCATAACATCCTGATTATATACATCACCATAAGTATGGCAAATATATACGGCAGATAACCAAGAATTACATACTTGCTCTCCAGAAACAAATCATTGGTTAAAAATCTCAAAATCTGCGGTATGGATATGTCTACAACCGACACAATCAAAGCGCAGAACATATCAAAAGCAAACAGCTTCCAATGAGGCTTATAATAGCTTATAAACCTTTTATATAAATTCATAACAACCTCTCCCATATTAAACTTATTAAATTAAAATAATTTAATCTATCTTATGTAAAATTTAATACAAATACACTTTATTGTCAATTAATTTAATACAAAAAGAGATGCCGGAAACTAAATCCCGGCATCCCTTGAATATTGCTGATTATATGTACTTTAAATTCCGCATAATTTAACAATCATATCTCAAGCCAAAATTAATTATAACATTGCAAGGTACTGTAAGAAGTAACCAAAGCCTATAGCAACAGCCGTACCTATGAGGTCACCGAAGAAACCAAGAAGGATACCAAAACCAATCCAGTTTTCGTTGTAAGCAGCTGCTATAGCCGGAGCTGATGATGTACCGCCGAAGTTTGCCATGAAACCAACTGCTGCTGTAAAGCAGTCAAGTTTAAGAAGCTTGCAGAGGCAAAGCCAGATAACATACATAACAGCAAGCATAATAAGAACCGCTGCTGCAAATGCAGGTGCGCTTGTGCACTGGCTAAGGTCTGAATATGACATAGCAACACAGAGACTCATGTAAAGGAATACGTTAGCACAGTCTTTAGCGCCTTTTAACCAGTGAAGCGGTGTTAAACCAAGAGCAATACCAAGAAGTGAGCCAAGTATAACTCTCCAGCCTGTTGCATTAAGGAATGAAACTTCAGGAATAAAAGGAATTACCCAGTTAACAACTGCAGTACCAAGGATACCTACTGCAAAGAGCTTGCAGTAATCAACAAATACAGGTTTTTCCAGTGCTTCTGGATGAGCCTGCATTGAAGCATTGATTTTAACAGCTATTTCATCAATACCTTCTGTTGAAGCCTTCATAATTTTGTTCCATTTAGCCTGTCTTGGAAGAATCCACATAGCTACAGAAAGAACAACTGTAAAGCCGATTGTATCCATCATTGCTGCATAAGCAAAGTCTGTACCTTCAACACCAAATACAGCTGCAACAGCTCTCATGTTGATTGTTTCACCAACAAATGAGCCTGTAACTGAAGCTATAGAAGCCCAGCCCATCTCTGGAAGCCATCTTTTTGTAATTAAGAAAGCTACAGTAAAACCAATTAATACTGATACTGTTGTACAAAGGAAAGAAAGTATCATACGAGGTCCAAGCTTAAACAGGTCACGAACGTCACAAGTAAGCATGAACATAATAAGCATCATAGGAAGGAATGTTGTATACATTATATCCTGAGCTGCTATAACGCCCTCAGCATTAGGATCCCATACATGGAATGTAGCACAAGCTGCCACAATAATCATAAGCCAGAGCATTGAAGGAATTACTTTAAAAATTTTTGAGTTAGGGTTTTTCTTTTCATAACCAAATATAAGTGCCATCAAAAGCAGCATAAAGCCGATAAAGCCTTCAGCTGATGTAATAATATTCATATAAATTCCCCTTTTCATCTTTAGTAAATCAATATCCCATTTGATTTTGACTTTTGTTAGCGGCTTAAAAGATATGAAATTTTGCGGTTTAATATGCCGAACTTATAAGTTTTTATAATAATTCATTAGAAAAACTTATGTCTTGGACACACTAAAGAATTTAAATCAGCAATCACTCCTTACATTTGTTAAAACTTTCAACTAAATGAAATCCAATTCATCCCTACGCATTGAATTATAACAAAAACAGTGTTAAAAATCAAAGAATTTCCTAAAAAAGTACATAAAAATTCCCACAAATTTAGATATATCAAACTATACAAAAATTGTAAATTTATCATAAGCTTTTATAATTATTAAATCCCTTTAAAACATTTAGCAAAACTCTATCTAAAATTTTTGTATATTTTATCCTAATAACAATTGTACACAAACAGCATACATTTATACTTTAAGCTGATAATTTTTAATATACTTGTAATTTTTAAACTTTATAATTATAATTAAAAATTGTTTAAAACCGTTTTAGGAGAATTGATATGATTAAAAAATTTATTAAACAAGAACCTGTTCTTGTTTGTGCATGGATAGCGGCAGTTATATCTTCTTTTGCAGTTCCGCCCAATTTAAAATATATAGATTACATAGATTTTAGAACACTGTCTCTTTTATTCTGTTTAATGGCAGTTACATGCGCTTTGAAAGAGCTTAATATATTTAAACTATCTGGTTTAAAACTTCTTTCAAAGGTAAAGAACTCTATTCAATTAGAGATTATACTCGTTCTGCTATGTTTTTTCTCGAGTATGTTAATTACAAACGATGTTTCTCTTATTACCTTTGTACCCTTTGCCATAAGTACACTAAAAATGGCCAATTTGGAGGACAGAATAATATTCGTAGTTGTTATGCAGACAATAGCCGCTAATTTAGGAAGTATAGTCACACCAATAGGGAATCCTCAGAATATATATATTTACACCAAATATTCTGTTTCTACACCTGATTTTTTTATGGCAATGCTGCCATACGGATTACTTTCATTTGTACTTATTATATTATTTGTTATATTCAGGAAAAAGAGTCCTCTAAACAACCTGAAAACTGAAGATAATATAACTATAAAGAATAAAAAATTAGTACTTTACTACTTTGTTCTTTTTCTGATTTCAGTTTTGTCTGTAGGCAGAGTTATACCAGTTTGGTTAGTATTTATTATAATTATTGTTTCATTATTTATTTTAAACAGAAAACTGTTTAAAGAAATTGACTATACTTTGCTTATTACATTTGCCGGATTTTTTATATTTATAGGCAACATAGGCCAGATAAGCAATTTTAAAAACTTCATAAGCTCATTTATATCAGGAAATGAAGTTTTAACAGCTGTTTTGTCCAGCCAGATTATGAGTAATGTACCTACAGCACTTCTTTTATCAGGATTTACTGATAAATGGTTTGAGCTTCTTATAGGAGTTAATATAGGCGGACTTGGAACACTTATAGCATCAATGGCAAGTCTTATATCGTATAAGTTTGCTGCTGAATTTATGCCTGATAAAAAGTCATATTACTTAAAAGTGTTTACGGCATATAATCTGATATTTTTGCTATTTCTGGCAATGCTTTGTATACTTTTAAGAGCAACAATATATTAACTGACGTTTATTAATTTTTTCAGATATAAATAAAAACAGGCTGAATTTTAACAGCCTGTTTTTATTACCCTCTGAAATTTACTTATGTCATACATTAAACAAACAGCCGCTGGATAATCCAGCGGCTGTTATTAATACTATCTATTTAATTACTGCTGTAATGCTGCTAAAACCTGTGGTATAAGCTGTTTTTTTCTTGATACCATACCAGGAACAAATACTGTTTCACCGTCATTTGAAGCAGCGTTAGTAGCTGCCTGAATAACCTCTTTAGCTCTTGCTCCTTTAAAAACAAGTGTTGTAGACTCGTCAATAATATTTGTAAGCATAAATATAAGCATGTCCATACCGCCTTGCGCAAGAAGCTCGTCCATAAACTTGCTTATCTCCGGCTTAATGCTTTCAAGGTCACTGCTGTTCATTGATGTAATCTGGCCAACACCAAAATTCATGTTTGAAGCGTTAAACTTCTTATAATCTGTATAGAAAATCTCTTCTGGTGTTTTAGAAGCAAGATCACTGCCTGCTTTAAACATCTCCTCAGCATGTGCCTGTACCTCAACCCCTGCTATTTCAGCAAGCTTTTCTGCTGCTTCTTTATCATCAGGTGTGCATGTAGGTGAACGGAACATAAGAGTATCAGAAAGTATAGCAGAGCAAAGAAGGCCAGCTATATGAGGCTCTATTTTAACATTGCTTTCATTATACATTTTGTAAACAATAGTAGCTGTGCAGCCTAAAGGCTGGTTTCTGAAGAATATAGGATTAATTGTTTCAATATTTCCAAGTCTGTGATGGTCAATAATTTCAAGTATATCAGCAAATTCAATGCCGTTTACTGCCTGATTTCTCTCGTTGTGGTCAACAAGAATAACTTTCTTTTTGTCTGTATCAAGGAAAGACCTTTTTGAAATCTGGCCTATATATTTACCGTTTTCGTCAAGAACAGGGAAATATCTGTGTCTGTTTTTAGCCATTGTTTCTTTTACATCATTTGTAAAATCATCAATGCTGAATGTAAGCAGGTCTTTTGTAGACATGAAGTATTTAACAGGCATACTCTGGTCAATAAGTCTTGCTATTGTAAATGTATCATAAGGAGAAGAAATAATTATGCAGCCCTTCTCCTCTGCACGTCTTTTGATAATAGGTGAAACTGTACTGCTTGAGCCAAGGACTATACATCTAACACCTTTTTCAATAGCAAAATACTGAGACTCAAATCTGTTGCCAAGTATTACAAGGTCGCCTTCGGAAAGGTACTCATCCATCATATCCGGAGTATTTGCGCCTATAAATACTTTACCGCTGCTGAAGTTTCCTTCTGCACTGCCGGCAACAACTTTGCCGTCAAGAGTATCAACAATATTTTTAAAAGAAGTATTTGCTTTTGAAACAATGGTATTGTCGTAAACATCCATATCTGAAGAAGCTATATCTCCTATTGAAATAAGGCCTTCAAGATATCCTTCATTATTAGTAACAGCCAATGTAACAGCTTCTTCTTTTTTCATTTTAAGGTAAGCTTCCTTAATTGATATTTCTCCGCTTACGCCTTCAACTTTTTTAAGCTCAATATCGCATACTCTCGTTCTTACATCTTCAACAAACTCAGGGCACTCAACACCAAATCTGTTTAAAACATATTCTGTTTCTTTGTTGATATCCCCTGCTCTCATCGCTCTGTAGCCGCCGCCGTTTAAAATATTTTTAAGGTTAGCATATGCGATTGCAGAGCAAATAGAATCTGTATCCGGGCTTTTGTGACCGGTAATGATAATGTCATCTATTTTCTTCACTTGAAAAACCCCTATCTGTAAAAAATTTGATATAGTTATTTTAAATCAAATTACACCAAAAGTCTACTAAAAACTATAAAAAACGAACACCCTCTTGTTTTAAGAAGATGTCCGTTTTAGTTAAAATAACTATTAAGCGTCAATCTTAGCCATATGGCTTATTAAATCAACAACTTTATTTGAGTAGCCCCATTCGTTGTCATACCAGCTTACAAGCTTAACAAATTTATCACTAAGCTGTATTCCGGCTTCGGCATCAAAAATTGATGTTCTTGGGTCTGTAATAAAATCACTTGAAACAACGGCATCTTCTGTATAGCCAAGGATACCTTTCATCTCGCCTTCTGAAGCTTTTTTAACAGCCGCTTTAATTTCTTCGTAAGTAGCTGCTTTTTCAAGTCTGCATGTAAGGTCTACAACAGATACATCTAATGTAGGTACACGGAAAGCCATACCTGTAAGCTTGCCGTCGAGCTCAGGAATAACCTTGCCTACAGCTTTGGCTGCGCCTGTTGAAGAAGGGATAATATTTCCAGCAGCTGCTCTGCCACCTCTCCAGTCTTTTTTCGATGGTCCGTCAACAGTTTTCTGTGTGGCTGTTGTTGCATGAACAGTAGTCATAAGGCCTTCAACAATACCAAAGTTATCATTAATAACTTTAGCTAAAGGAGCAAGGCAATTTGTTGTACATGAAGCATTTGAAACAATGTCCATATCTTTTGAATATTTATCTTCGTTAACACCCATAACAAACATAGGAGCGTCTTTAGAAGGAGCTGAAATAACAACTTTTTTAGCTCCGCCGTTAAAATGAGCACGAGCTTTATCCATTGTTGTAAATGCGCCTGTAGATTCAACTATATATTCAGCACCAGCTTTTGACCAGCTGATATCAGCAGGGTCTTTTTCAGCAAATACCATAATCTCTTTGCCGTTTACAATAAGCTTGCCGTTTTCTGTTTTAACATCACCTTTAAAAACGCCATGGATTGTATCGTATTTTAACATATATTCCATGTAATCAAGGTCGATAAACGGGTCGTTTATAGCCACAACCTGAACATCTTCCCTTTCTACTGAAGCTCTTAAAACGAGCCTGCCAATACGACCAAAACCATTTATACCAACTTTAACCATAACATCTAATCCTCCTATTATAAATTACTGCCGCAGGATTATTTTAAACAATAAACACACCTTTATTCATAATCAGTAAAACAATTAGTTATCGCCGCGCACTAAATTCACTATAGAAAAAGCAAGAAGTACCGCCGAAACTGCTAATGCCACAGAGCTTAATACAAGTGTAAGAACCTTCATCTGTATTCCTCCTGTTTATCTAAAATTATCTAAAATAATTAACTCCTGACTCAAAAATTTTCTGGTTGTTATTGCCCGCGGCGTTTTTGTAAAGTCCATCGCCTATACGCTCAGAATGACCCATCTTACCAAATACACGTCCGTCTGGACTTGTAATTCCTTCAATAGCCATCATTGAACCGTTAGGGTTGAACCTTATATCATATGTCGCGTTGCCTGTACTGTCTACATATTGTGTTGCTACCTGACCATTAGCTATTAATTCATCAATCTTGTCTTTAGGTGCTACAAATCTGCCTTCACCGTGGGAAACAGGTATAGTATAAACCTCACCTGTATTTGTTCCCCAAAGCCATGGTGAGAGAGTTGACACAATTTTTGTATCAACAAGGCATGATACGTGTCTGCCTATTGAATTGAATGTAAGAGTAGGACTTGTTTCATCCAAATCCCTTATTTCACCGTAAGGCACAAGGCCAAGTTTTATAAGTGCCTGGAAACCATTGCATATACCCAGCATTAAACCGTCTCTGTTTTTAAGTAAATCCATAACAGCTTCTTTTACAGCAGGATTTCTGAATACAGCAGCTATAAATTTACCAGAACCGTCAGGCTCATCACCGGCACTGAAACCGCCAGGAATCATAATTATCTGGGATTTTTTAATTTCTGAAACCATCTTTTCAATTGAAGCTTCCAGCATAGGTACTGTCATATTTGCCACAGCATGAGTTGTAACATCAGCGCCGGGTTTTTCAAATGCCCTTGTTGTATCATATTCACGGTTTGTACCAGGGAATACCGGAATATACACTTTAGG
>CALWHR010000140.1 GCA_944380455.1 uncultured Clostridia bacterium
ATCTTTTCATAAATCTAAACTACTTAATCTTTTAAAAAATCCGAAAAATGCAGAAAAATACTCCATAGAATCACAAAAAAATAACAGCAAGGTAGTTATAAACAGGTTTCCTATTATTGAAAAAGAAAATAATACCATAGGCGCTTTCAGTACAACTAAAGATGTAAAGCATTACCAAGAGCTTGAGCTTAATATTAGAAAGAACATGCAGGAAAAAGGTCATGCAGCTAAATATTCATTTGATGATTTTATTACAAAAAACGAGAAAATGATTCACCTTTTGAATATAGCAAAAACATATTCTTCCTCGTCATTTCCTATATTAATTCAAGGCGAAAGCGGCACTGGCAAAGAATTACTTGCTCAAAGCATTCATAACGCCAGCAGCAGAAAAAATGGGCCGTTTGTAGCTTTAAACTGCTCAACATTAACAGAAAGCATACTTGAAACGGAGCTTTTCGGCTATAGCGATTCATCATTTACCGGAGCACGCAAAGGCGGAAAGACAGGCCTTTTTCAGGAAGCTCACCAAGGAACAATATTTTTAGACGAAATAGGCGAAATGCCTCTGTCTTTTCAGTCAAAACTTTTAAGAGTACTTCAGGAAAAAGAAGTACGCCCTGTTGGAAGTGTGAAAATAATACCAGTTGATGTAAGAGTAGTTGCAGCTACAAATAAGAATTTAAGAGAAGAAGTTGAAAACGGTAATTTCAGATTGGATTTATGGTATCGTTTAAATGTTCTAAGTGTTAATATTATACCTTTAAGGGAAAGGCCGGAAGATATTGAGGCCTTCAGCAAGTATTATATTAAAAAATTTAAAAATATAGATTTAAATAATGAACTTGATATTCTTATAGATTTAATGAAAAATTATAATTTTCCAGGAAACATCAGAGAACTTGAAAATATTCTGGAGAGGTTTGTTTTAACAATGCAGTCTGTTTATGGAATAAACTCCAAAAATGTTGAAAGCATAAATAAATTTTTTGAGGACTACACAAATGAATTTACAAAATTTCATAGTCCAATGCCGGAAAAAACAAATAAATACATTGAACAAACCAACAAAAAGCTTTCTGCCAAAGAGCAGTTTGAGGAAAATGAAAAGAATGAAATTCAAAACCTTTTGATTAAATTTAATGGCTCTCGCTTTCTTGTTGCAAAAGAGCTTAATATAAGTGTTTCCACTTTAAGACGGCGTATGATTAAATATAATATCCATTCTACATACATATAAAAAACAATGTCTGGTAAATTTAAACCAGACATTATTTAAATAATTTTCAACTGTCACATATTCTATTGGCTTTTCTGTACTGATTTACAGTCATATTTTCGCACCTTTTAAAAAATTTCATAAAATATGAAACATCGTTAAACCCGCACAAATCCGAAATTTCCATAATAGTGTAATCTGTACACCTTAAATATTCCTTAGCTTTTTTAATTCTTAAATTATTTATGTACTGCTTAGGTGAAAAACCCGTCTGCTTTTTGAATTCAGTTGTAAAAAAACATCTTGACATTCCTGCTTTTTCAGATATTTCACTTATGTTTTCGTTTTTCATATAATTGTTATTCATATAATTTATTATTTTTTTAAAGGAAACCGATAAATTTTTTTCATCAACAATACATCCATCTTCATCTGACCTAACCTGAAAGCCTTCTATAACGATGTCATTTCCTTTTGAAAGTTTATTCTTCCCTCCTGTACAAAGAATTTTTATAACATGATTTCCTTCAGATAAAGTATTGTCCGAATATAAAATCTGCCCGGTAATTCTTTCAGGACTGTATGTGTCTACAGTAACTACATAATTCTGGTCTATTATAATATCTGCCGTACCACAATCAAAATTCATAACTCCATACCACTTTATTCCTGTTCCGTAAAACTCCAATTCTGCAAAACTATTTTCTTCACATGAATAATACTCTCCGTTATCCACATTGCTTTCAGAAGGCCACGGTTTCCAAATACCGCTGTACGTTATTTCTTTGCTGGTATGAGGTATTTTTCTCCATTCACTGATTGTAAAATCGTTAATAAGCATTGCGCATATTTTATAAAGACATCCTTTATAGTTTAAATAATCAGCCAGTGACAAATCAGTATATGCCGACTTTAATATTCTCATTTCTCTTGCTATATTTGTATTATTTACTCCTCTTAAAACAGGCGAAAAAACAGAAACATCAATATATTCCAAAAAAATATTTATATTGCTCCCCACCATACTGCACCAGTAAAATTCTGTCTTTTTATTTGATTTACCGTAAAAAACATACTCAAATTCAGGGAAAATGAAAAAAATATCATTTGTTCTTACCACAAACTCCTTTTTGTTAAACTTAAAAATACCGCTTCCATTTGTTATATATATAAGTTTTACATTTTCACCTGAATTGAAAACAAACATTCCACCAGGATTAATAGTTTCTTTCCCGCCTTTTTCACTTCTCAAATCATCCAAAAAGCCATACTGAGCCATTTTGCCCATATTTAAACGATTAAACATATAATCACCGCTTTCAACAAAATTACATAACAATTATACATCTAATAAAACAAAATTGAATAGTAAAATCAGAAAAAAAATATACAATTTTAATTAAGAAACTTATAGTATATTAACAGAAAGACGGTGGTAAAATGTTAAAAAACACAATATTTGAAGAAGATACTATATGTATACACGGAGCTCATAAAAACTGTGTCCCAGGCAGTCCTGTCCGCGAGCCAATTGTTTTATCAAGCATATACCATTTATCAAAAAGCGAAGAACCTAACTGGAGCGGAGTCGGACAAGGCATTTACACAAGAAATGGTTCAGACAACCAATTTTCACTTGAAGCAAAAATGGCGGCTATTGAAGGCGCGCAGGACTGTGCCCTTTTTGCCAGCGGAGTTGCGGCTTTATCAGCAGTATTCTGGACATTCCTTCCTACAGGCTCACATGTAATCTGCTCAAAGGTATGTTACGCGGCTGTGAACAAGCTTTTCGGCGGTATGCTGACAGAAAGATATCAAATAGAAGCCGACTTTGTAGATACAACAGATATTAATGAAATAAAAGCACATATAAAGGAAAACACCAAACTCATTCATGTTGAAACACCTGGAAATCCTACAACTGGAATTAGTGATATATCTGCCATTTCAAAACTTGCAAAAGAACATAACATACTCTTATCTGTAGACGGAACTTTCGCAAGTCCAATATATCAAAAGCCCCTTGCATTAGGCGCAGATATAAGCATACACAGCATGACTAAATACATAAACGGTCATGGTGATGCTATGGGCGGATGTGTTTGTTCAACAAAAGAAATAATAGAAAAAATTAAACTTGGTGCTATGATTAATACTGGCGGAATTATAAGTCCGTTTAATGCATGGATTATAGACAGAGGGCTTATGACACTTCCTATAAGAATGGAAAAGCATACGCAAAATGCTTCTGCTGTAGCGGAATTTCTTGAATCACAGGATAATGTAACATTTGTTTATTATCCGGGGCTTAAAAGTCATCCTCAGCATGAATTAGCTGAAAAACAGATGAAAGGTTTTTCAGGTATGCTTTGTTTCGGTGTAAAGGGCGATGACGAAAAACAGAAAGAATTCTTAAACAAACTTAGTTTAATTACATATGCACTTTCATTAGGCGATGCTGACACATTAATTGTCCACACTTCAAAAACTGATGCAAAAATCAAAAATTATCCGGCAGAATTTCAGAACGGATTTTTTAGAATGAGTGTAGGTCTTGAAAATGCAAAGGATATTATAGCAGACTTAAAATATGCTCTTGAAAACTACTGATATACATATAAAACATTAAATTTACATAAATAACTGTCTGAAATATCAGGCAGTTTATTTATGTTTGCGAAAACAAAAAAGGTGTTTAAAGCAATCAAAAATTACTTTAAACACCTTTTAAACAGGGGCAGAAGGACTCGAACCCTCGACATTTGGTTTTGGAGACCAACGTTCTACCAACTGAACTATACCCCTTTATTAAACTCCCCGAGTAGGATTCGAACCTACGACCCACCGGTTAACAGCCGGTTGCTCTACCGCTGAGCTATCGAGGATTATCAGCGATATTAATTGTACCACAACAACCTGCAAAAATCAACTTAAAACGGAGAAAGTGGGATTTGAACCCACGCGCCGCTATTAACGACCTACTCCCTTTCCAGGGGAGCCCCTTCAACCACTTGGGTACTTCTCCAAATGCTTTACTCCATAACATAAAAATGGCGGAGAGGGTGGGATTCGAACCCACGGTCCCTTTCGGAATCACTGGTTTTCAAGACCAGCTCCTTAAACCACTCGGACACCTCTCCACATAGTATTCAGTTCCGTGCTTTTTGTTTTCTGTCGAGCACGTGTTATATAATACTACTATC
>CALWHR010000141.1 GCA_944380455.1 uncultured Clostridia bacterium
AGGAAGCTATGGAAAAAATTAAAATGATTACGCCTCTTGTTGAGATGGACGGAGACGAAATGACAAGAATATTATGGAAAATGATTAAAGACGAGCTTATTTGCCCGTATGTTGATTTAAAAACTGAGTATTACGACTTAGGCCTTGAAAACAGAAATGCCACTGACGATAAAGTAACTGTTGAATCTGCCGAAGCTGCTAAAAAATACGGCGTAGCAGTAAAATGCGCTACAATTACACCAAATGCCGCAAGAGTAAAGGAATATAACCTTAAAGAGATGTGGAAAAGTCCTAACGGTACAATAAGAGCTATATTAGACGGAACAGTATTCAGAACACCTATAGTTGTTAAAGGCATAGAGCCTGTTGTTAAGTGCTGGAAAAAGCCTATAACAATAGCAAGACATGCTTACGGCGATGTTTATAAATCAGTTGAAATTAAAGTACCTTCAGCAGGCAAGGCTGAGCTTGTTTTTACAGACGAAAAGGGAAATGAAACAAGAGAGCTTATACATAACTTTAAAGGCGCTGGCGTTTTACAGGGTCAGCATAACTTAAATTCTTCTATAGAAAGCTTTGCAAGAAGCTGTTTTAATTACGCTCTTGACAGAAAAGAAAGCCTTTGGTTTGCTACAAAAGATACTATTTCTAAAAAATACGACCACACATTTAAAGATATATTTGCTGATATTTATGAAAACGAGTATAAAGAAAAATTTGAAAACAGCGGCATAGAATACTTCTATACACTTATAGACGACGCTGTAGCAAGAGTTATGAAGTCAGAAGGCGGTTTTATTTGGGCATGCAAGAATTACGATGGTGACGTATTCAGCGATATGATTTCTTCTGCTTTTGGCTCCCTTGCTATGATGACATCTGTGCTTGTTTCACCTTCAGGAATATATGAGTATGAGGCAGCTCACGGAACTGTTCAAAGACATTATTATAAACACCTTAAAGGCGAGGAAACATCAACAAACTCTGTTGCAACAATATTCGCATGGACAGGCGCTTTAAGAAAAAGAGGAGAGCTTGACAATATTCCGGAGCTTGCTGAATTTGCTGATAAGCTTGAAAAAGCCGTTATTAAGACTATTGAAGACGGTAAAATGACAAAAGACCTTGCTTCTATTACAGAGCTTAAAAATCCTGTTGCATTAAACAGCCTTGACTTTATAAAGGCAATAAGGGAAACATTTGATAATTTAGATTGATTGTAAAAGTATAAAAGTTATAAAAAGAAAAGCCCGTGTGTATAACATGGGCTTTAAATTAAAGGTGATAATATGCGTAATACTACACTTTGCTATATAGAAAAAGATGGATATTACTTAATGCTTCACAGAACAAAAAAGGAAATAGACGAAAATAAAGATAAATGGATTGCCGTAGGCGGTAAGTTTGAATACGGCGAAAGCCCGGAAGACTGTGCTTTAAGAGAAGTAAATGAGGAAACAGGCCTTACACTTAATTCCTATACATATAAAGGTATAGTAACTTTTGTTTCGGATAAATGGGGAACGGAGTATATGCATTTGTTTTTGTCTGATGATTTTTCCGGCAGTTTAAAGGAATGTGATGAAGGTGAGCTTATGTGGGTTGAAAAAGAAAAAGTTCGCTCTCTTTACTGCTGGGAAGGGGACAAAATATTTTTAAGCCTTATTGAAAAAAATGTGCCGTTTTTCTCTCTTAAACTTAATTATGTAGGCGAGAACCTTACAAAAGCAGTTTTAAACGGCAGAGAAATTAAACTTCATTTCAGCGAGGAGTGTATTTAATGGCAAAAGAATATGTTTTCGGTGTTGATTTAGGCGGCACTGAAATAAAGCTGGGACTTTTTGATTTACAGAAAGGCTTAATTGAAAAATGGAGCGTTAAGACCGATAAAAGAAATAACGGAGAGTTTGTAATAAGCCAGATTGCACAGGAAACTGAAAAAAAGACCGGTGAAAGACAGATAAATAAAAATTCCGTTTTGGGGATTGGTCTTTGTGTTCCAGGACCAGTAGATAAAGATGGTCTTGTTCGCGGCTGTGTTAATATAGGCTGGGGATATAAAAAAGCGGCAGAAGAATTACAAAATATAACAGGTGTTAAATGTGCTGTGCTTAACGATGCTGATGCGGCAGGTCTTGGTGAGGCTGTTTATGGCAACGGCAGAAAATATAAAAACATAGTAATGGCAACCATTGGCACAGGAGTAGGTGGAGCGGTTATATATAACGGTAAAGTAGTAGCCGGAAGCCGGGGCAACGCCGGAGAGATAGGGCACTTTAAAGTTAATATAAACGAAACCGAAAAATGCACCTGCGGAAAATGCGGCTGTCTTGAATATTACGCTTCGGCAGTAGGGATATTAAGGTTTGCCAAAGAAAATTTAAAAAATTATAATAACTCACTTCTTAATAGTATTCAGGATTTTACTGTTAAGGATATGGCCCAGTGTGCGCAAAAAGGCGATGAGCTGTGCCTTGCAGCTTTTGATATGGCTGGAAAATATATAGGCCTTGGTTTAAGCTATATGGCAGGAGCTTTTGACCCTGATGTGTTTGTAATAGGCGGCGGAGTTTCAAAAGCCGGAGATGTAATATTAAAGCCTATTAAAAAATACTTTGATTTGTATTCTTTTAATACTGAATCTGAAACAGAAATTTTGCAGGCCGTTTTGGGAAACGACGCCGGGATATACGGCGCTTGTGAATATGTAATACATAAGGAGGATTGAAAAAGTGATAGACGAGCTTTTAAAATATAACGAAAAATTTGTGGAAAGCGGAGAATATAAAAATTTTCAGACAAGCAAATATCCTGATAAAAAAATAGCTATTTTAACTTGTATGGATACAAGGCTTGTGGAGCTTATACCGGCCGCTTTAGGCATTAAAAACGGCGATGTAAAAATGATTAAAAATGCCGGCGGAATGGTTACAAATCCATTTGGAAGTGTTGTAAGAAGCCTTCTTATAGGTATTGTTGAGCTTGGTGTTGAGGAAGTTATGGTTATAGGCCATACCGACTGTGGTGTTGCCGGAATTAATGCCAAAATGATGATAGAGCATCTTTTAAAAAGAGGTGTGTCACAGGACCACATTGACATGATGCGCTATTGCGGTGTAGACTTTGAAAAATGGCTCAGTGGTTTTGATACGGTTGAAAGCTCTGTTGAGGAAACGGTTGACATACTTAAAAACCATCCGCTTATGCCTAAAGATGTTGTAATACGCGGCTTTGTAATTGACACTCAAACTGGGAAACTTAATTCGGTTGAATGTTGATTAATTAATAAAAACGGCGCTTTATCTGTTGGTACGGATTAAAGCGCCGTTATGTTTAAACAAAGTTTTGAATAGTTTAAAATAAGTTTTAAATGGTAAGGCGCAGAAAGAAATTGGTTAAAGTTTAATTTGGGTGTAATTATATATCGACTTCATTTATTGTTCATTTGATGTATTGTCTAATTGTTCTGACTGACTGGATTGATTTTCAGCAGAATCCCTTTGTTGTCTGTCAGGACGTTCTTTTTGTTCAGAAACAGTTATATTTTGAGCCGTTACTTCCTGTAGTTGGCTGTCAGAGTCATCGGTTAATTCAACTTTTATCATCATCCCTTCCGTAATATTACTTAATTGAGCTTGGGTTTGGGTATCATCGTTTTGTATGAGTATTTCTGTAGAATCGGTAATTAATACAGTCTTTTCTTCTCCTTGAGGTATTTGTTCTCCCTCTGGTTTTTCAGGCGGAGCTTCATTTAAGGTTTGGTTTTCTTTTTGTATTTCGGCTTGGACTGATTCTTCCGTATTTATTTGATTTTCACCTGGGTTTTTGACGTGCCTGCCGGCTGATGTTTGAATAGTTACATAATCACTGTTGCATGATACAACTGTACCCATTATGATATTTTTATCAATTTCTCTGGTTTTACCGGATTTAGAGGATATAACTGCTGTTTGTTCTGATAAATTTAATTCCTGCTCCGTTTGTGCCATAACACTTACACTGCTTAAAGCCAGAACTGCTGTTACTGATATAAAAGCAAGTATTTTTCTTTTCAATTTATTATCATATCCTTTCTGTAATGTTTTTTGTTACAACGAAAGTATAGAGCTTTAATGTGAAAGTATTATGATACAAATTTGAATTTACGGTGGGGTATTTGTGAATTTTTATTTTTCCAATACTGCTCGTACAGGACTGCCGTCGGCATTTTCTATTTTAAGCGGGAAGCAGTAAAGTTTATACTTTCCAGCAGATATATTACTTAAATCAATATTTTCCAGTATAATGGTATTGTTAAAGAGTAAAGTTTTATGAACAGGAAATGTATTATCTGCTTCATCTTCAATATCCATATTATCTGTTCCGACTATAAGTATTTTTTTTTCTATTAAATATTCAGCGCCTGATTTTGTTAGATATATGTTTTTTCCGCTGGTTTTAAATAAAACAGAATTTATGTTTTTTAAATTAAGAGATAAAAGAAATTTTTCATCAATTAATTTTAAACCGGACACATCCGCCGCAAGAGAGTTTGTAATCAGATATTTTAAATCTAAATCAGCGCAGCCCTTTTTGTTATTAAAAAAGTGCATAGGTGCGTCTATGTGTGTGCCTGTATGAGTGCCTAAAGAAAGAGCGGAAAGGTTAAAACCGTCTTTTTCTGCAAAATACACTTTTTTAATATTAAAGGCCGGGTCACCGGGGTATATTTTTGTTTTTTGGTTAAGTGTTAAAGTAATATCTATCAGCATATTTAATCCCCTTTTTTCTGCAATAAAATTGATATTTTTATACAAAGTATGTTATACTACTTTTATATATTTTACAAGGAGGGTTTAATAATGGCTGTAACAGTTACAAAAGATACAAAAATCGGCGATTTACTTATGATTGACAGA
>CALWHR010000142.1 GCA_944380455.1 uncultured Clostridia bacterium
AAAAACATTGAATTTATACAGGCAGAGATTAACAAAATAAGCTCACAAATTGAAGTTTACGAAAAAGCTGATAAGCTTAAAGCAACAATTGCTGAGTTTGACAAATTAATATCCAAAAATCTGAATATGAAGGAAAAGGCAAAAGCCAAAACAGATGAGCTTGAAGCCAAACTTAAAGAATGTGCGGAAACGGTTGAAAAACTTAAAAATATAGAAAGCACCGTTAAAGAGTATGAATTTGGATTAAAAGAGCTTGAAAGAGCCGAAACGGAAATTAAAAAATTCCGAAATCTGTACTCGGATTATGAAAAAGCCGCAGACGTTTATTTAAAAGCTAAAAAGAAATATATTGACTCATATAATAAATGCAATGAAATAACTCAGCTTTATATACAGAAGGAAAAGGCATATCTTGACGAACAGGCTGGACTTTTGGCGAAGGATTTACAGGAAGGTGAGCCGTGTCCTGTCTGCGGTTCTTTAAATCATCCAAATAAAGCCCAATTATCGCCAAAAGCCCCTTCATTCAGCGAGATTGAAAAACTAAAAGATGAAAAAGAAAAACTGAATATGATTACTTCATCTTTAAGCGCTGAAGCGGGAAAATATAAAGGAATACTTTTGTCTTTGGAAGGAGAGCTTAAAAAAGGATGTTCGTCTATACCTGAAAATACTGACATTTCTCAAATACCAGCTTTAATAGAAAAAGAAACAAGCAGCAATAGAATTTTAATTGACAAGCTTACTGGTCTTTTAAAAAATGCAAAAAAAGATGCAGATATAAAATCCAATGCTGTACAGATACAGGAAGAAACAGAAAAACGTATTGCTGCCGGAAAGGAATATATATTAAAACTTCAAGATGAAATAACATATTATACCGCACAAAATAAATTAAATGCTGAGCAGCTGCAAAGTATTAATGAAGAGCTTATTTTTAAGAGCAAAGCAGAAGCTGCTGACAGAATAAATAAACTTTTATCCGACAAAAAATCCATTGAAGAGAACATTGAAAATGCCAGAGAGAAATATGAAAACTTAAATAAGCTTATAATAGAAAACGATTCTAAAATAAAGACCCTTGAAATACAAAAATCGGGTCTTGAAAGTTACGATATTCAGTCTTTGCAAATGGACAAAAATAAGGCTGAGGAGCACAAGGCTGAATTATCGGAAGAAATAAGCCTAATTCAAAGCAGAATTATTAATAACAATAAAGTACTTAAAAGTGTTAAAGAAAAAATATCTGTACTTAAAGAATATGAAAACAGGATTAAAATTATAAAACCGCTTTCGGATACAGCAAACGGTAATATACCCGGAAAGGAACGCATTACTCTTGAAGCCTATATCCAATCTGCTTATTTTGATATGATATTAAACAGGGCTAATACAAGATTTATGATTATGACAGACGGCCAGTATGAAATGAAACGAGCTGAAACGGCCAATAATCTTAAAAGTCAGTCCGGTCTTGAAATTGATATAATAGACCACTATACATCATCCACAAGAAGTATCAAAAGCCTTTCAGGCGGAGAATCATTTAAAGCGGCATTATCACTGGCATTGGGATTTTCAGAGCAGGTGCAGTCAAGCTGCGGAGGCATTAAAATTGATACCATGTTTATAGACGAAGGCTTTGGCTCTCTTGATTCTCAGTCGCTTGAACAGGCTATAAGGGCACTTTTAAAAGTTACAGACGGCAATAAACTGATAGGAATTATTTCGCATGTTTCGGAGCTTAAAGAAAGAATAGATAAACAGATATCCGTAAGCAAAAGAAAAGCAGGCGGAAGTTTAGTTGAAATAAAAAATTAATAAAGAATATAGCTTAACAGCCTTTGAATTTTAATAAAAAACAGTGGGTTTTAGGTCTAAAATGCTAAAAACTCACTGTTTTATTTTTTAAGTTGGATTTTTATACTTTAAAAATTTATAAGTAACACTGATATTTTTTTACAAAGCACACACCGGCAGTATCCGGGCCTGTATGAGATGCTATTGTAGCACCTATATTAAAAGGTTCAATGAAATTTTCTGCCGGAAGAGAGGTACACAGTTCATTAAAAAAAGCCGGTACTTCTTCAGGTGTATTAGTTGTGCCTATGGTAAATACATAATTTTCTGGATTCTCGTTGTTTTTTATAAAATGCTCATTGGTTATTTCAACCAGCTTTTTAAGTCCGTTTTTTCGGCTTCTGACAACTCCGGCAACATTAATTTCGCCGTTTTTAAGCTCTATAAGAGGCTTTATTTTAAGTATTCCGCCTGAGAGAGAAACAAGTTTTCCTATTCTCCCGCCTTTTTCAAGATGCGTTAGAGCGCCGACCATAAACATAATTCTCAGGTCTTTTTTCATTTTTTCGCAAATTTCATATGTAGTTTCTATATTTATTTTGTTGTCTCTCATTTTGCATGCTTCATAAACCATAAGCTGTGCCGCACCTGTGGCAGCCCAAGAATTAATTATGTGTATTTTTCGAGAGGCATATTTTTCTAAAAGTATTTCTTTTGCGGACAAAGCAGAATGATATGAGCCGCTTAAAGTGTCGGTTATAGTAAAACACAAAATATCGGTTCCTGATTCAAGTGCAGGTGTGAAAGAATCAATATAATCCTGAATTGAGGGAAGAGATGTTTTCGGAAAAAGCTTTTTATTGATTAATTTTTCAAAAAATTCATCTCTTGTTATTTCAAAAAGCTCTTTGTAATAATTCTCAGAATCAAATGAAATGTAAAAAGGAATTATTTTTATATTTTTTTCATCGGCTATATTTAAAGGAATATCGGCCGAACCATCGGAGTAAATTTGGAAATTAGTCATATATAGCCTCCATATTGTTTTAAATACTACTTGTTAAGGTTATATTATGATTTTAATTTAGCATTAAAGACACACAGTGTCAATATAAAATTATACTTTAAATTTTTATTGACATATAATTTACTTATTGGTAAACTATTTGTTTTGCTTTGATTTGGAATTTGTGTTATAATAACTCTGTATATCTGTAAAATTATACTAAAACATGCTGTATTGAGGATTTTTAATGGTTTAAAACACTTTTTCTATAACCTAAACAATCTTTCACGCTGATTAACTTTATTATGAGTTAAACAGTTTATACAAGTTCTGGTATTTTTACTGTTTTATATGTAAATATTAACAGTATGGTGTATTTTTATTTGCTGGGATTAAAAAAGGAAGTGTCAGAATGTTTAAAGAAGGAGCAAAAATTGTTTACCCTATGTATGGAGCCGGCGTTATTGAGAATGTTGAAACTGAGGATGTAAATGGATTTGAGGAAAAACATTATATTATTCGTATTCCTAATGGAAATCTGAAAATTAAAGTCGGTGTATCTAAGGCTGAAATTATAGGGTTAAGACCTGTATCAAGCGAGTCCGAAATATCTGAAGCGTTAAAGAAGGCTGTTTCGGCTAATTCAGTTATTCAGAGTAATTGGAATGTAAGATATAAAGAGAATCTTGAAAAAATACGTACAGGAAAAATTAGTGAAGTGGCTGAAGTTGCCAGAAGCCTTTGTTTGAGGGAAAGACAAAGAGGTCTTTCTGGTGCGGAAAAAAAGATGTTTAATAATGCAAAGCAAATTGTTCTAAGTGAAGTCGTTTTTTCAAAAAAAATAGAGAAAGATAAAGCTGAAGAATATCTTGCTAAAGAATTATTTTACTGATATGATATATTAATCAGTTATTTAGCTGAATTAAGTAAAATGAAAGGGGGTAGAGTGCTATAAAAAGAGGTCTTGAACTGGTTGAGAGTATTATTTTTACTGTTATTGCATGTTTGTTTTTAAAGTTTGTTTATTATGCAAATATAGAAAAGATAGGAGATTTTTTACCTGCTTATTCATACATTATTGCCGGAATTTTGCTGGGAATAATTTTCTTCTTTATTTTCGCGCATGTTATAAGC
>CALWHR010000143.1 GCA_944380455.1 uncultured Clostridia bacterium
TTCCCCTGTTCCGTCAAGGTCTATTTTCATTTTAATTTTAGTTTCAAAAGTATCACGCATTATTTCGGCGTTTCTCATTTTACCACGCTCCTTTTCAGCTTTCTTTTCTTACTCTAACGGCATTGGCGTGAGCCGTAAGGCCTTCTGCATTGGCAAAAGAAATAATATCATCGCTTAAATTTAAAAGAGCATCTTTGCTGAATGATATTATGCTTGACTTTTTAATAAAGTCGTCAACTGACAAAGGTGAAAAGAATCTTGCTGTGCCGCCTGTAGGAAGAACATGGTTAGGACCAGCCATATAGTCGCCTAAAGGCTCCGGTGAGTAGTGACCTAAAAATACTGCTCCGGCATTTTGAATAAGAGGAAGAACCTCAAAAGGCGATAAAGTGCATACTTCCATATGCTCAGGAGCAATAGCATTTGAAAGAGAGCAGGCCTCCTCTATTGAATCGGCTATAATAATTGCACCGTAGTTATCTATTGATTTTCTTATAATTTCTTTTCTTTCAAGTTTTTCAGTCTGTTTTTCTATTTCGTCACGAACACTTAAAGCTAACTTTTCGCTTGTTGTAACAAGTATAGCAGAAGCCAGTTCGTCGTGTTCTGCCTGAGAAAGGAGGTCAGCGGCAACATAAACCGGATTTGCGCTGTCATCTGCTAAAACAAGTATTTCGCTTGGTCCAGCTACTGAATCTATATTAACATAGCCGTAAACAGATTTTTTTGCAAGGGCAACAAAAATATTTCCAGGTCCGCAGATTTTATCAACCTTAGGAACACTTTTTGTGCCGTAGGCTAAAGCGGCTATTGCCTGAGCTCCGCCTATTTTAAATATTTCGTCAACACCTGCTTCTTTAGCGGCTACAATAGTAGTTGGATAAACCCTGCCGTCTTTTTGTGCCGGTGTTGTCATATAAATATGCTTAACACCTGCAACATGAGCCGGCATAACATTCATAAGAACTGATGAAGGATAAGCTGCTTTTCCGCCCGGAACATAAACGCCTACTTTTTCAAGAGGTCTAATCATCTGGCCCATAACCTCGCCGTTTGGCGCAGGCTCTATCCAGCTGTTTCTTTTCTGTTTTTCGTGAAAAGCCTTAATCCTCTGCGCTGATTTTTTAATAACATCAATAAGCTCAGGGCTTACAACAGAATATGCGTACTCAATTTCTTCGTCAGTTACTTTTATGTTTTCAGCTGTTATTTTTAATTTGTCGAATTTTTCGGTATACTCAAAAACTGCTTCGTCTCCTCTTGATTTGACATCTTTAAGTATTCCGTCAACTATTTCCTGAACATTTCCATGCTCAAGCTGACTTCTGGAAAGTATTTTTCTTAATTTTTGTTTACCTTCTTCGGTATCACAGCGAATAAGCTCTATCATTTTAAGTCCTCCTTTAAAAGGCCTCTGATTTTATCCATTACATCAATAATTCTTTCATGCTCCATCTTCATGCTAACTCTGTTTACGACTATTCTTGCAGAAAGCGGACAAATTTCTTCAAAGACTACAAGTCCATTTTCTCTAAGTGTTGCACCGCTTTCAACAATATCCACTATACAGTCTGAAAGGCCTACAATAGGCGCAAGCTCTACAGAGCCATTAAGCTTTATAATCTCAACAGTCTGATGCATTTGATGATAAAAATACTCCCTTGCGATGTTAGGGTATTTTGTGGCAACTCTCAAAGAATGGCATTTATGGATTTTATCCTTCATTTCAGGAAGGCCGGCAACGCACATACGGCATTTGCCAAGGCCTAAGTCCAGCATTTCGTATATATTCCTGTTTTCTTCCATAATAGTGTCTTTGCCTACAACACCAATATCAGCGGCACCGTGCTCCACATAAGTAGGCACATCGCTTGTTTTGGCAAGGAATATTTTAAGCTTTAAATCCTCGTTAACAAATATAAGCTTTCTGGATTTTTCTTTCATTTCCTCGCATGGCATGCCTATTCTTTCAAGAAGGTCCATTGTCTGCTCTGCAAGTCTGCCTTTAGCTAAAGCAAAAGTTAAATATCTCATTTCTGTCCCTCCTTACCAGGCATAACCAAATCTTCTATGGTAATATCGGCCGAAACAGTTCCGACTTTTTCATCAAAACGCACATATTTAATATTAATTGCGTCTTTAAAGTAAATAAGGGACTCTATACCCTTTAACTGCATGTATTTAATATTATCTTCCAAATCATATCCGCAAAGACTGCCTTCCACCTTAATTCCGGCATTGCGGTAAATTTCAGCTATTTTAAGAGCAGAAGCCAAACCTGCCTGACTTGAAGCTATCATTGCCTTCGCGCCGCCTTTTGCAAGCTGAACGCCGTTTCTGTCAAGCACGTTTAAAATTTCATCTATTTTAACGGCAAAGCCTACAGCCGGTATATCGCGACCGAACTGCTTTACAAGATTATTGTACCTTCCGCCGTCTACAATAGAATATCCAGTGCCGTAAGTATAACCCCTGAATATTATACCTGTATAGTAATTAAGTTTATTAACCATACCCATATCAAAAGATACATACTGGCTTACACTATGAAGAACCAATATATTATAAAGCTTTTCCATATAATCAAGAGCCTTTTGTGCTTCAATACTGTTTGTAAGTGTTTTTGTATACTCTATTATCTCCATGCCGCCAACAAGACGAGGAAGCTCTAAAAACAGCTTTTTAACATTTTCCGGCATAACCTTTTCTTTAACAAAAAATTCAACACCTGCATAGTTGCGGTTTGCAATTAAATCCTTAATTAAATTTTTATCTTTCTCATTAAAGCCTGTTTCATCAAGCACAGCGTTAAAGAACTGAACCTGACCTATATTAAGCTTAAATTCCTTAATACCACAAGCAAGAACGCTCTTAACTGATATAGCTATAGCCTCTGCGTCAGCCTCTGCACTGTCAGAACCCATAAGCTCAATTCCAGCTTGAGCAAACTAGCATTTTTTGCCCTGATAGCTTTTGGAATCCCTGAAAGCATTGCCGTAATAACAAAGCCTAAGAGGAAGAGGTTCTTCCTCAAAGGCAGTAGCTGCCATTCTTGCAATAGGCGGTGTCATATCGCTTCTTAAAGAGAGTGTTGAACCGTCTTTATCAAAAAACCTGAACATCTCTTTTGGGCTTATAGAGCCCATTTTTTCATCAGAAAATACCTCTATATACTCAAACATAGGGCTTTCAACCGCCCTGTAGCCATAGCTTTCAAAAACATTTTCAATTTTTCTTGTTATAATTCTTTTGCTCTCCGTTTCGTCAGGAAGCAAGTCCCCAACACCTATAGGAGTATGAAGTTTAAAATCTAACATAATAATAACCCACCTTTATAACTTTATCACTCTACCATGATAAAGTACAGTATATACAATCTTTCTGTTTTTGTCAATACAGCTTCTTTTCATAACTTATTTTTAGCATTTTACCATTATTTTTAAATTTTGGAAAGTAAATAGTATTTCTATTTGGCAATAATAATTATTAAATCAATAGTAATTGTTTTATGATATAATTAGAAAAAGGAGTGTTGCATATGTTTAATAAAATAGATTTTGATAATTACCCAAGAAAAGAGCACTATAATTACTATATTAAATACATAAAATCAAAAATCAATATGTCTTACAATATTAACATTACAAATCTTTTGGAAGAAACAAAATCCAAATCTTTAAAATTTTATCCAACATTTATTTATGTAATTATGCGTGCCGTTAATGACATAAAAGAAATGCGAATGGCTGTTGATAAAGACGGAAACCTTGGTTATTACGATTACTGCAATCCGTCATACACAATTTTCCATAAAGATGACAAAACTTTTTCCGACATCTGGACACCTTACAGCAAAAATTTTAAAGAGTTTTACAATAATGCCGTTTATGATATGGAAAAATACAAAGATATAAAAGGCGTAAAGGCAAAGCCTGATAAACCGGATAATTTTACACCGCTCTCTTGTGTGCCTTGGCTCAGTTTTTCTGCTTGCAGCTATGATACTTATTCGCCTTCGCCTATGCTTTTTCCTGTAATTGTTTTCGGAAAATATTTTATACAAAATAATGAAGCTTTTCTTCCTTTTACAATATTTGCACCTCATGCTGTATGTGACGGATATCATGTATGCCTTTTAATAAACACCATTGAGGAACTTTGCGTAAACTGCAAGGAATTTATTAACTGAAAACAAAGCGGTCTGTTAACTTTTTACAGTTATCAGACCGCTTCATTAATTTGATTTTTAGTTAAGCTCAATTCCCTGTGCATCACTAATATATTCAGCTATTGCATGAATTAATTCTTTATTTGTAGGCTTTTTATAAAACTCAAATCCAAATATGTTTTTATACTGGCTTTGGGCATTATACCATGAAACATTTATACAATGTCTTATATCTCTTTCTACGCATTTAGGCTGGGTTTTAAACTCCATAGCAATTTCAGGATATAAATTTTTTGTAATGCCGCTTAAAAAATTAGGATTTTCTAAAACGTGGGTTACTGCCCTTTTTATATAACTATAGCCTTTAAGTCCGGGACGTATTCCAATTTTAGTTATAATTTCCGAAAGCCGCACACACTGATTTTTAACCTCATAGCGCTGTTCTTCTTTTAAATCTGAACATAACTGCGTAATTCTGCTTACAAGAATATCTGTATCAAACGGCTCTGTAAGGCAGTAGTCTGCCCCGCAGGAAAGAGCAAGCTTTGAAAACATTAAGTTTTCTGTATCATTTACAGCTATAAGCCGCATATTTTTGTAATTATTCCTCTTAATCTGCTCTATTACCCATAATCCGTCATTCCCAAAAAGACCTAAATAAATTACAGCAGCCGAAAAATTTTTTCTTTCTATTTCTTTTAACGCACTTTTTCCGTCTGAAACAGATTCAGTTACTATAAAACTGTCTGTCTCAGCTATACATGCTTTTATCTGCTCCTGTTTAATTTCATCACAGCAGGCTAAAAGCAGATTGATTTTTAAATTATTTTTTGCAATTTTTTTGTACCCCATAAAAGTTCCTCCCCCTAAATTTCATGCAGTATGAATATATAATATTTTTATAGGGTAATTCATCATAATTGCGCAAAAAGACGTTAAAAGCGAATAAAGTGTTTGTAAACTGTCAGTTTTTGCCAACTGCTTCTTCCGCCCTAATAAGCATATTGTCAATAAATATTCCATATCCCTTCTGAGGATTATTAACAAAAACATGGGTTAAAGCTCCTATCAGTTTACCGTCTTGTATAATAGGACTTCCGCTCATTCCCTGAACAATACCTCCTGTAGTTTCCAGCAGTTTTTCATCAGTTATTTTAACTGTCATGGATTTATCCGATGAAATATCAAGGCGATTTATATTTTCTATTTCTATTTCATAAAGCTCGCTTTTACCCAGAATATCGCTTTTTATATACGCCTTTCCTGTATGAACATCACTTGAAATAGCCGTTTGAATAGCTTCGCCTGCTAAATCCGGCAGATTTGACATTTGTGTTATAACACCATAAATACCGGCATTAGTGTTTGAAAATATTGAGCCGAATATTTTGTTTTTATCCAGACTTCCGTTTATCTCTCCAGGAACACCTTTTTCCCCTTTTTTTACACCTGTAACATCAGATTTAGTTATTACACCACCTGAAGTATTCATAAGAGTGTTTGTATCCACATCATAAATCCCATGTCCTAAAGCTCCGAATACGTTATTTTCAGGATTAATAAAAGTAAGTGTTCCCAAACCCTGAGTATCATCTCTTACCCAGCAGCCTATTTTATACTCCCCGTCAGTTTGGCTCATAACAGGTGTTACGTTTGTTTCAACTACTTTTCCATCTCTTACAACAGAAATTTCCATATTTTCTCCATTGCTTTGTGATACGGCTTTTGTAAAATCTTCTTTTGAAGTAATCTCTTTTCCGTTTACAGAAACAACGCTGTCACCGCTTTTTATAATTCCGGAGCATGGAGAAACCTCGTTCCCGCTTTCGTCTACCACTTTTCCTGTTCCCAAAACCAACACGCCTTTTGTTTCAATTACCACACCTGAAACATTTCCGCATGGTATTAATTTAGTTCTTGGTACTACATTTAAGCTGACATCTTTTACAGGTATACCCAAAAATGTATACTTTGCATTATAAACTCCGGCGTTTTGCGCAGATATGTCTGTACCATTTACAATATCTATTTCGATATTTTCCTTTACCGGAACAGCGGCATTTTCTATTACCGCCCTGCTTTCCTCCTCAAAGCCTGTCCCTATATGTGCTATACTGTTTTCATATACACTAATGTGCTGAGGAAGAGTTATGCAGTAAAAGCCAAATAAAAGAAAGCTAACAGGCAGAAAATAACGCACAGCTTTCTTTATAAAATAATTTTTTTCCAATTTTATCACTTCCGTTATTAAAATTAAGTCTTAATTAAATTAACCTGACACTTAATTTGTTATACAGACAAAATTTTAACTCAGCTAAAATCAGAAATTTTATTTAAAATAAAAAAGGATAGACAGAAAAAAAGTCTATCCTAAGTATATAATTTTTACTCAAATTCCATTATCTGAATTTTTTTCTATTATACCTGCTAACAAACAATAATCTCCATCATAAACAACTACAGCCTGTCCCGGAGCGGCTGCTCTTTGCGGCTCATCAAATACACACTTTATAAATCCGTTTTTCAGCGGGTAAACTGTACATGGAGCTTTTTTATGAGCATATCTTATTTTTGCTTCTGCTCTTAAAGGCTCTTTAATACTTTCTAATGCCATATAATTAATTTTATCAGCATATACTTCTTTTTTAAACAGCTCTTCATTGCTGCCAAGAACCACTTCATTTTTACCGGCATTAATACTGTTTACAAACATATGCTTTCCAAATGAAACTCCCAAACCCTTTCTTTGACCTATTGTATAATGAATAATGCCTTTATGCCGGCCTATTATATTTCCGTACATATCAACATAGTTGCCAGCTATGCTTTTTTTGCCCGTATAATCCTCTATAAATGCCGCATAGTCTTTATCAGGTATAAAACATATCTCCTGACTGTCAGGCTTTTGAGAGGTCATAATACCGGCATTTTCAGCTATTTCGCGCACTTGCTTTTTTGTATAGCTTCCAAGAGGGAACAGCGTGCACTGAAGCTGTTGTTGGGTTAGATAACTTAATATATATGTCTGGTCTTTGGTTATATCATCAGACATTTTAACCGCAAGTCTATTGGTAGGTATATACTTCACTACTCTTGCATAATGCCCTGTAGCTATATAATCCGCACCTATATCTTCCTTAACCTGCATAAGAGCGCCCCATTTAACTTCTCGGTTGCATATAAGGCATGGATTCGGCGTTCTGCCGGACAAATATTCATTTACAAACATATCTTTTATCTTTTCTTTAAATATATCTTTATAGTCAAGTATAATATGATTAATTGAAAGATATTCAGCTACCTTGGCAGCGTCATCTGCCGCCTGCTGGCCGCCGCTGAAATTAATAACTGTTACTCCTGTAACATCATATCCTTCTTTTTTTAATAAATACGCCGCTGTAGAGCTGTCAACGCCTCCTGAAAGCCCAATAACTACTTTTCCGCCGCTCATTTAATGTACCTCCGTTATTATATATTTAACTTTTAATGCCTTTTATACAAGTATTTTTTCAAAATTAATAGCAATAATACTAATATAAAAATACTATTTTTCAGGCGGTATATATTTTTACATTGTTATTAAAAATTATTATATTACATAAAAATCTATTGTTCAACTTAATATTGTGGTGTATAGTATATATAGGGATTCTTTTTTGTTTTGTGATTTTTGGTTTTTATTATATGACATGCTATTCAAATTCTAACTAATAAACTATATAATATCCGCAATGCCATTTGTTTTTTCGACAATTCTATAGCAAATACTTATGTTAAAAAGCGGAAAATAAAAGATAATGAGGTGGTAATTTTGGAATTCAAAGAGCGTCTTAAATCTCTTAGGAAAGAAAGGAAACTTACTCAGAGTGCATTAGGCAGCATACTTAACTATGGTTATACGGCTATCTCTAATTACGAATCTGGAAGAAATGAACCATCAATTACAGATTTAAAGAAAATTGCTGAATTCTTTGATGTTTCTATGGATTATCTCATTTGTGTAAATGACATAAGGAATCCTTATGTTGAGAGGGACTACCCTGAGCAGTTCAATGAATTTAAAAACATATACACAATGCTTGATAACGATAAAAGGGAACTATTAGATGATTTCATGCGTTGGATGTTAGAAAGACAAATTAAGTCTCTGTCTAATACAAAACAGCAGCTTAAAGTTGCGCAAGAAACTGTACCTTATAAATCCAAATCTACAGACAACTGATTATTCCAAAAAAAGGCAATATTAAATTGCCTTTTTGTTACGCTTTTTATCGGATTTTGTATATGGCAGTAACCGCCTTTGTTTTACACTCAAATAACAGCATAGGCTTTTTTGGTGTTTTGTTTTTTTTAAGTGAAATTATAAAATAAATGTGGAGAAAATAAAAATCCTGATTATTTATATCAGGATTTTTATGTTTATTTCATTCTTAATTCATTTTTCTTTTGATTTGAATAATCAATCATTTCTTCGGCGGCTTTTACAGCGGCACTGCTCTCATTAGAACCCATAAGACGCAGTATTTCATATACCTTTTCTTTGTCTGATATGCTTTTAACAGTAGTTACAGTTGAGTTATCCTCAACATCTTTTTCTATTAACATGTTGCTGTCTGCAATAGAGGCTATCTGCGGCAGATGTGTAATACAAATTATCTGCTGTCTGCCGGATATATATGCCATTTTCTCAGCAACCTTTGAGGCTGTTTTTCCGCTTATGCCTGTATCTATTTCATCAAAAATAAAAGTTCCGATACTCTCTGTACCTGAAATTACTGTTTTGAGCGAGAGCATAACTCTTGACATTTCTCCGCCTGATGCAGTTTTTGCCAAAGGTTTAAGGCTTTCTCCGGCATTAGTTGAAATTAAAAATTCAACATTGTCCCACCCTTTATTGTTAAAAGTCCCCTTTTGAGAAATGTCTATTTTAAATAAAGAGTTTTTCATCTCTAAATCATGGAGCTCATCATCTATTCTTTTTTGAAGCAATAAAGCTGTTTCTTTTCTTATCAAAGAGATTTTAGAACAAACTGATTTAATTTTATCTGTTATTTCTGATTTTCTTAAATTAAGCTTATTCCTTAATTCACCGCTGTTGAGTAAAAAATCACGTTCTTTAACTGCTTCATTTTTACTCTTAATTATTTCTTCAACTGTTGAACCATATTTCTTTTTTAAGCTGTAAATTAAATCAAGCCTTTCTTCAATGGCATTAATTTCATTTGGGTCAGCTGAAATACTTTCAAGATAGTTTTTAAGCGCATGTGACGCATTTTCAAGGCTTGTGTGAGCACTGTAAATTTCATCAAAAATATCACTTAAACTTCCATCGCTTGCAGACATTGAGCCGCATATTTTAATAGCATCTCCTACCTTATCAACAGCAGAAGCACTGTCGCTGTTTCCATAATACAAAAGTTCCAGACACTGCCTGCACTGCTTGATAAGCCTTTCAGATAGAGCCAGTACTTTTTTTCTGCTTAAAAGAGATTCTTCTTCACCTTCTTTTAGACCAGCTGACTCAATATCGTTTATTTTATAGTCTATTAATTCAAGGCGTCTTTGACGCTCATCATCATTTCCGCTTAACGCTTTCAGCTGCATAAGTATGCTTTTATAATCACTTATAAGCAAAGTTAATTCTGTTTTAAGTTCCTCAATGTCATCACCACAGAACTTATCAAGTATATCTATATGCTTTGCCGGATTTAAAAGCGACTGCGACTCGTGCTGGCTGTGTATATCCAAAAGCTTTGAAGCAAGCTCTTTAAGCATTGCAGCAGTTACAGGCGTTCCGTTTACTCTTGCACTTGTTCTGCCTTCCCGGCTTATTGTTCTTTGCAGTATTAACTCTTCGTCAGTACAGTCTATGCCCATTCCTTCGGCGCATTCAGTTACATTTTTGCTTATATCAGTAAACACAGCTTCAACAACCGTTTTATCTTCTCCCTCACGAATAAAATCCTTAGAGGCTCTTCCTCCTAAAGCAAACATCAGTGAACCTATAAGCATTGATTTTCCTGCACCTGTTTCACCTGTTATTACGTTAAGGCCATTATTAAATTTTATTTCAGCCCTTTTAATAAGAGCAGCGTTTTTTATATTAAGCTCATCCAGCATTTTTGCACCTCAGAATAATATTATTGTCCGCCGCCTATAATTTTATTGAGCTTCTGTATAAAATCTACTGCCTGATTATGATTTCTTGCCACACAAAAAACCGTATCATCGCCGGCAATAGACCCCAGGATATCATTGCTCTGCATATTATCAACAGCTACACCTACAGCCATTCCCATACCGTTTAGAGTTTTAATTACAATCATATTCTGAGAATAGTCCAGCCTTACTACTGCATCTCTGAAAACACGTATTAATCTTTCTGAAAGCTCTGTGTCGCTTCCATTTATTACAGAGTATTTTTGTTTTCCACCTTCAGTAGATATTTTGGTAAGCTTCATTTCACGTATATCTCGTGATATTGTAGCCTGAGTTACATTAAACCCTTCCGCTTTAAGCATTTGGGCAAGGTCTTCCTGTGTCTCAATGTCGTTATGCTCTATAATTTCCAGAATTTTTGCCTGTCTTGCTATTTTCATAAAGCTACCTGCCTCCCTTACCAAACATTTTGTTTCTAAGTACGTCATAAAAACCCAAATTGTTTGTTTTAACTATGTTAGTATAGTATTTTGATTTTTTTACGGTTAAAGTCTGTCCAACATCCATATCAGAAACCTGCTTGCCGTCTATTACAATTTTTAAACTGTCATTTGTAAAGCTTTTAATGCTTATTTTCACTATATCTTCAGCGCCTACCACAATGCTTCTTGCATGAAGCATATGCGGACATATAGGCGTTATTGCTATCATATTTGAGTCGGCCTTTAATATAGGACCGCCGGCAGCCAGATTATATGCCGTTGAACCGGTTGGTGTTGAAACAAGTATTCCGTCACCAGTAAAATTATCTATATATTCATCATTTACATATACCGCCGAGTCTACAACACCGCCCATATAAACACCAACTTCGTTAAGCGCCGTGTAGTTCTTTGTTTCGTTACATGTTTTAAGCTGGGCATCAACCATCATCCGCCGCTCAATACGGTACTGGCCTTTAAGTACTTTATCAACCGATTCAAACATTCCTTCCCTGTCCGTATCGGTTAAAAATCCCAAATGTCCCAAATTAATGCCCATTAAAAGCGTTGAATGCTCCATAGCTTTTAATCCGGCGCTGAGCATTGTGCCGTCACCGCCTAAAACTATTATTAAATCGCTTTGACTGTAAAGCTCCTGGCTGTTAACAGCGTACTTTCCAAAACCATGCTCAAAAGCAGTTTTCATTTCCACAGCGGGCATAATATTTTTTGTTTCAAGATAATTTATAAGTTCTCTTGCCGTATCAAAATTTTTATCCCTCTGGGGGTTTGGCACAATACCTATTTTTTTCACGGAGCATACCACCTTTTATTAAAGCTCATTGTGTGAAGCGTCCGCTGTTTTATCGGCTAAAGCATACGCTTCTTCTTTTGAAAGACCTGCTTTTTTCCTGTCTAAAAGTATTAGATATTCAATATTTCCTTCAGGTCCTTTTATTGGTGAAAAACTTATATTTAAAACATTAAGCTGTATTTCCACAGCAAAATCTATTATCTTTCTAATTACGTCTTTATGCACCTGTATGTCTTTTACAACGCCTTTTTTACCTACCTTTTCCCTTCCGGCCTCAAACTGCGGCTTTATAAGACACACCAAAGAGGCGTCATCACTCATAACATTGAGCGCAGGTGGAATAACCTTTGTAAGTGATATAAAAGATACGTCTACGGAAGCAAAATCCGGCTTATCCGGCACTTGTTCTTCTGTGATATATCTGATATTAGTTTTTTCAAGGCAAACCACTCTTTTATCGTTCCTAAGCTTCCATGCAAACTGACCATACCCAACGTCTATTGAGTAAACCTTTTTTGCACCGTTTTGAAGCATGCAGTCGGTAAATCCGCCTGTTGAAGCGCCAATATCCATACAAATTTTGTCTTTAAGCTCCACGCCAAACTCGTTTACCGCCTTTTCAAGCTTAAAACCGCCGCGGCTTACATACTTCATTTCCGCACTTTTAAGTGTTATTTCGCTTTTAATATCAATTTTTGTGCCGGCTTTATCCTCTTTCATCCCGTCAACATAAACTTCTCCTGCCATAATAAGAGCCTTGGCTCTCTCCCTTGACGAAACAAGGTTTCTTTCAACCAGCAAAACATCAAGTCTTTCTTTATCAGCCATTATTACGCCTTTCCAAAAGTTCTTTAACTTTTACATACATTCCGTCACTGTCTAAACCATACCGTTTAAAAAGCTGTTCTCTTGTACCCTGCTCAATAAATCTATCGTAAAATGCAAAGTTATAAATTTCTACGCCTTTTATACCCAAATCATAAACGGCATTTTCAAATATACTGCCGAAGCCGCCGGCTTTTAAATTATCCTCCACAGTAAAGACAAAATCACATTTTTCACAAACCGTCTGTACCATTTGCAGGTCTAAAGGCTTTATAAACCTTGCATTAACAAGCATAGGATTATATCCGTCTTTTTTAAGCATTTCACAAAGCCTGAGGCATTTATCCATCATTGTTCCGCAGCAGATAACGGCTATTTTTTCACCGTTATTTATAATCTCCGATTTGCCCACTTCAATTTCAGGCAATACATCGATTTTTTCCTCAGGCACGTTATCCCTCGGATATCTTATGGATACAGGGCAGTTTAATTCAGCGGCTTTTTTTACCATTGCCCTAAGCTCACTGCCATTTGACGGCGCCATAAACACCATATTAGGTATATGGGCTATAAACGAAATATCAAATATACCCTGATGTGTTTCTCCGTCAGAGCCAACTATACCTGCCCTGTCAATAGCCAATACAACATGCAGATTCTGAAGGCATACATCATGCACTATCTGGTCATATGCTCTTTGAAGAAAAGTGGAATAAACCGCAAAAAACGGTATAAATCCCCTTGCAGCAAGACCTGCCGCAAAAGTTACAGCATGCTGTTCTGCAATAGCCACATCAAACATTCTTTTAGGGAACTTGGCCTGAAAACCATCAAGGCCAGTACCCGAAATCATGGCAGCCGAAATAGCTACCATCTTTTTATTTTCTGCCGCCAATTCCGTTAAGGTATCGCCGAATACCTTTGAATATGACGCATTTCCGGATTTTTTAATTATACTGCCTGTTAAAAGGTCAAAGCTTCCTACTCCGTGATATTTCCACGGAAGCTTTTCCGCAAAGCGGTAACCCTTGCCCTTTACTGTTTTAACATGTACAAGCACCGGACCTTTAAGATTTTTAATCTTCTCGAAAAGGTTTATAAGCTCCTCTATATTGTGCCCGTCAACAGGTCCTAAATAGCTGAAACCAAACTCCTCAAATATAATTCCCGAAACAAAAAGATATTTAACTCCGTCTTTAACTGTTTCAATTGCCTTATCTATTTTTCTGCCGTAAGGCACTTTATCAAGCATCCTGTGAACGCCTTCTTTGGCATTTAAATATGCCTTGCCGGTACGCAAATCCCTTAAATGCTTTGAAACCGCACCTACGTTTGAAGAAATAGACATTTCATTGTCGTTTAATATAACAATCATGTCAGTATTGCTTCTTCCGGCGTTATTAAGGCCCTCATAAGCAAGTCCGCCTGTAATTGAGCCGTCACCTATAACAGCTATTATTTTTTCATCAGTACCCGAAAGGTCTCTGGCTTTAGCCATACCCAACGCCGCCGAAATAGATGTGGAGCTGTGCCCGGCGCAAAAAGCGTCGCATTTGCTTTCATTTGGCTTGGGAAATCCGCTTAAACCGTCTAACTGCCGAAGTGTATTAAAACTCTCTTTCCTTCCGGTTAAAATTTTATGAATATATGCCTGATGCCCTACATCCCATATTATTCTGTCTTTTTCGGGATTAAAACAATAATGAAGGGCTACTGTAAGCTCAACTATTCCCAAATTTGAAGCAAGATGTCCGCCGGTATGCGCTATGTTTTCAAGCATAAAAGAACGTATCTCCTGGGACAGAACCGGAAGCATTTCGGATGGGATTTTCTTTATGTCATTAGCCTTATTTATTTTATCAAGCTGCCTTTCCAAAAGTCACACCGTCTTTCAATAAAATACGAAAAGTTGTCAGCATTATTTTTTTCTCTCTGTAAGATATTTTGTAATCTCTATTAAAAATTCAGCTTTACTGCCAAATGTTTCGAGTATTTCACAAGCCTCTCTTGAAAGGTCTTTTACGGCTTTTTTAGAACCTTCAATTCCCAAAAGAGTAACATAAGTTGTTTTTTTGTTCTTTTCATCACTTAAAACCGGTTTTCCCATTTCCTCAAATGAGCTTGTAACATCCATTATGTCATCCTGTATCTGGAAAGCCACGCCTATTTTTTCTGCGGCTTTATTAAGTTTTTCAACTGTATTTTCATCAGCGCCGGCCAAATGTGCGCCGGCTTTAAAAGCACCCTGTATCATAGCCGCCGTTTTATTCAAATGTATAAAATCAAGTGTCTCTTTATCAATGGCTTTTCCTTCGCTTATTACATCTACAACCTGCCCTGTAAGCATACCGTTTACACCGCAGCCGAAAGCAATATCGTACATTGCTTTTGCCATATTAACATCTCCGCTTTGTGCTGTTTGCTTTGACATAACCTCAAAGGCATGTCCCAAAAGGGCATCGCCTGTAAGTATGGCCATATCCTCGCCGAACATTTTATGGCTTGTAAGACGTCCGCGCCTGTAATCATCGTTATCCAAAGCAGGCAAGTCGTCATGAATAAGAGAATATGTATGTATCATCTCTATTGCAGCAGCAAAAGGAAGTGCCTTATTTATATCTCCGCCAAGCATCTGGCAGACGGAAAGCAAAATAACAGGCCTTAATCTTTTGCCCCCGGCAAATACGGAATACCTCATTGCTTTATATATTATTTCAGGATACCTGCTTTCAGGCGGCAGAAGACTTTCCAAAGCGGCATCCGTTAATTTCATTTTTTCGTTAAGTTCATCTTTCCAATTCATTGCTCTTCTTCCTCCAAATCAGCATTAAAAGGCTTTAAAGAAAAGCTTCCGTCTAAATTCTTTTTAAGCTCCTCTACTTCCTGCCGCACTGATTCAAGTTTTTGCCGGCAGAAAATAGTAAGTTCCATTCCTTCTTTATACAAATTAATTGATTCCTCAAGGGATACATCTGAGTTTTCAAGTTTTTCCACTATTTCCTCAAGCCTTTCGGCCGCTTCCTCATAAGTTTTCTTTTTTCTCGCCATTATTATAATCCCTTTTCTTTATTTCGGCCCATACATCACCGGTATAAAATTTAATTCTTACCAAGTCGTTTTCTTTAATACTGTCAGGTGCAGTAACGGCATTTCCGTTTACATCAAACACAGCAGCATAACCGCGCTTTAATACATTTAACGGCGATAAAAGCTCCAGTTTTTCACTAAGCAATGTATAGTTTGCAAAACTGTTTTTGATTAGTGCATCAATACCGTTTTTAAGCTGCATAGCATATTTGTCATTCAAAATTTCAAGATTTACCGTTCTTTCTTCCAAGCGCCTTAAAGCGCGTATTCCAAAAACCGAATTAATCTTTTCTTTTTCAGACTTAATTTTATAGTCAATAATGGAATTAAGCCTGTTTGAAATATTTAAAATATTTCTTTTTTCTTCCACCGAGTCTGCCGCTGACAATTCAGCCGCCGCAGAAGGCGTAGGCGCTCTTAAATCCGCAACAAAATCTGTTATAGTAAAATCCGTTTCATGGCCTACAGCAGAAATAACCGGTATCTCGGAAGAAAATACGGCTCTTGCCACCTTTTCCTCATTAAAAGGCCATAAGTCTTCCATACTTCCGCCGCCGCGGCCAAGTATAATTGTATCTGCTATTTTGCTTTCGTTTACATCTTTAAGAGCCGAAACAATGGAATCTGCTGCGCCTTCACCCTGAACAAGCGCCGGACAGACTATAATTTTAACTTCAGGAGCTCTGCGGCTTAAAATATTTATAATATCTCTTACAGCCGCACCTGTAGGCGATGTTATAACAGCTACCGCCTTGGGATGCTTGGTAATTGGTCTTTTAAAATCCTCATCAAAAAGGCCTTCTTCCTGAAGCTTTCTTTTAAGCTGTTCAAAGGCTATACTCAGCTCTCCTGCTCCCGCAGGCTCAGCTATCTGCACATATATCTGATATTTTCCGCTCTTTTCGTATAAAGACACATAACCGCAGACTATTACATCCATGCCGTTTTCAAGTTCATAAGGCATAAGCTCTGCATAAGAAGCAAACATAACGGCACTTATTGCTGCTGATGAGTCTTTAAGTGTAAAATATATGTGACCTGAAGAATGTACCTTTAAATTTGAAATCTCGCCTCTTACCCAAATGCTGTTAAGTATAACATCCATCTCGAAAAGGCCGCGTATATATCTGTTAATTTGAGATACGGAATAAATTTTTCTCTCTATCATCTGTTATTCATCGCCGCCGGCTATTTTTCCCAGCACACCGTTTATAAAAGATGGTGCGTTATCAGAGCTGAATTTTTTAGCCAGTTCAACCGCTTCGTTAATAACAACTTTTTTAGGTGTTAAACTGCTGAATTTAAGCTCATAAACTGCAAGGCGCAGTATAGCCAAATCCACCTTTGCCATTCTTTCTATCGACCATCCCTTGGCCGCAGATGAAATAATGCTGTCTATTTCATTTAAATTATCAATTGTACCCTTAATAACCGAATCTATAAAGCTTTTATCATTCTCATCTAAATCTTCGTTTTCGGCATAAAAAATATCTTTTGCCTCTCCAAGTGCGTCTGCTCCAACAAAATCATGCTGAAACACCAAATAAAATGCGCTTTTTCTCGCGTTAGTTCTGCTCATAAAACCCTCCAAATAATATCCGCGTTAAGCTCATAAATGAAACTAAACCCTCAGGAGACACAGCATTCCCAAGGGTTAAATTTTATTATTATTCTTCTTCTTTTTCTGCTTTCGGTTTAGTAATAACAGCTGAAATATTTACATTAACTGACATAACAGAAAGACCTGTCATGTTTTCAACAGCATTTTTAATTTTTTCCTGTACCTGCCTTGCAGCCTCTGTTATTTTAATTCCATATAAAACAGCTATTTCTGCTTCTATAACAGCTGTACCGTCTTCTACACTTACTTTAATTCCTTTTGATGGATTATTCTTTTTGCCGAATATTCCGCCAAAAGAACCGTCTGAAAGCTTTGGTAAAGTTTCTATTCCTTCAACTTCAGAAGCCGCAGTTCCTGCTATAATCGCTATTACCTCATCTGCTATCTGAATCTGACCTACTGACTTTTCGTTTTCTTCATAAAAATCTGCCATGGCAATAACCTCCCGAATATAAAATCAGGCTAACCTGTCAATTTATTTTATAAATTATTATACCAGATTATACTGTATATTTTCAAGTAGCTGATAGTTTTATGCGCATTATATACGAAAATTAAATGACTTTTTTGCTGCAATATTCTTTATTCAAGAGCTTTAAAAACAGATAAAAAGCGGTGTCATACCTAATATTAAGGTATGTAACACCGCCTTTAAAATTAAAATACTGTTTAATATATTTTAGCAATTCTTATTTTTTAAGTGTGCTTATTTTTATCTGTTCAGCAGTACAGCCGGTTTTTCTTTTAACTATATCTTCTATCTGAGCTGCCTGCTGGTCACTTATTGTTTCAGCATCTACTACAACATCAACTGTTTCATCATCTATCCGAACATAAGCGTCTTTAAACCCTTTTGCTTTTATCATGTCTTCAGCAGCTGATTCTTTTTCTATTCTCTGCTGAATTTCCAAAATACCATTAGCAAAATCCTGTTTTTGTTCATCTGTTATTTCAGAACTGTTAATCATTTCTGTAAGCATATCTTTTTGTTTTGCCCTTGACTGCTCTCTGTCCAGCTTAGCCTGAACAAAGTATGTATCCGATTCAGCAGCATCAGCGTTTACAAATACTGCCTCTCCTGTATTGTCAGTTTCTGCATCGGCCTGAGCTGTTAAAGGGTCAAGAGTTACATCAGATGAAACAGCAATGCTTTCACCTTCTGTTTCGTTTACCGCAGTAAATGTTCCCTCAGCGTCATCAGCCAAAACAGTAACACTGTCAGCATCCAATATTTCGTCATAGTTATAGCTTACTTCATTATTCTTAGTTTCAGCATCATTTTGTGTGAAATTTAAATATCCTGCCGTTGCCACCATTACAACAAGAACACCGGCTATTATATTATTTTTTTTAAGTGAAAACATATGTCATACCCCCATTTTTAATACTTCTACTTTGTGCGCCGGTACATTAAAAAGCGCCTGCGCCGCTTTTGATATAGCATCTTTTACCATTATGTCTCCTCCGCCTTGTGCTACCACAACTATTCCCTCAATTTCAGGCGTATTTTCTTTTATAATAAAAGGTTCGCCCGATGATGAAATATCATTTTGCGAGTAAGCAATTTTAACCTCAGATGACATATTTTTACTTGTTCTTTCAGAACCGTCAGAATCATTTTCCTGAGAGCTTTCCTCGGAACTGCTTGTTTCTGTAGCAACAACTTTTTCAGGTCCGGATTTATATGTAATCATTACTTTTACATTTCCTGCACCATCTATATTACCTAAAAGCTCCTCAAGGCGGGCTTCGGTTTCAGTCTGTGAAAGACTCGTTTGCTCCGTTTTTAAAACTTCATTTTTTGCGGAGTCTTCCTGTTTAAAACTGTTTGATGGTACTTCTTGTATTTTATCCGAAAAAGCCATAAGTACAATTCCGCCGACAAAAACAACAGCCATATATTTTTTTAATTTAGTGTTTCTAAGCAAATTTTTAACAGGCAGTTTATCCAAATCCAATTCCTCCACTTTCATTGGTATATTATATTAACCTGCTCAGCGCCGTATCTGTTTTTTAAATATGAATTAGCTCCATCAGCCCCTTCTCCGTTTTTTATTATGACTTCAATTTTCTTTATGCTTCCATCTGAGTAAAAATCATCTCCTACGTCAACATCAGCATTTAAACATTCAAATCCAAGACTTTCCACATCGTTTTTAACGCTTTGTTCAAGCTGTTTTTTAAAAACAGTATTTAAAGTTTCGGCATCTGAGTACTGCTCATGAATATTGTAGCTCTGCGCGCTGATATTAAATAAATCCTCTTTAAGTATGCTTCCGTCTGATATCAGATTTATAACAGGTCCGAAAGCTATAAGAATAAGAACTATGCTTGAAGCGAAATTTACATATTTTCGGCTTTTTTCAGTAGATATAAGCCGTATTATCATAATAAAAAATAAAAATTCCGCTATGGTTTTTATATATGCTCTAACTGTCTCAATCATTCCGGTTATCTCCTAAAATGAGGCTGCCAATATAACAGCTGAAAATACAAACATTATTGCTGACAAAAATACTGCGCCAATTAATATCGCCATATAATCCCCGGCGCTGTTAAGTGTTTTGGTTATACGCTTTTCACCGGCTGGCTGAGTGAGCGCAGCTGTAACTTTAAAAGCAATAAGTACTGCTGTAAGCCTTAAAACAGGTGCTGAAGAAATAACAACTGCCGCAGCGGCACATGCAGCGGCTACAGCGTTTCCAACAGCCGCTCCGGCATCTGCAACAGTCTGTGCAGAAGAAGAAAGTATATCGCCTACTACAGGAACACAGTTAACGGCATTTTTTGCGGCTTTTACAGCTAAAGCAGATGCTGCCGTTGTTCCAAGGCGCTGAAACGAAATAACGGCAGTAAATGCCAGTCCAAGCACTTTAAGGCTCATACTCAATACATACTTTATAAAATCCAAAAGAGAAGAAAACATGTCCTCTTCAAAAACATTGTTTACCATTTCAAGTCCGGCAGCGGCTGTTATAACAGGCATAAAAACACTGCACAAAAATGTGGATACTACCGATGAAAAAATCATTACAACCGATGACAGTGCGGCAGATGACACCGCTCTTCCGCTCATGGCGCTTATAACCATAAAAACAGGAATCATGGCAGTATTTACAGATGCAAACCTTTGTATGTTTTCTTTAACAAGCATTATTTCCTCAATAAAAGAACTCATAATTATGTATATAATTACTGAATAGCAGACAAAAAAGCACAAATCGTTTACTTCCTTTCCGCCTAAAGAAGAGCTTATGCTTTTAAGCAGTCCGCATACAATAATCAGAGCAGTTATTTTCTTGATACTGTTTATCTGCTTTGAAATGTCATTAAATAATCCGCCGGCTATGGAATCTGCCAAATCCAAAAAAGAAAATTCTCCTGATACCATTTTTATCGCAGTATCCTTTATTCCACCCTGTGAATATCCGGCGGCTTCATCGGCTTTTGAAGTATCAAAATTCATATATTCTTCTATTGTGTAATCAGAGCCTGTCCCTTCCGCTTTTACATCAATAGGACAGATTGCTGCAAAAAATAAAAAAATAACAGCAATTTTTAACGCAAACATTATGAGTTTTTTATTCATAATAAATCCATCACCGTCCCGAAAAGCATTGAAATTAAAGGCAGGCAGGCTGCCGCTATAAGAACTTTTCCGGCAATCTCTATTTTTGTGCCTATAGCGCTTTCACCGGCATCTTTGCAAATTTCAGAACCAATTTGTGTTATATATGCTATGCCTGTAACTTTAAGTATTATGGATATGTATTCCGTTTCAATTCCACTTAGAGCAGTCATATTATAAAGCTGGGTTATAATATCTGAAAAATATCCCAAAAGCTGCAAAAAAATAACAATTCCGGTTATAATGCTGACCGCCATTGAAAGCTGTGGACTTTCTTTTTTAAGCGTTACTGCAAGCACAGTGCCTGCTGTTGCAGCAGCAACTATTTTGAATATTTCCATTTAAGCACCTGCTTTCTTACAGGTTAAATAAGGTCTGAACAGTTGTAAAAAGCCTGTTTATGTACTGAATTACCCAAAATAAAACTACTACAAGGCCGGCAAGGGTTGTCAGCATAGCCTGTTCTTCCCTTCCGGCACGGATTAAAACCTGGTTAAGCACAGCTACAAGTATACCAACTGCCGCTATCTGAAAAACAATGCTGATATCCATATTTATCTCTCCTTTTAAAATAGAATTACGCTGATAAGTATTCCGCACAGTACTCCGGCAGAATTATACAGCTTCTGTTCTTTTTGTGATTTTTGACGTATTTCATCTTCAACAGCATTTATATTGTCAATTAACAAAAGAGCATTATCTTTTTGCTGATTTTTAAAAGGGCAGTCAAGATTTTTGGCAAAAGAATATAGACACTCCATTTCCTCACATTGAAAATATAAGTTTGCCAAATTCTTTTCAACAGCTTTTTTGAAAATATCCTCTGCGCTTTTCTCTGTCTTTTTTTCAGCAATAACAGACGCATCAAGAAATATTTTTGCTACCACACCGTTTGTTCTTTTTGAAATATCATCAAAAACACAGCTTAAAGGCATGCTTATGTTAACAGCATCATTAATAAACATAGTAACAGCCTTTTTAAACTCCTCTATATCATCAAGCCTGTATCTGCTGTTCATTGAAAATATAATGCCTGTTACCCAGCTGGAAAATATAATTAATACTGCTCCAAATATTTTAAACGTCATCTTAACGCCTCGTTTCCTATTACATTTCCATTTTCATCGCATATTGCAGCATAAATTTTATTATTTGCTCTTTTAAGTTCAATAAATCTTTTAAAATATGCCATAGACAGGCTTTTTTCCATTCCGATACGGTTTATTGCATCCTGCATACTGCTTCCGTGTACGGTACATATAAAGCTAACGCCGGAAGTTAAAATTAATTCCAGTGAACGTATTTCTTCTCCGCCGCCCAGCTCGTCCACAGCAATTACATCAGGTGACATGCTTCTTAAAAGCATCATCATTCCTTCGTTTTTAGGGCATCCATCCATTACATCAGTATGCGTGCCCAAATCATTTCCTGCCCTGCCTTTAAAAGTTCCCGCTATTTCTCCTCTTTCATCAGCAACAGAAACATTTTTGCCTTTAAGGCTTATAAGCCGGATTAAATCCCTCAGCAAAGTTGTCTTTCCTTCCCCAGGAGGGGATATAATAATTGTGCTTAAAACCTGGTTTTTATTAAATATATAAGGCAGGATACTTTCACCACAGCCTTTTATCTGGTGTGAAATTCTTATATTTATGCCTGAAAAGTCAGTTAACGAGCTTATACTTCCGTCTTTTATAACTGTCCTTCCAACAAGTCCTATTCTGTGTCCGCCCTGAATTGTTATAAAACCATTTTTTATTTCTTCCTCAAAAGCATATACAGAATAACCGCTTAAAAGTTTTATAAATGTATTAATATCGTCATTTTCAGGAATAAAACTGTCAACGGGCTTTTCAGTTATATGTCCATTTGTATTAATAAAAAATTCACCGCTGCTTTTTTTTACAAATGCCGGAGAGCCTGTCCTGAAACGCAGTTCCTGAAAAGTTTCAAATTCCTGGGCACTTATAAAATTTAAAGTGTCCCTTATCCGTCCGCCGGATGAAAATATAATTTCATCTTTTATACCCATATTCTCCCTCCCACAGTTTAAAAGTATTCCTGATTAAACAAAAATATTCTTGCACGATTTGTAATTTATATTTATCTATTTGCTATAATGTGATATAATTAGACAAAAGATTACAATTTTTTGTTTCATGAGGTGAGTTAGATGTATAAAATACTTATTGTCTGCCGTGACGAAAATATTAAAAATGAAATAGACAGTTCAATAAAAGGAAGTTACAGAACTGTAATTTCAGCAGATGACATTCTTCAGGCCGAGATAATAAGCAGGACTGTAAGAATTAATTTTTTTATAATAGTTTCAGCTGAATGTTATGACAGTATAAGAATGATAAAATCAATAAAAAGCAGCTGTTTATACAAATTCACGCCAGTAGCTGTTTTAAATTATTCAAAAGGCCTAACTGAAGATTTGAAAGATTTATGTTTTCTTTGTCACATAAAGCTGCCGCTGAGTAAAAATTCTTTCAAATACATAAATGAGCTTATAAACCACGATATAAGCTTCTTTCTTTCCTCACCAAACTCAAAATCTTTTATTACGCTGAATAATTCTTCAGACTATTTAAGGCTTAAAACAGATTATGTTTTGTTCTTTGAGTCGTTTGGTCATGGCAGTGTTATACACACAACAGACGGGTCTTTCCGCCTGCCGTTTACACTTAAAGAGATAGAATCTTTCACTGCCAATACTTCTTTGTATCGCTGCCACCGTTCTTATATTATTAATACCGAAAACATACTCAGAATAGACAAAACCCTTCCTGCATGGGAAATATATTTTTATGGCTGTGATAAAACAGCTCTTGTCAGCCGCCAGAACAAACGCGAATTTGCCGGAAAACTTACTTGCCAATACGAATCAAGAGCTTTATAATCCTTATTAATTGACATACTTAATATTAAAGTGGTAAAATCAATGTTGATTTATCACTTTAAAGCGTAATAATATTTTGGAAGGATTGAGTTTCTTGTATAATACAATTGGCATTATAGGTTTAGGCCTTATAGGCGGTTCACTAGCCAAAGCTTTCAGAAACAGAGTTGGTGTTAAAAAGATAATAGCGTATAATCATAATGAAGATGTTTTAATAAGCGCTTTTAACGAAGGCGTTATTGATGAGTATACTTTAAGTATTGATTCTGCATTCAGTCAATGTGACATAATATTTATATGTACTCCCGTCAGCTTAATATGCACTTATGCCGAAAAGCTTATACCTTTTATAAAAAAAGACTGCATTATAACAGATGTAGGCAGCACAAAAGGAAAAATATATGAAAGAATAAAAGCTCTGCCGCAGAAAATATGCTATATAGGCGGACATCCTATGACTGGCTCTGAAAAGTTCAGGTACAGTGCTTCAAAGGAACATCTTTTTGAGAATGCGTATTACATAATTACACCTGATGAAGATGTGCCGGAAAATAAAATAACTGAATTTTATGAAGCAGTTAAAAAAATAGGCGCTATACCGGTTATACTTTCACCTTCTCAGCATGACTATGTGGCGGCATCAATAAGCCATGTACCGCAGATTATAGCCTCATCGCTTTGCAATAATGTTAAACTCCTTGATACTCCTCAGGGGCATATGCACAAAATAGCCGCCGGCGGATTTAAAGACATTACAAGAATTGCTTCATCAAACCCAGATATGTGGGAGAGCATATGTTTCGAGAACAAAGAACAGATATTTAAAGTTCTCAGCTCTTTGGAAAATGTGATTAAACGCCTGAAAGACAGCTTAATTCAAAACGAGCACAGCAATGTTCATGACTTTTTTGACGAAGCAAGGCTTTACAGAGATTCTTTTTCCAATATTACACCTGGCAGCTTTATCAAGCGCTATGAGATTGTAATAGATGTTTTAGATAAGCCGGGCTCTATAGCCATAATATCGGTTCTTCTATCAAGCAATAATATAAATATTAAAAATATGTCTATTGTAAATAACCGTGAAAGAGAAAACGGTGTTTTATATGTTTCTTTCGACAGCGAAGAACAAAGGCAAAAGAGCATAGCTCTTTTAAGAGAAATGAATTATGAAGTACAAATAAAAGACTGACAGGCGGTGTATTTTTTTGAAAAGAATAATTAATAAATCATCAAGTTTAAATGGTGCAATAACTGTACCCGGCGATAAATCCATATCCCACAGAGCTGTTATGCTTGGGGCACTTTCAAATGGCACAACACATATTTCAGGCTTTTTAACAGGAGAAGACTGTCTATCAACAGTAGACTGCTTCAGAAAAATGGGAATAGAAATAGAAATAAACAATACCGATGTTACAGTACACGGAAAAGGACTCCATGGACTTACAAAACCCAATGAAACTCTATGTGTAGGAAACAGCGGTACTACACTGCGCCTTATGACAGGCATACTTTCTGCCCAGAAATTTTCATGCAATATAACCGGTGATGAATCAATACAAAAACGTCCTATGGACAGGGTAAGCATACCACTTTCATTAATGGGCGCTGACATAAGCGGGACAGAAAAAAACGGGAAACTATGCGCACCGCTGAGTATTAACGGAAAAGAATTAAAGGCTGTTGAATATAAGCTTCCTGTAGCCAGTGCTCAGGTTAAAAGCGCTATACTCCTTGCTGCCATGTATGCAAAAGGAGAAACATCCATAATTGAGCCGGAAGCCACAAGAGACCATACAGAAATTATGCTTAATTATTTAGGTGCAGATATAAAACACAGCGGAACAAAAATAACCTGCACACCTGTTAATGAGCTTTATGGAAAAGATATATTTGTTCCGGGTGATATTTCTTCAGCAGCATACTTTATAACAGCCGGTTTAATCTGCCCAAAAAGCCAAATTACAATTAAAAACGTAGGCGTAAATCCTACAAGAACCGGAATAACTGATGTTTATAAACAAATGGGCGCTGATATTGTATTTTCAAACGAAAAAATTCTCTGCGGCGAAAGCGTTGCCGATATTACCGTAAAAACATCAAATCTTAAAGGAACCGTTATAGGCGGAGATACAATTCCAAGGCTTATTGACGAAATACCTGTTATAGCCGTTGCCGCATGCTTTGCTCAGGGTACTACAGTTATTAAAGATGCTCAGGAACTGAAAGTTAAAGAAAGCAACAGAATTAAAACCGTTGTTGAGGAGCTTTCAAAAATGGGCGCCGACATTAAGGAAACGGATGACGGCATGATAATAAACGGTACCGGCGCTTTAAACGGCGCTGTAACGGAAAGTCATAATGACCATAGAATAGCCATGTCCTGCGCCGTTGCCGGACTTATGTCGCATGGCACAACAGAAATAAATAATTCTCAATGTGTTGATATTTCGTTCCCGGGATTTTTTGAGCTTCTGGAATCTCTTTAATAAAAGGAGGCACTGTTATGAAAAACATTGTCCTTTTTGGTGACAGCTTAACTTTCGGCTACGGAGTTTATAAAAAAGATTCATTTGCCTATCTCCTTCAAAATATGTTCCCGAAAATGAGTATTATAAACAGCGGAGTAAACGGTGATACCACTCGTGAAGCACTTTTAAGGCTGGAAAGAGATGTTTTAAGTTTCAGCCCTTATATTGCAACAATATTATTTGGCTCAAACGACTGTGCTCCCGGAGAATGGAGTCATCGCACCGTTGAGGAATTTGAAAGCAATTTAGAAATCATAATAGACAAGATACGAGAAAAATCACCTGAATGCTTTATTATTCTAATTACCCCGCCGCCAGTAGACGAAACAGTTTTTATGCCATGGACAACCAATAAAAGGCTTGCCCCATACCTCAATGCAATTCAAGACTTATCCGTAAGCAAAAACTGTATTTTAGCCGATTTTAACAGGCATGTTTCCGAAATAAGCGGCGGAAATATAGAAAGCTTTCTTCAGGAAGACGGATGCCACTTGTCCGAGCATGGATATGATGCTTTAAGCGGTTTTATAGGAAAAATAATAAATGAACTGTTAAAATAAATTTAAAACCATAAAACCGTCAGCCAATATAAACTGCACCCCATTTGTTATGTATTAAACAACAAATGGGGTGTTTTTTGCGTGTTGTTGCCAACCAGTCAGCAAGCATGATATAATTTCACTATAAAACAGCTGTCATTATGAAGCATTATTTCCTGAAATGAGGTAATATGTATGAAAAGAACTATTATTTTCTTATGTGCCTTACTGAGTGCTTTTTCATTTACTAGCTGCAAAGACGAAAACGGACTAAAATACGAAAAATGTGTTTTCACAAGAGAAGAATACTATGACAACTGGGTTGTAAAAAATTATCCTGGCGTTTCCGCAAATATCATAGAAGCTAACAGTCAAAATATTGTTATTGAGCTTGTAAACCAATTAGATAATGACATAAAGGTTACAGGATGGTCACGAGTCTATATGTATAAAGACAACATCTGGTACTGCGTATCACCGGCAAAAGATACTGCATCTACAGAACCATATATAGAAGAAACAAAAGAAGAAGCCAATCTTAAAACTGTACTTACAGGCAACAGCAAAGAATTTACATGCGACTTTACCGAAATTTACAAAGGTGAACTCCTTCCCGAAGGAAATTACAGAATATCAATATCATTTTCAATACAGAAGCCAACAAAAAATGACACAGATAAAATAGAATTTGGCAAAGCATGGATGGACTTTGAAATAAATTAATTCCACTGCTTTAAACAAATTAAAAGCGACTTGAAAACAGAAAAGATTTAAAATAATTTAATAGCATTTTTCATATATTAAATGAAAGTAAAAATAAAAAAATACAAAAGTAATATAAACAAAAATAAAAGACGCAAACAATAATTTTTGCGTCTTTTCAATATGGGAATTACAGGGCTCGAACCTGTGACATCTTGCTTGTAAGGCAAGCGCTCTCCCAGCTGAGCTAAACTCCCAAATATTCATTTAAAAAGCAAAAAACAATCTAAATAGATTGTTTTTTGCAAACGACTCAGGTGGGGCTCGAACCCATGACCTCCGGCGTGACAGGCCGGCGCTCTAACCAACTGAGCTACTGAGCCAAAATAATGGGTCTCCAGGGACTTGAACCCGGGACCGCCCGGTTATGAGCCGGATGCTCTAACCAACTGAGCTAGAGACCCATTTAAAAGCCGATGAGCGGACTCGAACCGTTAACCTGCTGATTACAAGTCAGCTGCTCTGCCAATTGAGCCACATCGGCATAAATGACTCGACCGGGAATCGAACCCGGGTTACAGCCGTGAAAGGGCCGTGTCTTAACCGCTTGACCACCGAGCCTAAATAAATACCTCCCCGAGTAGGATTCGAACCTACGACCCACCGGTTAACAG
>CALWHR010000144.1 GCA_944380455.1 uncultured Clostridia bacterium
TTTGACCTTAAAGCACCTACATTCAGACACAAAGAATATGGCCAGTACAAAGGAACAAGAAAGGGCATGCCGGAAGAGCTGGCAAGCCAGATGCCTGTGCTTAAAAAGCTTTTAAACCTTTTAAATGTCAAGCAGTATTCGTGCGAAGGTTATGAAGCCGATGATATACTGGGTACGCTTTCAAAACAGGCTTTAGATAAAGGCCTTGAAACAATTGTGGTTTCAGGTGACAGGGATTTATTGCAGCTGGCAACTGATACACTTAAAATTAAAATACCTAAAACTAAAGGCGGCAAAACAGAAGTTGAAGACTATTACGCCAAAGATGTAGAAGAAAAATACGGTGTTACACCTAAGGAATTTATAGAAGTTAAAGCACTTATGGGGGACACATCAGATAATATACCCGGTGTGCCGTCTATAGGAGAAAAAACCGCAGTTAAAATTATTCAGCAGTTTAAAACCGTGGAAGAAGCAATTAAAAATGCTGATTTAGTAAAACCTGCAAAAGCTTCTGCAAACTTAAAGGAGTATAAAGAACAGGCTTTAATGAGCCGTTTCCTTGTTGAGATAGTGAAAAATGCGCCTGTTGAGCTGGATTTAAGCCAGATGCCTTCTATAGGTTCAAAAATAAGCGAGGAAGCTTATGAGTATATTAAAGGCCTTGAATTTAAGTCTATGCTAAACAGGTTTTCTATGGAAGACACTGAGATAATTTCTGAATCTGAGTGTAATTACCGGTATATATGTACAAAAGATGAGTGCATTAAGTATGTATACTCTAATTTTAAAGATGAATCGGCTTATGTTGTTATTGCCGAAAATGGTATAGTTGAAGGCGTAAGTCTATACGGCAAAAGCGGCGGCTGTTTTGTAGAAAGCAGCGGAGATTTTACACCGGAAGAACTAATTCATTCTTTAAAAGACTACTTTGCAGGTGAAAGCTATAAAAAAATAGGTCATGATATTAAAAAAGACATGAGTGTTATAGCTCCTTATGAAATAAAAGGTGCTGTTTTTGATACACAGATTGCAGGTTATATCTTAAATTCCACAAAAGACACATATAATTTTGATGATATAGCCAGAGATTTTCTTGGCGAAACATTTAAAAGTGACGAGGAAGTATTAGGAAAAGGAAAAAGCCGTGTGTCAATAAAAACTCTTGATAAAGACCAGAGAACATCATATGCCGTTAAACAGGCAGAGATTATGTACAGGGCAAAGCCTGTTATGGAAGAAAAAATTAAAGAAAACAATCAGGAGTTTTTATTCTATAATATAGAAATGCCGCTTATTTATGTTCTGCATGATATGGAAAAGTACGGCATTAAAGCCGACAGGAAAGGTCTTATAGAATACGGCGAAAAATTAACCAGTCAGATAGATACTATTACTCAGGAAATTTACGATATGTGCGGCGAAGAGTTTAATATAAACTCTCCGAAACAATTGGGTGATATTTTGTTTGACAAAATTGGTCTTAAAGGCAGTAAAAAGACTAAAACAGGGTATTCAACAGCGGCAGATGTTTTGGAAAAGCTTAAATATGAAAATCCGGTTATTGAAAAAATACTTTTTTACAGACAGCTTACAAAGCTTAAAAGCACTTACGCTGACGGTCTTTTAAATGTTCTTGATGAAAAAACCGACAGGATATATTCGACATTTAACCAGACCATAACAGCAACAGGCAGAATAAGCTCTACAGAGCCTAACTTACAAAATATACCTGTAAGGCTTGCTCTTGGAAGAGAATTAAGGAAAGTTTTTATCCCGGAAAACGGATATGTATTTTTGGATGCTGACTATTCACAGATTGAGCTTCGTGTTATGGCACATATGGCTGATGATGAAAACCTTATTAATGCATTTAAAAACGGCCTTGATATACACACAATGACAGCTTCGCAGGTTTTGGGCATACCTTTTGATGAGGTAACAAGTGAGCAAAGGCGTCAGGCAAAAGCGGTAAATTTTGGTATAATATATGGCATAGGCGCTTTCAGTTTAAGTCAGGACTTAGGAATAACACGCAAAGAAGCTGAAATTTATATAGAGAATTATTTTTCAAGATACCCAAATGTTAAAAAATATCTTGACAGAACAATTGAAAAAGCCAAAGAAGATGGATTTGTTTCTACTATTTTCGGCAGAAGAAGAAGTATGCCGGAGCTTTCATCATCAAACTTTAATACACGCTCCTTTGGCGAGAGGGTAGCAATGAATATGCCTATACAGGGCACTGCGGCGGATATTATAAAAATAGCTATGGTAAAGGTAAGCAGAGCCTTAAAGGAAAGAAATCTTAAATCAAGGCTTATTCTTCAGGTACACGACGAACTGCTTATAGAAGCTTATGAACCTGAAAAAGATGAAGTAAGCCGTATTTTAAAAGAAAACATGGAAAATGCAGTTGAACTTAATGTGCCTATGGTGGCAGATGTAAAATGTGCTAAAAACTGGTATGAAGCTAAATAACAGGTGATTATAAATGAGAGTAATTGGTCTGACAGGCCCTACAGGAAGCGGTAAAAGTGTTGTAAGCAATGCTTTGTCTCAAATGGGTATTTATATAGTTGATGCCGATAAAATTGGCCATGATATAATACTTAAAGGTAAAAAAGCATATAACGAATTAAAAGAATATTTCGGTGATGAAATAATAGATGAAAACGGTGAAATTATAAGACGGAAGCTTGGGAGTATTGTTTTTTCTCAGGGTGGGGAAAAGCTGGAATTTTTAAACAGCTGTACCCACAAGTACATATATGAAGAAATGAAAAATGACATTATAAATGCCGAAAAAAACGGAGCAGATATTGTTGTTATAGACGCCCCATTACTTATTGAAGGAAGGTTTATAACCCTTTGCAATGAGGTTTGGGTTGTTTATGCACCTGATGAAGTACGGTGTGAAAGAATAATGACCAGGGATGGAATAACAAAGGAAGAAGCTTTTAACAGAATGAAACAGCAAAAGGATTATGATGTTTATAATACTTATGCTGATGTTATTATTGATAACAGTAAAGGAATTGATAATTTAATTAAACAGGTTAAAACATTACTAAACAAGCCGGGAGATAATAAATGAAATATAAAAAATCAAGAACTGTACTTTTCAGGTTATTTGTGTTTCTGATTTTATTAGTTATTTTCACAGCTTTTGTGTTTAAGCATCTAATATTAAAAAAGGTTCTTTATCCCCAGGGATATAAAAATTACGTGGAAACTTATTCAAAAGAATACAACATAGATAAAAACTTGATTTATGCTGTTATAAAATGCGAAAGCAACTTTGAAAGTGATGCTGTTTCTCATATGAATGCCAAGGGGTTAATGCAGATTTCTGATATGACAGGTATTTGGGCATCAGAAGAACTTAAAATAAAAGACTTTGATACAGACTTGCTTTTTGTTCCGCAAATTAATATTTTAATAGGATGCTGGTATATTAACAGGCTTATTAATCAGTATGGAAATATTGATACGGCTTTAGCGGCGTATAATGCAGGAAGCGGAAATGTTTCAAGGTGGCTTGCCGATGAAAAATACTCTTCAAACGGTGTTACCCTTGATTATATTCCATATGAAGAAACAAGGAACTATGTTAAAAAGGTTCATCAGGCAAAAAAAATGTATGATTATTTATATAAGTAACAGGAGATAAAATGAAAAGAATAATATTTTTAGCGGCGGCTGTTTTAATCCTGTTTTCAGGGTGCGCAGAAAGTGATACAACTGCTGAAAGTATGCAGACAGAGTCATTAACAGTACAGGATAGTGAAAAAGAGTATGAAAATGATGAAAATGTTCTTATTATTTCAATGAGAACAACGACTATGCTTAATCCTCTGCTTAACAAAGACGAATCTGTAGACAGTGTTTTAAGACTTATTTTTGAGCCTCTTATAAGGCTGGACAATACTAATAAACCACAAAGCGCAATAGCTGAGAGCTGGTACTATACACAAGACGGAACTGTTTTGACAGTTAAAATTAAAGAAGGCCTTTTATGGCACGATGGAAGTGCTATTACAGCAAATGATGCTGCATACTCCATAAATACAATATTAAATTCTGATGATGATACTGTATATAAAAAATGTACTGATAATGTAAGGCGTGTGTCTGTTCAGGACAGATATACAGTTGATATATATTTTTCAGAAGCTTTCAGCGGAAATATATTTTGTATGTGTTTTCCTGTAATTTCCCAAAGCTATTATAGTGCCGGAAACAAGGATACAGCGCCAATGGGAAGCGGGCCTTATAAGTTTTCAGACTTTACGCCAGCAAAGGAACTGGTCTTAGAAGCCTGCGACAACAGCTTTGTTCAAAAACCTTCTATACCTAAAATTGTGGCGAAAATGACAACAGATGCCGATACGGATGTATATTCATTCAGCCAGAAAATAACGGACTGCGTTGTTATTGATGAAAAAGACATCGGAAAATATGATTTTGATTCTGATGTTAACAA
>CALWHR010000145.1 GCA_944380455.1 uncultured Clostridia bacterium
CCGGCAGATATTTTAACACCGGAAGAAATGGTAGGTGCTATATGTCGATTGAAATCAGCCATTTAACACATTTGTATAATCCGGGCACAGCAATGGAAAGAAAAGCCCTTGATGATGTAAATATAACTATAAACGACGGTGAGTTTGTGGCTTTTATAGGCCACACAGGCTCTGGAAAGTCAACCCTTATACAGCACTTAAACGCACTTATTAAACCTACAAGCGGCAAAATACTCCTTGATGGTGAGGACATAAATGCCGATAAAACAAAGCTTAAAGCTATAAGACAGAAAGTAGGCCTTGTGTTTCAGTACCCGGAGCACCAGCTTTTTGAAATGACAGTTTTTAAAGATGTGTGCTATGGTCCTAAAAATATGGGATTAAGTGAAGAAGAAGTTAATGCTGCGGCAGAAAAAGCCTTGAATTTGGTTGGACTTGACAGCTCTTTTTACGAAAAATCTCCTTTTGAATTAAGCGGCGGGCAAAAAAGAAGGGTAGCTATTGCCGGAATATTGGCAATGAATCCAAGAGTTTTGGTGCTTGATGAACCTACAGCAGGTGTTGACCCACGAGGCCGTGACGAAATATTAGGCGCTATAGACCATATGCACAAAGAAACAGGCATAACCGTTATACTTGTTTCCCATAGTATGGAAGATGTGGCAAAGTTTGCCGACAGAATTGTGGTAATGAATAACGGACATGTGGCTTTAACTGGAACACCAAAAGAGGTATTTTCTCATGTTTCGGAACTTGAAGAAATGGGTCTTGCGGCACCTCAGACAAGCTATGTAATGAAGGGACTTAAAGACAGTGGTTTAAATGTACCGCAAGATGTTTATACAGTAGACGAAGCCACGGATGTTTTATTTGAATTGCTAAAGCAGGTGACAAAATGATTAGGGATATAACTGTTGGTCAGTACTATGCCTCGGACTCAGCTATTCACAGTCTGGACCCGAGAGTTAAAATACTTGGAACAATGGCATTTGTTGTAATGCTTTTTATAATAAACGATATATACTCATACGCATTTTCAATACTGGCTCTGGCACTTGTAATTGCTGTTTCAAAAGTGCCTTCAAGCTTTATATTCAGAGGAATAAAGAGCATACTTTTTATAATATTCCTTACGGCAATTCTTAATGTTATAACAACAAAGGGAACACATATACTTTTGCAGGTAGGAATTATTAAAGTAACTCTTGAAGGCGTATTTATGGCCATAAAAATGGTTGTAAGGCTTATAATGCTTATTATAGGCTCCTCTCTTTTAACCCTTACAACTACGCCTATACAGCTTACAGACGGAATAGAGAGCCTTTTAAAGCCTTTTAGAAAAATAGGCGTGCCTTCTGCCGAAATTGCCATGATGATGTCTATTGCATTAAGATTTGTACCTACACTTCTTGATGAAACAGATAAAATTATGAAAGCACAGCAGGCAAGAGGTGCTGATTTTGAAACAGGCGGTTTAAAGCAGAAAGCCCAAAGCCTTGTGCCTGTTCTTGTACCGCTTTTTGTTTCGGCTTTCAGGCGTGCAGACGAGCTGGCAACAGCTATGGAAGCAAGGTGCTATCACGGCGGAAATAACCGTACAAGAATGAATAAAATGATTTTAAAAGGCAGTGACTACAAGGCTTCAGTTGTTATTGTTTTATATATTGCCGTTACTGTGGCTATAATGATTATATGGTGATTTTATGCAAAGAAGGATACTGCTTACAATAGCCTACGACGGCTCTAATTATTACGGTTGGCAGAAACAGCCGGATAATTCAGTGCCTACAGTACAGGGAGCTGTTGAAAAGGCTTTAAGTGAATTTTTTAAAAAAGAAATTACAGTAACAGGTGCAAGCCGAACGGACAGGGGAGTTCATGCCTTGGGTCAAAGAGCCGTTATAGACGTGGACACCACTGTTCCCGTTGAAAAACTGCCCCTCGCTGTAAGGCCTTTTATGCCGGAAGACATAGTTATTTCAGAGGCTGTTGCCGTAAGTGATGATTTTCATCCGCGGTTTGATTGTGTTAATAAAACCTATGTTTATAAAATATATAACGGTCAGTATAAAAACCCTATATGCCGTAAATATACTGAGTTTTGCTATAAGCATTTAGACGAAAATAAAATGGACGAGGCTTCAAAGGCTTTTTTGGGTACTCATGATTTTAAAGCTTTTGCTGCATCTGGAAACAGTTCCAAAACAACAGTACGCACTATATTTGATATAGGTGTAAAGCGTGAAGGGGATTTTGTTTCAATTACTGTTACAGGTGACGGATTTTTGTATAACATGATAAGAATAATAGCCGGTACACTTATGCTTGCCGGTGAAGGCAGTATTAATTATAAAGATATTGAAGAAATAATATCAAGTCTTGACAGGGCGAAAGCAGGGAAAACAGCAGGGCCTGAAGGACTTACACTTTTAAAAATAAATTATGATATTTAAGTAAAAAATACCTTGACAGGAGCAATTTAATTATAATATAATTCAATTATTGTGTAATTTACAAATATGCCACTTATAAACTCGATTAGCCCCGGGTTTTATTATATAATGTTTCTGTCCGCTGATTGTGCCGGTGCATTTCCCTCACTGAGTACATGCTGGGACGTTTAGTATTTAAGGAGGTTAATTTGATATGAGAACAACATACATGCCAAATGCTTCAAAAATCGAAAGAAAATGGTATGTTGTAGACGCTGAGGGTAAAAACTTAGGACGTCTTGCATCAGAAATCGCTAAAGTTTTAAGAGGAAAAAATAAACCAATCTATACATCATTTGTTGACACAGGTGATTATGTAATAGTTATAAATGCTGATAAAATTGCTGTAACAGGCAAAAAATTAGACCAGAAAATTTACTATCATCACACAGGTTATATCGGCGGCCTTAAAGAAATCACACTTAAAAGATTATTGGAAACAAAGCCTGAGGCTGTTATTACACACGCTGTAAAGGGTATGCTTCCTAAAAATACACTTGGTAGAAACATGATTAAAAAACTTCATGTATACGCTGGCCCAGAGCATAATCATGCCGCTCAGAAACCTGAAGTTTTAGAAATCAACGCTTAATAGTTAGTATTTATAAGGAGGAAGCAAAATGGCAGTTGCAAGATATTACGGCACTGGTAGAAGAAAATCATCTGTTGCCAGAGTATATTTAGTACCAGGAAATGGTAACATTACAATTAATAAAAGAAGCATTGACGAATATTTCGGTCTTGAAACATTAAAACTTATCGTTCGTCAGCCACTTGAACTTACAGATACACTTACAAAATTTGATGTACTTGTAAATGTAAACGGCGGCGGTTTCACAGGCCAGGCAGGTGCTATCAGACACGGTATTTCAAGAGCTCTTCTTGAGGCTGATGCTGATTACAGACCATCTTTAAAGAAAGCTGGTTTCCTTACACGTGACCCAAGAATGAAAGAAAGAAAGAAATACGGTCTCAAAAAAGCACGTCGTGCTCCACAGTTCTCAAAGAGATAATCATTTATCAAAGAACCTTATCCCGAAGATAT
>CALWHR010000146.1 GCA_944380455.1 uncultured Clostridia bacterium
TTTACAAGATACTTTCAACTGAAAGATACGAAAATGTTATTTATTCAAGAAACTACGGTGTGGAGCTTAAAGACCTTTTCGGGCAGCCGGTTAAAACGGTTATTGCACTTATTGAAAGCCGTATAAAAGAAGCTTTGCTTCAAGATGACAGATTAACTGATGTAGACAGCTTTGTGTTTGATACAAGTCAAAAACACAAGGTTTCAGTAAAATTTACGGTTCATTCAGAGCTGGGTGACTTTGAAGTTTTGAAGGAGGTGGCTGTGTAATTGTTTGAGAGTATGACATTTGAAAATATTTTAAAATCAATGCTTAGTAATGTACCTTCAAGCTTTGATAAGCGTGAGGGCAGTATTATATACGATGCTTTGGCACCGGCAGCAGCGGAGTTGGCACAGCTTTATATAGATTTGGACTTTACACTTAAAGAAACATTTGCAGATACTTCTGACAGGGAATATTTAATTATGAGAGCTGCAGAAAGAGGCTTTGAGCCGTATTCTGCTACATTTGCCATTGCAAAAGGTGTGTTTAATATTGAAGTTCCCATAGGTTCAAGGTTCAGTATTGATGTGTTTAATTATACCGTTACTGAGGTTATTTCAGATGAGGAACACAGCTATAAGCTGATGTGTGAAACAGCCGGCAGTGAGCCAAATGGCTACACAGGACAGTTAATTCCAATTGACTATATACCAGGTCTTACAAAGGCAGAAATAACAGAAATATTAATACCAGGAGAAGACGAAGAAGAAACCGAAAGCTTCCGGCAGAGGTATTTAAACAGCTTTAATTCTCAGGCTTTTGGAGGCAATATACAAGACTACAAAGAAAAAGTAAATGCCATACAGGGAGTAGGCGGTGTTAAAGTTTATCCCGTTTGGAATGGCGGCGGAACAGTAAAGCTTGTAATAATCAGTTCTGAGTATAATGTACCTTCATCAGAGTTAATTCAGGAAGTGCAGACAGCAATAGACCCAGTACAAAACCAGGGAGAAGGCTTAGGCCTCGCTCCTATTGGCCATGTTGTAACAGTTGAAGGCATTACAGAAACCGTAATAAATATTGAAACGGAGATTACATACGATGAAGGTTGGAGCTGGGAAGATATTGAAATTACAGCCAATGATGTAATAGACAATTACTTCAATGAACTGTCAAAAAGCTGGGCAGATAATTCAAACATAATAGTAAGAATAAGCCAGATAGAAACACGGCTTCTTGACATTGAAGGTGTTATTGATATTCAAAATACAAAGCTTAATTCTCAAACAAAGAACATTACACTGGAAGAAAACAGTATTCCAAAAAGGGGGACTGTAAGTGCTTAAAAATGTTGATATAAGTATTTACCAGCCTTCTGTTGTGAAGGATTACAAAGAGTTTAAAGAGATTTCAAAAAGAGAAAATGAAGCTCTTACGGACTCATGGACAGCTTCAAACAATGTATTTTTAGACCAGTTTATTGAAACACTTACCGAAAACGGCTGTAAAAGGTGGGAAAAAATACTCGGCATACAGCCTAAAGGCACAGACACACTTCAAGTGAGGCGGTTTAGGATAAAGTCAAGAATTAATGAGGATTTGCCCTACACATGGCGTTCTTTGGAGAATGTTCTTAACAGTCTGTGCGGCAAAGAAAGCTATGCAATGACGCTTTACAATGATGAATACAGGCTGAGAATACTTTTAGAGCTGACAGTTAAAAAGCTTTTTGATGAGGTGGAAAGCACTGTAAAGCGAATGATACCAGCTAATTTAATACTTGAAGTGGAGCTTAGATATAATCAGCATTTACAGCTTAAACCTTATAAACACAGCGAGCTTGCAGAATATACCCATAAGGAATTAAGAGAAGAAGTTTTTACAAATATATAATTTCAAGCTGGTGATTTCATGGAAAGAAAAACTTTAAAATTTAAAGAGTTTTCAAAGAACGAGTATTTTGAAATGCTATATTTTTGCAGGCAGTATAAAACAAAAAAGTCTATTGTCACAAGAAGCAAAGATGAAAAGTCGGATTACATAAAAAAATTGAAAACAGACGTTTTAATTATAGAAAGCTCAGCAGAAAAAGCAGATTCATTTTTTGCTAAGTACATAATTAAAAATGTATCTGAAAATAAACCGTTTGAAGTCTTAAATATACCATGCGGAAGACGGCAGTTTTATGACAAAAGAAAGCAATTTTTTATTAATCTGTATAAAATAAGAAATAATTTAAATTAGTTTACAGGACTTCCGGCCGGAGTCTTTTTTTATTACCATTATTTTTTAATTTCAAGGAGGAACTTATTATGGAAAAGAAAGTTTACGTATATTTAACTGACGCAGGTATTATGAAAGCAGTGGAGAACCCGAATACCGCAATGGAATTTAAAGGAGAAAACAGCGATATCATACTTGCAGACATTGAATGCAAATTCGGTTATCCTGTTGTAAATGGCGAACAGATTATTGTTTACTCTCCTACATTGATGAAGCTTGAAGCTACTGGGGAAAAAATTGACGATATTCCAGCTCTTGCTGAACTTTATAAAAAATGCAGTAAATAAGAAATCATTAAGGGCGGGCAACCGCCCTTTTAAATTCTAATTTGAGTGAAGGAGGACAGCGTGGAACAGTTATTAATACAAACGTATATTGCCGCTGCGCCTGTTATTTTGGGGTATATAGTCTGGATTTTAAAGAAACAGAAAAAAGACCGTGATGCCAACAGCAACGGTACTATGATGCTTCTAAGAGTTCAGTTAATAGACTATCATGATAAGTATACGGCTAAAGGGGAAATACCTTCATACGCTTATGAAAACTTCTGTGAGATGTATGAAGCATACCACGACCTTGGCGGCAATGGCATGGTTACAAAAATGTTCAACGAGATTAGTGATTTGCATTTGAAACAGAAAGGAAACATTTGAAAATGAAAATAAACTGGAAAGTAAGATTTAAAAATAAAACGTGGCTTGTAACTTTTTTAATAGCTGTTTTGGCTTTTGTATATCAAATTTTGGGTATGTTTGACATAGTGCCGCCGGTAACTCAGGACATGGCAACTCAGCTTATATCGGCTGTAATTAACATACTTGTGGCAATAGGTGTGGTAATTGACCCGACAACAGCCGGAGCTGGTGACAGTCAGCAGGCTATGACATATAATGAGCCTAAAAAGTATTAAAGGTATTTGTTGAATAATTAAATATATGCTAAAATAATTACATGGTAGCCGTAGGGCGGTTGAGCCTTCTCCAGCTTAGGGAGGAGGTGAGCATTATGAGTACATATGAAAGTTTGTCTTTAATGATTGCTTTTTCAACTCTTGTAGTGCTTATCCTGAGTTTCAGGACAAAAAAATAACTGCCCTTAATAGTCTTGACGGACAGGGCAGTTTTTAAATAAACAACCAAGGCTTAACCGTCCATTCAAAGCCCACTGCAATGGGCGGGCGGCTGCCTACCTAAGCTAATTATAACATATTAAAAATATTTGTAAAGCATTCACTTTTATAGTGGATGCTTTTTATTTTAAGAAGGTGATTAAAATAGGCAGAGATATTTCGTTGTGCCACCCGGAGTTGCAGCAGAAAGCCGAAAAGCTTGTTTCTGCTTGCCGTGGTCATGGGCTTTTAGTAGGAATAGGCGAATGTTTTAGAACCGTTGCAGAACAGGACGCATTATATGCCAAAGGCAGAACAGCACCAGGCAGCATTGTAACAAATGCAAAAGGTACTTCTTACAGCTCTCATCATCAATGGGGAACAGCCTTTGACATTTATCGTAACGACGGAACAGGAGCATATAACGACAATGACGGTTTTTTCTCTAAAGTTGGTGCAATAGGCGTTAAAATAGGTCTTGAATGGGGCGGCAACTGGACAAGTCCTGTTGACAAGCCTCATTTTCAGCTGCCATATTGGGGAAGTACAACTACTATGCTTAAAAATTTGTATGGTACACCAGAAGAATTTAAAAAGACTTGGAGTGATGAAGAAGTGGAGAAAATATATAACTGGACAGAAGAAGTGCCGGATTGGGCAAGACCAACGGTTCAGAAGCTTTTGGACAAAGGGTATTTAAAAGGAAATGACAAAGGAGAGCTTGAGCTTACATACTCAATGCTTAAAATGATAGTTATTAATGACAGAGCAGGACTTTACTGAAAAATAATAAAATCCGCAAGTCTATAGCGCAAATATAGTGCAAAGGTTAATAAATTAAGAGCTCTTTATGGAGCTCTTAATTTAAAATAAAATAAGAAATAAAAAAATAATAAAAACAAAAATCATTCATAATAATTAATTTTTAATGGAGGTTTTTGTGTATGGATAGTTTTATCAGTTGGGTTGGCGGAAAAAAGCTACTTAGAAAAGATATAATTAATCGCTTTCCATCAGCATTTGACAGATATGTAGAGGTTTTTGGTGGTGCCGCTTGGGTTCTATTTTACAAAGATAAAGGTAAAAATGAGGAAATATATAATGATATAAATGGAGAGCTCGTAAATTTATTTAGATGCGTAAAATATCATCCAGAGGCAGTAGAAAATGAGTTTAAATTAATATTAAACTCAAGAGAAATATTCGAGATTTACAGTCAGAACAATACTAACGGAATGACTGACATTCAAAGAGCTGTACGGTATTTATATTTAATAAAGGCATCTTATGCCTCTAAAACAACGAGCTTTGGAGCAAAGTATAGAGATATAACAAATTTAGAATATCTGCACGATGTAAAAGAGCGGCTTTCAAAAGTAGTTATAGAGCACAAAAGTTTTGATAAACTTATAAAACAATATGATAAATCTGGGACTTTGTTTTACTGTGACCCTCCGTATCATAATACAGAAAAGATGTATGATACAGGTGATTTTGTGTTTGATGAAGTTCAGCATGTAAAACTTCGTGATATGCTTGGAACTATCAAAGGCAATTTTATATTATCGTATAATGATGATAAATATATAAGAATGCTGTATAAAGATTTTCATATTGAAGAAATAAAACGCTCAAATAATATGGCTTTGAGAACAGGAAATAATAAGTTGTTTTCAGAACTCATAATTCGTAACTACTAATTTTTTTAAAATAATTATAACTATATATGTTATATTATATCGAAATAATAAAATATATTCTTATTAGTGTTAGTATATACTTAAAAATGTGAGGTGCTAACAGTGATAAAAATATATTTGTCAACAATTTTAGGAGAGTACAGAATAACACAGGCAGAGCTTGCGCGTAAAACTGGGATAAGACCTACAACTATTTGCGAAATATACAATGAAACAATAGAAAGGATAAATCTTCAGCATTTATCTAAAATATGTGAAGTTCTTAAGTGCAACGTTGAAGACTTACTGCAATATATTCCTGATGATGAATACTACGCAAATAGAAAACGACCTATTAAAAAACTCAATAAAAAGCATATTTAAAGCTCCTTTAAAGAATGTTTTACGGTCTTTAAAATAAATCAAAATAGAATAAAAAATAAGTAAAAAATTCAAAAAAGGCAGGTGATTTTTAGTAAGAAAAATACCTGCCTTTTTATATATAAATTTTTACCATTCTTCATGCACAATTTTGTCATTCTTAATGCCGCCTCACACTGGATGGACTTTCAGCAAAACCATTACTGCAATTTTTGGAAGAACAAAAAAATATCCAGGAGATTTTTCTCTGTCTGGATTACGATGCGGCAGGCATTGAAGCTTGTGATAAATTAAAGGATATCCTCATTGAAAATGGATATGATAGAGAAAAAATCAAAAGGGAATACCCTCTCTATAAAGACTGGAATGAGCAGCTGAAAGCGGAAC
>CALWHR010000147.1 GCA_944380455.1 uncultured Clostridia bacterium
TACAACAATAGACGTATTAAGACAAAGCTAAAGGGCTTGTCACCTGCTCTTTACAGGAAACAAGCCCTTATGGCTTCTTGAACAATTTTTACTTCAAAATATTGTCTAACTTTTTGGGGTCACCTCATTTTTGCGGTCTGCTTTTTCTTAATCTATAATAGTTTTTATTAAAGGAGTGATGGATATGGATAAATCTTATTTTGATGTGCAAATCAACCGCGAAAATACTATGTGCTATAAATATGACTTTAAAGAAAAGAACAAAAAGCCTAAAGACTGTATACCTATGTGGGTTGCGGACATGGATTTTAGAACAGCACCGGAGATTATTGAGGCTTTAAGGGAAAGAGCAAATTATGGAATATTTGGCTATTCCGATACCACAGGCGAATATGAGGATATTGTTATAAACTGGGCTAAAAAGCATTATGATATCGACATTGAAAGAAGCTGGATTGTAAAGACGCCGGGAATTATATTTGCTTTAAGTGCGGCAGTAAGGGCATTTACCTAGGTTGGTGAGAGTGTTATTATACAGCAGCCTGTTTATCATCCTTTTAATAACATGGTCGTTCAGAATGCAAGGAATATGGTGTCAAACGATTTAATAGAAAATAACGGCAGTTACTCAATGGACATTGAAGACTTGGAAAATAAAATAGTAAAGCATAACTGCAAGCTTTTTATGCTCTGCAACCCTCATAATCCTTCAGGGCGCTACTGGACAGAACAGGAACTTAAAGACCTTGGCAAAGTACTTTTAAAACATGATATGATTGTGTTAAGCGATGAAATTCACTCGGATTTTGTTTGGGGAGGAAAGAAACATATCTCTCTTTTGAAAGCCGTTCCAGAGCTGAAAGAAAGAATGATAATTTGTCAGTCACCGTCAAAAACATTTAATATAGCAGTCATACAAGTAGCCAATATAATTATACCAAACAAAAATATAAGAGAAAGATTTATTGGATTTAAGAAAAGTGCAGGGTATGATGAGCTTAATATTTTTGCCCTTGTATCGTGCATGGCGGCATATACTAAAGGTGAAGAGTGGTACAGATGCATGAAGTCTTATGTTTATGATAATATACTATATGCTGATAGTATTATAAAGCCTATGCATGAAGTCAACATGGCTGTTCCAGAAGCTACGTATCTTTTATGGCTGGATTTCAGAAATACAGGACTTAGTGCTGATGAAATTGAAAACAAACTTTTAAATGAAGCCGGTGTTTGGTTTAACAGAGGAGAGATGTTCGGTAAAAAAGGAGAAGGCTTTTTCCGTATGAATGTTGCCTGTCCAAGAAAAACACTGGAAGATGTAATGAACAGGCTTAAAAATACTTTTAAATAAATTAAATAAAAACTCCGATTATATTCCCGAGACCAATGTAACAATTGGCTTTTCGGGAATATATTATTTATAACAATAAAAAATTAATTGGGGCATGAAATATCAGCTATGCTTTCTATTGTTAAATGAAGGGAGCTTGCCATTTCTGTATCTGCGGCTTTGTAGTACATTTCTTTGCCTTCCCGGCGCGAGGTTATTAATCCGCTTGATTTAAGAAGTCTTAAATGATGAGAAACAGCAGGACTTGTCATATTAGCAAGAGCGGCAATATTTATAACACATTCTTCGCAATGACATAAAAGCCAAAATATTTTAAGCCTGCTTGGGTCTCCTAACTGCTTTAATATGCCTGAAACAGAACGGATGGTATCATCTGACGGCATATCGTTGAGCAGCTTTTCTTCTATTTCGTCATGCTTGTGAGGCAAAGCGGCATTGATTTTTTCATCATTCAACATAATTTGCACCTCCACAACAAATATTATATTGGAAAAGAAAATAAATATCAATAACGGAGTTTGATTAAAAATATATTTAATTGTTTAATTGTATTGACATCGAATTTAAAATGATATATATTGTATTTAACAATTAAACAATCTTTGAATTGTATTCGTGAAAGGATGATATTAATGAAGAAAAGCTATAAAATCTATGTGGACTGTGCTAACTGCGCTAATAAAATGGAAGCGGCAGCAAATAAAACCAGAGGAGTAAAAAGTGCTGTTGTTAATTTTATGACTCTTAAAATGAATGTGGAATTTGAAGATGGCTTTGAGCCAAAAGAAGTTATGCAGGAAGTAAAAAAGAACTGCAAGAAAGTTGAAGATGACTGCGACATATTATTTTAATTATGTTTGATTTTTAAACTGCGTTATTCTGGCGCAGTTTTTAAATGGATTTTGTTGGGAGGTGCTTATTTATGAGTAAAAAACAGAAAAAGAATCTTGTGCGGATTATTATCTCTTCTGCATTAATGATAGTACTGCATTTTATTGAGATTAATGGTTTTGCTCGGTTTGTTTTTTATATGATACCATATTTGATTATAGGATATGATATTTTAATAAAAGCATTTAAGGGGATAAAAAACAGGCAGGCCTTTGATGAAAGTCTTCTTATGGCAATTGCTACAATAGGCGCTATAGCTTTAGCGCTGTATTCCAAAGGAGATTATACTGAAGCCATAGCTGTTATGCTTTTCTACCAGATAGGTGAGTGGTTTCAAAGCTACGCAGTGGGAAAGAGCCGTAAGAATATAAGTGAGCTTATGGATATAAGGCCTGATTATGCCAATTTAATAAATAATAACGGTCAAACAGAAAAAGTTTCACCTGATGATGTCGAAGTAGGTTCGGTTATACTTGTTCAGCCTGGTGAAAAAATACCTATAGATGGAGTTATAGTTGAAGGAAAGTCAAATTTAAATACAACGGCTTTAACCGGTGAAAGTCTGCCTAAAGAAGTAACAATTGGTGATGATGTGATAAGCGGCTGTGTGAACATAAGCGGTGTAATTAAGATAAAAACCTCAAAGGAGTTTAGTGAATCAACAGTATCAAAAATACTTGATTTAGTTGAAAATGCAAGCTCAAGAAAATCAAAATCCGAGGATTTTATTACGAAATTTGCAAGAATTTATACTCCGGTTGTGGTTTTAAGTGCTGTTATGCTGGCAATGGTTCCGCCTGTATTTTTGATTTTATCTGGGTCAGAGCCTTTATGGGGAAACTGGATATACAGAGCTCTTACATTTCTTGTTATAAGCTGCCCTTGTGCTTTAGTTATTAGTATACCGCTTAGTTTTTTTGCAGGTATAGGCGGTGCAAGCAAAGAAGGAATTTTAATTAAGGGTTCAAATTACTTGGAAACGCTTTCATTGGCAAAAACGGTTGTTTTTGATAAAACCGGAACACTTACTAAAGGTGTTTTTCAGGTTGCGGCAATTCACCCAGAAAAAATTGATGAAAACAGTCTTTTACATTTAGCGGCGCATGTGGAGAGGTATTCAACTCACCCTATAGCAAATTCTTTAAGAGATGCGTATCCTAACGAAGCTGATGACTGCAAAGTAACAGATGCAGAGGAGATAGCCGGCTGTGGAATTAAAGCATTAGTTAATGGAGATACCGTTTATGTGGGAAATTCAAAATTAATGGATTCTATTGGGGCAAAATGGAGTAATTGCAGTTCTGCCGGTACAATAATTCATGTTGCTGTAAACGGAGTTTATGCGGGGCATATAGTTATTTCCGATGTTATAAAGCCTGTTTCAAAAAAAGCAATAAGCATGCTTAAAAAATGCGGAATAACTAAAACAGTTATGCTTACAGGTGATTCAAAAGATACAGCTGAAAAAGTTGCAGAAGATGTTGGTATTGATATTGTGTATCCGGAACTGCTGCCTGCCGACAAAGTTTCGGAAATTGAGAGAATAATAAATGGCAGAAAATCGGAAAAAGAAAAGGTTGTTTTTGTAGGTGACGGTATAAACGATGCTCCTGTTCTATCAAGAGCTGATATTGGCATAGCCATGGGGGCAATGGGTTCTGATGCAGCAATTGAAGCTGCTGATGTTGTGCTAATGGACGACAATCCCATAAAAATTGCTAAAGCAATTAAAATATCACGAAAATGCCTGAGGATTGTTCATCAAAACATATGCTTTGCTATAGGAATTAAAGTTATATGCCTTATATTAGGCGCTTTTGGAATAGCTAATATGTGGCTGGCTATATTTGCTGATGTAGGTGTAATGATATTGGCGATTTTAAATGCTGTAAGAGCATTGTTTGTTAAAAATTTATAATGAATATATAATGTTTAACTGCTTTAATTTAAAGGAGTTAATTCAAAAGAGCTATAACAAATTGTTATAGCTCTTTGCGTATATACTGATAATTGTTACTATCATCAGACGGTAATATAATATGTCTAAAGAAAAATATTTTATAAAATCAAATAGGAGGTAATTTTTATGGAAAAAACAACAGTTACTTTAAATGATGTTTGTGAAGCAGCCGAAAGGATTAAACCTTATATTGTACGTACAAAACTTATAAGACAGAAAACAATGGACGAAAAATTGGGATGCAATGTTTATCTTAAACCTGAAATGCTTCAGATTACAGGCGCATTTAAAATGAGAGGTGCTATGAACAAAATATTATCTCTTTCACAGGAAGAAAGAGACAGGGGCATTATTTGCAGCTCATCAGGAAACCATGGTCAGGCTTGTGCTTTAGCAGGTAAAATGACAGGTACACATGTAGTAGTTGTTCTTCCAGAAGATGCACCTCATGTAAAAATAGATAAAGCAAAGGCTCTTGGTGCAGAAGTTGTTCTTGGACCAAGATACTATGATGACAGATGGAAAATGGTTAAAGAAATTCAGGAAGAAAACGGCTATACAATGGCTCACGGATATGAGGACTATACTGTAATGGCAGGTCAGGGAACAATAGGTCTTGAAATTCTTGAGGATTTGCCATATGTTGATACAGTAGTAGTTCCTGTTGGCGGAGGTGGACTTATTGCCGGTGTAGCAACAGCTATTAAAGAAATTAATCCTAAAGTACGCATAATAGGTGTTCAGGCTAAGGCAAGCGATGGTTATGTTCAGAGCCGCAAAGCAGGTCACAGAGTTGAAGTTGAGTGTTTCCCAAGCCTTGCAGACGGACTTGGATGCCGTAAACCAGGTGAAAATCCTTATCCTATCTGTGAAAAATATGTAGATGATTTTGTTTCCGTTACAGAAGATGACATTAAAGAAGCTGTTAAACTTGTAGCATCAGAAGCAAAACTTATTGCCGAGCCGTCTTCATGTGTTGGTATAGCTGCTCTTCTTGGTGGGGAGATAAAGGTTAAACCAGATGAAAAAGTTTGCTTTGTACTTACTTCAGGAAACTGGGATATTGATATGGTAGGCAAAATACTTAATAATGAGCATGTAGACGGTATGCTTTAATATTATAAAAGTAAATTTCAAATAATATAACTTAACGGCAGGATTAAAGCTTTTAAAACTTTAATCCTGCCGCTTTTATATGTTAAGTTGAATATGATTAAATGATGTATGTAAAAAGTTTATTTGATATTATGTTGATTATCTTTCTCACATTGCTGGTATTTGAGATACCTTGCAAAATTTAAAGCTAATTCTTTTGAGTTGTTATCAAGTTTTTTATACAGATTTGAACCGCCGATACTTTCTGAAAATAATTGATTTTCGTTGCAATCTTCTGAAACAGCAGGCTTTATAGAAGACATATAGACACACCTCTTTTGAGTGTAGTAATATTAATTCATAATTTGATTCTATATTTATTTTGGCTTTGTGTCAATAGAAAAATTGAAAAAACGTGACAATTTATGTTGAATTTTATGAATTGAGTAATTTTTGTTGAAAAACAAAAAAACACCGATATAATCGGTGTTTAAAAGCTGTTGACGGGATTCGGACCCGTGACCTCCGCACTACCAATGCGGTGCTCTACCTACTGAGCTACAACAGCAGAGTATCCAACGATAGATATGATATAACAAAATAAATGTACTTGTCAATATATTATTTGTTTTATACAGTAAATTTAAGTTTTATTATATTATATTAATAATTGTTCTTTTTGTTGACATATAAACTTTAATAAAATAAAGTTATAATATGAGTTTTTATTTATACCCTAAAATAAACCAACTGTGAACGGAGGAATAGTATGTTTGACAATGACAAATCATATAAACTTATAATGGCTATACTGCAAAAAGATGATTACGATGATACTGTTGAAGAACTTGGAAAAAATAAAATATTTGTTACAAAGCTTTGTTCAAGCGGCGGTTTTTTAAAGAAAGAAAACGTAACAATTATGATTGGTGTTGAAAAAGAACGAGTAGATGAAGTTATGAGAATTTTAGAAAAAATGGCTGGAAAAAGGAAAGAAACTGTATATACACTTCCAACGCCAGTTTCAGGTGACCACTGCATAGGAAGCAGTATGTCGGTTCCGATTGAGAAAGAAGTTGGCGGAGTGACTGTATTTATGCTTGATATGGAGCAGATTAAAAAGATGTGACGGAAGAAATAATACTCTGTTTAAAATTTTGTAATTTAAGCAATTAAATTTTATTGACAAAGTAATTTTTCAGTGCTATAATACGAGCAACAATTTAACATGATAAACCGTTGAAGCGGAGATAACGGCGATTATGTCTTTACAGAGAGCCCGTGGTGCTGAGAGTCGGGTGAGAAACAGTTCGTCAAATGGACCGCTGAGGGTGCAGTCAAATGTGTTATACACAGAGTATTCTGCAACGTGTGGGCATACGTCAGTTGCCGGGGATATGTTGGTATCCTGACAAGCGCACGGCGTCATTGCCGTGAATCAAGGTGGCACCGCGGATAATAGTATATTCGTCCTTGACAAAGAGTTCAGGCTTTTTTGTCAGGGATTTTTTTATACTCTTTTGGCAAATAAAGCCAAAGGAGTATTTTTATTTTTATAAAGAATCTGTGGAGGTAATCACTATGAAATACATGCCGTCTTTTGAAGATGTTAAAAAAATTGCCGAATCAAATTTGTATAATGTTCTGCCTGTAAGCTGTGAAATTTTATCAGATTTTTGTACACCTATTGAAGTGATTAAGAAATTAAAAAACATTTCTTCTCATTGTTATATGCTGGAATCAGTGGCAGGTCAGGAAAAATGGGGCAGGTATACATTTTTAGGTTTTGACCCTAAAATGGAAATTACATGTCTTGATGGAGTAATAAAAGCCGGTGATATTGCAATTGAAACAGATAATCCTGCTGATTGTTTAAGACAGATATTATCAGGATATAAAAGTCCGCGGTTTTCATATCTCCCGTCATTTACAGGCGGTTTGGTTGGATATTTTTCGTATGATTATATTAAATATTCTGAACCTTCCGCAGATGTTAAAGTTAATGATTCGGAAAACTTTAAAGACATTGATTTAATGCTTTTTGACAAAGTAATAGCCTTTGACCACTACAGGCAGAAAATAATATTAATTGCCAATATGAATTTAAGTGAGCCAGAAACAGCATATAATAAAGCTATTTTTGATTTAAATCAAATGGCAGATTTATTAAAAAACGGAGCAAAAAAAGAAGAATCCGGCGGACATCTGCTGGGCGATGTAAAACCGTTATTCGACAAAGAAGCATACTGCCAAATGGTTGAAAAAGCAAAGCACTACATACATGAAGGTGATATATTCCAGATAGTTTTATCCAACCGTTTAAGTGCGCCATTTGAAGGCAGTTTATTAAATACATACAGAATTTTAAGAACAATGAATCCTTCGCCGTATATGTTTTATTTTTCAGGAACTGATGTGGAAGTAGCGGGTGCCTCGCCGGAAACGCTGGTAAAGCTTGAAAACGGTGTTCTTCATACATTTCCACTTGCCGGAACAAGGCAGAGAGGCAAGACCGAAGAGGAGGATAATGTTTTGGAAAGAGAGCTTTTATCAGACGAAAAAGAGCTTGCAGAACATAACATGCTTGTGGATTTAGGCCGAAATGATTTAGGCAAAATAAGCAAATTTGGCAGTGTACAGGTTGAAAAACTGCATACAATAGAAAAATTTTCTCATGTAATGCATATAGGTTCAACTGTTCGGAGTGAAATACGAAATGACTGTGACGCTTTAGATGCTATAAGCGCTGTGCTACCGGCAGGTACGCTTTCTGGAGCACCAAAAATAAGAGCATGCCAGCTTATAGGAGAGCTGGAACAAAATAAGCGAGGGATATACGGCGGAGCTATAGGGTATATTGATTTTACCGGAAATATGGATACATGTATTGCAATACGTATTGCTTACAAGAAAAACGGCAAGGTTTTTGTAAGAAGCGGCGCAGGTATTGTGGCCGATTCGATTCCGGAAAACGAATATCAGGAATGTATAAATAAAGCTCAGGCTGTTATTAAAGCCCTAAACGAAGCTCAGGAGGTGGAATAATGATTTTATTGATAGATAATTATGACAGTTTTTCATATAACTTATACCAGCTGATAGGTACAATTAACCCGGATATAAAAGTAATACGCAATGATGAAATGACGGTTGAAGAAATCAGAAATTTAAATCCGGAACGAATTATTCTCTCTCCAGGGCCGGGAAGGCCGGAAAACGCAGGAATAATTATGGACTGTATTAAAAATTTTGGAAAAGAAATACCTGTTTTGGGTGTGTGCCTTGGACATCAGGCAGTATGTGCAGCTTTTGGCGCAGATATAACTTATGCCAAAAAGCTGATGCATGGCAAGCAGTCCCTTGCAAAATTCGATAATAATTCGGTTTTGTTTAAAAACTGCCCCGAAACAGCACCTGTTGCAAGGTATCATTCTTTGGCGGCTGATGAAAAAACAATGCCGGAATGTTTAAAAATAACAGCTGTTGCTTCCGACGGTGAGATTATGGCAGTTGAACACGAAGAATACCCAATATTTGGTGTTCAGTTCCACCCAGAATCTATTATGACACCTGACGGAATGACAATGCTAAGTAATTTTATTAATTTAAAATTAAAGGGGAATTTGGTATGATACAGGAAGCTATTATAAAAATTGTAAACAAACAGGACCTTACATATGATGAAGCTTACACAGTAATGAACGAAATTATGAGCGGTGAAACAACACCTACACAAAACGCGGCGTTTTTGGCAGCCCTTTCTACCAAAAGTGCCAGAGCTGAAACAATAGACGAGATTTCAGGCTGTGCCGCAGCCATGAGAGCTCATGCTGAAAAGGTTGACACAGGCATGGAAATATTTGAAATAGTAGGCACCGGAGGTGATAATGCACACAGCTTTAACATTTCAACAACATCTGCTCTTGTTGCGGCAGCAGGCGGAATGAAGGTG
>CALWHR010000148.1 GCA_944380455.1 uncultured Clostridia bacterium
AATTTTGAATTTTGCTATTGACATAGAAAATTTTGTATGCTAACATCATTAGCAACAAATAAATTACTTTTACAACACTGTGATGAGGAATAGTAAGTTTAGGAAGCTTTTAAGAGAGACGCCGGCTGGTGTAAGGCGTTAGGCCGAACAAACTGAACTCGCCTTGGAGTGTTCCGCTGAAAGTAGGGTATTGCCTGAGGATAGGACGGAACGGAAGCCGACCGTTACAGCGGCAGGATATCGGTTTAACCTGTATCTGAAAGAGTGTATTCCATTAGGAATAAATTAGAGTGGTACCACGGAAGCTTAGGCCTTCGTCTCTGACAAACAGAGATGAAGGCTTTTTTGTTGTATTAACCGTCTGATTGGCCATAAGACGTAATTTTCCGTGAAAACAAACTTTGTTGTAAGAGTATAAAATAATAGATAATCTATAACAAAGGAGACTGAAAATTATGATGAATTATACTAAATACAGACCATACCCAACAATGAATATGCCAAACAGAAAATGGCCGGATGCCGTAATTAAAAAAGCACCTATCTGGTGCAGTGTTGACTTAAGAGACGGCAACCAGTCACTTGAAATACCAATGAGCCTTGAAGAAAAAATCGAGTTTTTCAAATTCCTTGTAAAAACCGGTTTTAAAGAGATAGAAATAGGTTTCCCGGCAGCCAGTGATACAGAGTTTGAGTTTGCCAGATACCTTATAGAAAACAATATGATACCTGATGATGTTACAGTTCAGGTTCTTACACAGTCAAGACCACATATTATCAAAAAAACATTTCAGGCATTAAGAGGCGTAAGAAGAGCTATTGTTCATCTTTACAACTCCACATCAACTTTACAGAGAGATGTTGTTTTTAATGCCACAATGGAGCAGACAACAGCTCTTGCCGTATCAGGAGCAAAGCTTTTACAGGAAGAAGCAGACAAACAGCCAGAAAGCGAATTTGTTTTCCAGTATTCACCTGAAAGCTTTACAGGGACAGAAACACCTTATGCTGTTGAAATATGCAACGCCGTAATTGATGTTTGGAAACCTACACCGGATAAAAAAGTAATAATCAACCTTCCTTCTACAGTTGAAATGGCAACAGCCAATGTTTATGCTGACCAGATTGAATATTGCTGTGAACATCTTAAATGCCGTGACAGCATTATAGTAAGCCTTCATGCTCATAACGACAGAGGCTTAGCTATTGCCGAAACAGAGCTGGGTATTATGGCAGGAGCCGACAGAGTTGAGGGCACACTTTTCGGTAACGGTGAAAGAACAGGCAATACAGACATTATGACTGTAGCCATGAACCTTTTCACACAGGGTATTGACCCAGAGCTTGATTTTTCAGATATAGACGAAGCCGTAAGAGTATATGAAAAATATACAAGAATGACAGTTCATCCAAGACACCCTTATGCAGGAGCTCTTGTTTACACAGCTTTCTCAGGCTCACATCAGGACGCTATAAGAAAAGGCATGGAAAGAATGAAAGAGCATCCTGACAGATGGGAAGTTCCTTATCTTCATATCGATCCTAAAGATGTTGGAAGAACATACGACCCTATTGTACGTATAAACAGCCAGTCAGGAAAAGGTGGAGTTGCATTTATTTTGGAACAGAATTTTGGTTTATACCTTCCAAAGGCTTTCCAGCAGCACTTCAGTCTTGTTATTACAAAGCTTTCTGATGTAAAGCATAAAGATGTAGAGCCACAGGTTATATTCGACCAGTTTAATAAAGAATATGTAAATATTACAGAGCCAGTTAAACTTATAAGCTACAAAGAAAGAGCTACAGGCAACGATGAAGAAGTAGCTGTTGAGGCTGTTATTACAGACAACGGCACAGAAAAAACAATTAACGGAGTAGGAAACGGTATTATAGATGCTTTCTGCCACGCTATGGTTAAATATATAGGCATTAATTTTGAGATTGTAAATTACAGCGAACATTCAATGGAATATGGTACAAAATCAAGAGCCATTTCTTACATACAGCTTTCAACAGATAAAGGCGGAGTATTCTACGGCGCCGGAATCAGCAGCAACATTACAGAGTCATCATTAAGAGCAGTTGTAAGTGCGGCAAATAAAATTTTAGCTGAATAAGGGGGAAATTAAAAATGGGAATGACAATGACACAGAAAATATTGGCAGCACATGCCGGTCTTGATACTGTAAGAGCCGGTCAGCTTATAGAAGCCAATCTTGATATTGTAATGGGCAACGATATTACAACAGCCGTAGCTGTTAAAGAGTTTGCCAAAACAGGCGCTAAAAGCGTTTTTGATAAAGAAAAGGTCGTTATAGTTCTTGACCATTTTACTCCTAACAAAGATATTAAGGCTGCAGAACAGTGCAAATGCTCAAGACAGTTTGCCAACGAAATGGAAGTTAAAAACTTTTTCGATGTAGGCCAGATGGGTATTGAACATGCACTTCTTCCTGAAAAAGGTATTGTATCCTGCGGTCAGGTTATAATTGGTGCTGACTCACATACTTGCACATATGGTGCCCTTGGTGCTTTTTCAACAGGTGTTGGAAGCACAGACATGGCAATAGGTATGGCAACAGGCAAAGCATGGTTTAAAGTTCCGGCTGCTATTAAGTTTGTTCTTACAGGAAAACCTGCTAAATGGGTAAGCGGAAAAGATATTATTTTACATATTATAGGTAAGATTGGCGTTGACGGTGCTTTATATAAATCAATGGAATTTGTAGGCGACGGCATAAGCTACCTTTCAATGGACGACAGATTTACAATGGCTAATATGGCTATTGAGGCAGGTGCTAAAAACGGCATTTTCCCTGCTGACGAAAAAGCTGTTGCTTATGCAAAAGAGCACGGAGCAAAAGAGCCTGTTGTTTACACAGCCGATGATGACGCTGTTTACGACGAGGTTATAACAATAGATTTAAGTAAATTAAGACCTACAATTTCTTATCCACACCTTCCGGAAAACACAAAAACAATTGATGAGGCTGTAAAAGACCACGTTAAAATTGACCAGGTAGTTATTGGCTCATGTACAAACGGACGTCTTAATGATATGAAGATAGCTGCTGATATTTTAAGAGGAAAACAGGTTTGCAAAGATGTAAGAACAATAGTTATTCCGGCAACACAGCAGATTTATCTTGACTGCATTAAGCTTGGCTATGCCGAGGATATAGTTAAAGCTGGTGCTGTTTTAAGTACACCAACATGTGGACCTTGCCTTGGCGGCCATATGGGAATTTTAGCGTCTAAAGAAAGATGCGTTTCTACTACAAACAGAAACTTTGTAGGCAGAATGGGCGCTACAGACTCTGAAGTTTATTTGGCAAGCCCTGCGGTAGCTGCCGCTTCGGCTTTAACAGGTTACATTACTGACCCTGAAAATATTTGATTAACGGGAGGACTGAAATAAATGGACGCTAAAGGAAAAGTTTTTAAATATGGTGAAAATGTAGATACAGACGTTATAATTCCTGCAAGATACCTTAATGTATCAGACGGAAACGAACTTGCTAAATACTGTATGATAGATATAGATGCCGACTTTGCTTCTAAAGTGCAAAAAGGCGACATTATAGTAGCAGGCAAAAACTTTGGATGTGGCTCTTCAAGAGAGCATGCACCCCTTGCTATTAAATGTGCCGGCGTAAGCTGTGTTATTGCACCGTCTTTTGCAAGAATATTTTACAGAAACTCAATTAATATAGGCCTTCCTATTATGGAGTGCACAGAGGCTGCCGAGGAAATTAATGCAGGCGACGAGGTTGAGGTTAACTTCTCAACAGGCGAAATTTTTGATAAAACAACAGGAAAAACATATAAATCAGAGCCTTTCCCGGAATTTATGCAAAAAATAATAGCTGCCGGCGGACTTGTAAAATACACATCGGAAAACATAAATAAATAATACTGTATTTGTTTGGAGGCTTAAAAAATGGGTACATATAACATAGCCGTAATTAAAGGCGACGGCATAGGTCCTGACATTGTGGAGCAGGCACAGAAAGTAATAAGAAAAGTTGGCGAAAAATTCGGCCATACATTTAATATGACAGAAGTTTTGGCAGGAGGAGCTGCAATAGATGCTGTAGGCGTTGCACTGCCTAAAGAAACAGTTGAGGTTTGCAAAAAAAGCGACTCTGTTCTTTTGGGAGCAGTAGGCGGACCTAAGTGGGATAACCTTCCGGGAGAACTCAGACCTGAAAGAGGCGCTCTTTTGGGCTTAAGAAAAGAACTTGCACTTTATGCAAACTTAAGACCGGCTATTATGCACAAGGCTTTAAGCAATGCCAGCCCTATTAAACACGAGATTATAGGCGACAGCCTTGATATACTTGTTGTTCGTGAGCTTACAGGCGGTATTTATTTTGGTGAAAAAGGCCACAGAGAAGGTAAATACGGTGAGGAAGCTTATGATATTGAAAACTACAGTCCTTTTGAAGTAGAAAGAATTGCAAGAATAGCATTTGACGCTGCTATGAAGCGTAATAAAAAGGTAACAAGTGTTGATAAAGCCAATGTACTTGAAACATCAAGACTTTGGAGAAGCAAAGTTATAGAAGTTGCAAAGGATTATCCGGAAGTTGAGCTGGAGCACATGTATGTTGATAACGCAGCAATGCAGCTTGTAAGAAATCCAAAACAGTTCGATGTAATTGTTACATCTAATATGTTCGGAGATATACTTTCCGACGAAGCAAGCCAGATAACAGGCTCAATAGGTATGCTTCCTTCAGCCAGCCTTGGAGAAGGCTCATTTGGAATGTATGAGCCTATACATGGTTCTGCACCGGATATTGCCGGCATGGATATAGCAAATCCTTTGGCTACAATACTTTCTGTTCCTATGATGCTTAAATACTCCTTTGGTCTTGAAAAAGAGGCTAAGGCTGTAGAAGATGCCGTTACAAAGGTTCTTGACAAAGGCATAAGAACAGTTGATATAGCAGAAGAAGGCATGCCGCATATTGGCACTAAAGCCATGGGCGATGCGGTTTGTGCTGAAATTTAATTATCTAAAACAAGTTAAAATCTTTTCCGCATTAAAATCAGGGAACTGTGGGGAAGTTTTATATAAAAATGCGGAAAGTTATTTTAAAAGGCAGAAGGCTGACGTCTTCTGCCTTTTAAAGCTTTATAAAATCAGTTTTTATATCTTTAATGAGCTGTAAATTTCTGGTATTATATTTTTATAATCATATTTTAATTATAATAATTGGCTACTTATGGGTTATATTATTAATATAGATTTTTACAGAGGTGCGTCAATGAAATATTTTGACTTGTACTTTTTTAAAACATTATTCGACAGGTTTTTTGATGACGAGATAGGGTTAACGGCGGCAGCCTTATCCTATTATATGGTCTTTTCTTTTTTTCCTTTGCTTATAATGCTTAGTATTATATTAGGCCGTTTAGGTATTCAGTCAGGAGATGGGGAAGCGTTTCTGCTTACTATACTGCCTGATGATATTGTGGATATAGCCCACAGATATCTGGTTTTTGTTAATTCAGAAGGCAGCTCCAACATACTTTTTGCCAGTGCTTTTTTTACTGTATATTTCCCTGTAAGGTCTGTGACAAAGCTTATGGACGGAATAAACAAAGCCTACGACAGAGAAGGTCAAAGTACGGCTGTACGCCGTTTTGCGTCGGTACTTATATTTGGTTTAATGGTTTATGGCCTTATTATATTTGGTATATTCCTTATTTCAGTGGGTGAAAGCGCTCTGACTGTTATACTTAAATTTTTGGGACTTCCCATTGAGTGGGCACAGATTTGGACATATGCCAAGTTTATAATACTGTGGTTTTTGGGTTCATGCATTGTACTGGCTCTGCATTCTGTATCGCCAGGGGAAAAGATGAAGGTCGGTGACATGCTGCCTGGATGCGTGCTTTCCGTAACTGTATGGACTGTTGTTTCAATGTTTTTTTCAATGTATGTTAAGTATATAGGCAGGTACTCCCTTTTATACGGCTCTATAGGCGCGGTAATGATACTGCTGTACTGGTTTTACATTACTGCTGTTATTTTGCTTATGGGTGCAGAGTTTTCGGGTATTTTAAGGGATAGAAAACGAAAGTTTGAAAAATAGCTTGTTTGACATATTGCCGAAATTTCTATATAATATTTATTACTGTATGTTAATAGAATAAAATAGACATAGAATAAGAGGATACTTATGGAATTAAAAGAATGTATTAATTTTTTGCTTTCTGCCGCACAGCATAATGTTTTTCAGTACCTTAATGTGAAGCTTTCATCTTTAGGTGTTACGCCGTCGCAGTACAGTGTTTTAAGCTGTTTGTGGGGCAGAAGCCACGCTACACCTAAACAGCTTGCAGAAATATTAGGTATTGAAACTTCAACTGTTTCAGGACTTTTAGACAGACTGCAGAAAAACGGCCTTATTGACAGAATTGTAAATAGCGAGGACAGACGTGAAGTTCAGGTAATAGCCACACAAAAAGGCCGTGATTTAGAAGAGCCTGTTACTAAAATAATAGACGAGGTAAACGCTGAAGTGCTTAAATCTTTTTCTCAGGAAGAAATAGACAGTCTTAAAAGCGCTTTAAGAATAATAGCGGCAGGAAAGTTTGAAGCTTAAATTACATAATTTAGTATGTTTGATATAAGCATGACCGTATTCATAAACGGTCTCTTTTGTAAGGAGGAATTATTATGAAAAATATAGTTATTACTATAGGAAGGCAGTACGGAAGCGGCGGAAGACAGATAGGGAAAATACTTTCTGAAAAGCTTGGTATACCGTTTTATGACAAAGAGCTTCTTACTGAAGCGGCTAAAAAGAGCGGTTTCTGTGAGGAGATATTCAAAGAAAACGATGAAAAGCCAGCCGGAAGCTTCCTTTACTCACTTGTAATGGGTGCTAACGGAGCAGATACACTGCCGCTTAACAACAAGCTGTTTTTAGCTCAGTTTGATACAATTAAAGATATTGCATCAAAGGGCAGCTGTGTAATTATCGGCCGCTGTGCTGATTATGCTCTTGAGGAAATGGATAATGTTCTTAATGTATTTATTTACGCCGACAAAAAGATAAGAGTTAAAAGAGCCGCTGAGGAATACGGCCTTGAGGCTAAAAATCTTGAGGACGCCGTTAATAAAATAGATAAGAAAAGGGCAAGCTACTATAATTTCTACTCAGGCAAAAAATGGGGCGCTGCTGAAAGCTATAATCTCTGCATAGACAGCGGCAAGTTTGGTATTGAAAAAACAGCCGATTTCATTAAAGACTGTGTAGAAGAATTAAGCAAATAATTGATACATATAACTTAGCATAAATTTAAACAAAAGCACAAACTTGTATAAAACAGGATTTTGTGCTTTTTAATTTTTTATATTGTGGTGATAATATGGAATATATCATTCGTGAGCTTAAAAAAGAAGAGTACATTCTTTTGCGCGACTTTCTGTATGAAGCAATTTATGTGCAGGAAGGGCAGAATATGCCGCCAAAATCTGTCGTTGATTTGCCGGAGCTTAGTGTTTATATATCGGGGTTTGGAAAAAGCAGGTGTGATAAGGCATTAGCCGCAGAATTAAATGGAAAAGTAATAGGCATTGTGTGGTGCCGTATTATGAATGATTTTGGGCATATAGACAATGAAACGCCTTCGTTAGCTATGTCTTTATATAAAGAATACAGAGGTAGAAAAATAGGTACAGCACTTCTTTTAAGCATGATTCGGTGGATTAAAAAAAGCGGTTATAAAGCAATATCACTTTCGGTACAGAAAGAAAATTATGCCGTAAGGATGTATAAGAAAGCCGGATTTAAAACGGTAAGAGAAACGTCAGAGGAGTTTATAATGCTTAAAAACTTTGAATAAAGTCTTTATGGATAATAAATTAAATGCCGCGCAGTAAGCGCGGCTTAATTTATATTGATTTAATTTTTAAATGTCATAATGTCTATCATAGAGCTTATTCTGTCACTGTCTAATTTTTCCTTAACAGCTTTTTTAATATAGTCTTCCACAGCATAGCCGCGGCTTAAAGCGTAGTCGGAAAGTTCGGTGTAAAAGTCTTTGTCAAAAGAAACTGATACTTTTTTAACTCCTGTTGTTTTGCTCTTTGTTTTGCTTTTGTCGGATGTTTGTTTAGCGGTCATTTAAATCATCCCTCATTTTGCCGAAAACAGGCTTTTTTTAAATTCCTCAGCAAGCAGTGTATAGCCGCATGAGTTAAGAGTATATGTAATGTCCTCAAGCGTGCCGTCAGTTTCTTCAAACATGCCGTCACAGCACTGTCTTGAGTCAACACAGAGCAGATAATTACCAGGGCCTTTAATTTCTATGCCCAAGTCCTTAATTCCGCTGTCTGAAAATACAAGTACATCTCCGTTAATATCTTTCCATGAGTTTTTTAAAAGAAAGTCTTTTTCAATTTTCAATACTATCACCTTTCAAGTTTTCAGATTTGCTCTTTTTATAAAGATTAATATATAATATAATGCCGCAGAGGGCAAGTATAATGGACACTATCTGTGATACAGCAATGCCGGTTTGGCCGATTGTAAGCTGGTCTGTTCTGAATGATTCAACTATAAAACGAATTATTCCATAACCGATAAGATACAGAGTACCGATTTGTCCGTTGAACTTTTTATGTTTTCTTAGTATAAGAAGAAATATAAGCAGACACAGATTAAGTAATGACTCATATAAAAATGTAGGCTGAACCTGGATATATTCTGTACCGTTTACAGTTACTATATTGTCAAGAACGCTTTGAGGTATATAACTGGCCTGGTCTTTAAGTATTCTCATGGCAAATAGTCCGTCAGTATATCCGCCGAAAGCCTCGCGGTTAAAAAAATTGCCCCATCTGCCGCAAACTTGGCCGAAAAGCACGCTTGGAAGAACGGTGTCAGCCATTAAAAAGAAGTTTATACGGCGTTTTTTGCAAAATATAATACCGCACAAAATTCCTGTAAGTACGCCTCCGTATATGGCAAGGCCGCCCTCGCGGAAAGCGAATATTTTAAGCAGGTTATCCTTATACATATCCCAAGAGAATATTACATAATACAGCCTTGCGCCTATAACAGAAAGTATTATGGCAAAAGACGCAAAATCTATGTAATCCTCCGGCTTTTGACCGGAGCGCTTTGCTTCGTGCAGTACAAGCAAAACTGCGCCTATTATGGCAAGACCTATTATAAGGCCATACCAGTATATATTAAAGTTTCCTATTGAAAATGCAGTTCTGCTGAGTTTGTCTATTTTTATGCCTAAGTTAGGAAACCATATTTCAGGCATTAAAATCCCCCCTGAAGTTATTTTATAACAGAAAGATAGGCGTTTGACCTGCTGAAAGCCAAAGATGCAAGCGAATTTATTTTATCCGATGTTATGCCGGCAATGGCATTTTCGGCATCTGCAAGGCAAAAACCTTGTACTGCCAAATCCGCTTGGGCATTTAATACTGCTTCAATGCTGTTGTACCCGCGTATAATGTGTCCAGCATACATTTTTTTAATGCGTTTAACAGCCGCTTCGCCGACACCGGTACTTTTTAAAAGAGAAGAAGTTTTAATGAAGCTGTTGGCCGCATATGCAGGTTTAGAGCTTCTGCCGCTTATAACTGAAAAAACAGCGCCTGGAGCACATATAAGGCTAAAGCCTAAAGGCTGAGTTAAAATCTGCTTGTTTAAAAGCCTTTCATAAAGTTTAGAACCTTCACCGGATAAAATATCGAATATCATTTTTAAGGCATATGTGTTTTCCGGACAGATTTCAAAGCCTTCATGATTAAAACCTATATTAAACACAGGCTCTGAAACATCAAAACGCTTTGAAACAAAATCGTTTAATTTGTTTGAAATGATGTTTTCTTTAATGCTTTCTGCGCCTGAAGCGCTTAAAGGCGTTTCCTTAACAATAAGAGCAGCCTTTTCAGGCTCGATATCGCCGCAGCATATAACCGAAATATTCTCTGGTGTATAAAAAGCATTATAACACGCATAGAGTATTTCCGGTGTAATTTTTTCAATAGTTTTTTCACTTCCGGCTATTTCACTGCCTAAAGGGCTGTTGGGATACATTAATTTGGTAAGATTGGAGAAAACAGCGCGCTCCGGTATGTCTTTATACATATTAATTTCGCTTTTTATTATGCTTTTTTCGTTCTCTACGCCACTTTCATCAAAGTATGGTTCTTTAATTATATCCATTAAAAGCCGTAAATTATTATAAAAACCGCTTGAACATGAGAAATAATACGCTGTTTTTGCAAAATCTGTAAAGGCATTTACAGATGCTCCGTTTTTGGAAAGCTCTGTAAATATGCTTTTATCCTTTTTGTCGAATAATTTATGCTCTATAAAATGTGCTGTACCTGAAGGAATTTCAGTAACAACACCGTTTTGTTTAAAAGTATGGCTGCCTGAGCCGAATTTAACAACTGCCATAGCCATAGCTGTTTTAAAACCGCTCTTTGGGATTATATAACATTTGATACCTGTTGACAATGTGTAAATATAAATATCAGCGCCGCTAATAGGGCACTTTTCCTTTATAACTTCCATGCTGAAAGCCCCCTTCAGTTTAAAATATATATAACCTGTTCTTTAAGAGCTGAGATTACAGAGGCTATATCACTTTCGGTTACTGAATTTATATTGCTTATATATTCCTCTGTATCAGGCAGTATACTGTTTAACCGGCAGGTAAATAAAAATCCCGTTGTTTCCTGCTGGCTGTCGGATAAAAGAGAGTATTTGGCGCGGAGATTTTCTTTGGCAATTTTCAGCTGTTCTTCAGTGCATGAAGCAGATTTTTTTATGCAGTCTTTAATCAGCTCAGCGGCTTTTTGAGTATTTTTGGAATCTGTTAAACAGCAGAGAGATAAAACTTTTGCATTATGAAATATATTGGAAGAAATGCTGTAGCATAAACCTTCTTTCTGCCGTATGGTGTTAAATAACAGTCCGCTTGGGCTGTTTAAAATTTCGTTTAATACCTCACAGGCATAAACCGAGCCTTGGGAAAATGTGTATCCCATACAAAGTATGGACTGATTTAAGGCGGTAAATGAATTTGTCTCGTTTACAATCCTGAATTGAGTATTAGTACCTTTTAATCTGCCCATAGGAGAGTATTTTTTGCGGGCAGTATCCATAAAAGGTATTTTGTCAAAGCAGGCTTTAAGCTCGTCACCGCCGGCAGGGCCAACACAGTAAACGTCTATAGGCTCAGCAGTTATCAGTGAGGAATAATAACTGTAAAGAGATGATGGAGTGACAAGAGAAAGCTCTTTTAATGAACCATCGGCAGAAACGCCGAAAGAGCGTGATACATCGTCAGCTTCCGCATCATGGCACATTTCCTCATAAAGCCTGAAAAGGGCATACTGCATTTTGCTGTCTTTTAAGGCTCGTATAGCTTTTGACTGGGCATAAACGGCATTTGAAAAGTCGGCTTCCATAAATTTGTTTAAAAACGATTTTGGCGAAAGCAGTGTGTTTCCTGCTGCGGCAAAAGCTTTGGGCAGTAAAATTGTTTTGTTTGGAAAAGTGAGATTAAGGCACAGAACAAGGCGGCAGTCTTTTTTAAATGTAAATAAATCCATTGTACAGCCGTAAAGTTCCTGAAGATGCCTGTTAAAAAGGCTTACACTGGGATATTCACTGCAGCCGCTTTTAAGCACTCTGCAAAGAAGTGCCGCTTTTGCCGCTGTTTGGGGATTTAGTTCTGTGCGAATAAAAAATGTAATGCAGTTTGTTGTAAATTTGTCATCTTTAAGGCAGTGCAGATTAATGCCTTCACTTATTTGAAAAGTACGCAGATTGCTCATTTTATCACCTCTAAATTTTAGTGTTTCTAAAAATTAATAAATAATACATTGACAAATTTGGTCGGTTATTATAGACTTAATTTAGGTCGATGATTATAGACCATGGAGGTAAATATGGATAATTTAAGATTATGCGACAGTGATTATAGGTTTATGCTTGTTGTTTGGGATAACGCGCCAATAGGCTCAGGAAAACTTGTGGAAATTTGCCGGGATAAATTAGGATGGAAAAAGTCCACTGTTTATACAGCAATTAAAAAACTTACTGAAAAAGGAATAATTGAAAATAAAAATGCCGTTGTATGCGTTATTGTGCCTAAAGAAAAAGTACAGGCAGAAGAAACAGATTATTTTGTAGACCGTACATTCGGCGGTTCACTTCCGGACTTAATGGCGGCATTTTTTAAGGGGAGGAAAATTTCACAAAAAGAAGCTCAGGAGATTAAAAAGCTTATAGATGAACACAGTGAGGAGTGATTTAATGTCTGTTATAACGGATTTGTTTTACACAGTGCTCTCTCTTTCTTATAAGTCAATATTTGTTGTAATTTTTATATTAGCCATAAGATTTTTAATAAGAAAACTGCCTAAAAGCTATTCTTTTGCTCTTTGGGCTGTGCTTGCATTTCGTCTTATATGTCCTGTATCTTTTGAGTTGGCTGTCAGTCTTTTTAACAGCCTTCCAGATAAGGTTTACTATATAAATACAGCAATTCCGTCAACAGGTGGTATTTCGGCACAAAATAATTTTAATGCAGATGTTTTAAACACCAACACAGCGGCTGTTCAAAATGCGGTAAATTCAGCCATAAGCTTGGAACAGATTGCAGTTTATGTTTATATTGCCGGTATTTTAGCTTTGGCTGTTTATGGTGTTTATATTTATATTAAAACTTTGAATAAAGTAAAATTTGCCGTTAAAAAGGAAAATAATATTTATTACTGCGACAATATAGCTTCACCTTTTGTTCTTGGCTTTATACGGCCTAAAATATATATCCCTTTCCGCCTTGATAAAAGCGATGAGGAATATATAATACTTCATGAAAAATATCATATAAAAAGAAAAGATACTATATTAAAGCTTTTATCTTATATATTGCTTTGCATTCACTTTTTTAATCCTTTTGTATGGGTTTCTTATTATTTATTTGAAAAAGATATGGAAATGAGCTGTGATGAAAAAGTGATACAGCTTTTGGGAGCAGATGCCAAAAAGAAGTATAGTTCTCTTTTGCTTTTTTTTGCCATGAATAGAAGGCATAAAATACCTTCGCCAGTATCTTTTGGTGAAAGCGGAATTAAGAGCCGTATTAAAAACATACTTATGTTTAAAAAGCCTAAAACGGCAGCAGGTATTATAGCTGTTTTAATATGTGTTATTGTTTTTATAACACTTGGTGCTGACCCGTTTTCAGGCTGGAAGGTTAAGTATACACCTGTTTATACTCAAAATAATGGTTCTGAGGCTCAGTATGAGTATTCAGCGCCTTTAGGTACAAAGTCAGTTGCTGTTTACAGCGAAATATTTTACAAGGGTTCTTTAAAAGGAAGGTATGTAATTTCCTCTCAAAACCTTAAAAACAGAAAAGGCAGTTTTAATTTATGGTTTAGAGGAGTTAACAACGATACAAATTTTGTTGAGCTGGCTCTGGGAGTAAATGGAGAATACAGCGAAATAAATATCCCTGTTTCAAGCAAATATTATTCATATGTTACTAAATTTTTAGGCGAAAACGCAGGAGAAGCTAAAGGAAAAGAAAATGATATGGCTATTTTTGCCGTTCATTTATCCGAAAATATAAATAACGGCATACGTGCTGTGCCGTGTGAAAGTATTCAGGGCAGTTTTTACAATTACCAGTATCTGCTGGCAGAAAACGACATGACTGTAGCTTTAAAAGTTGCTGTAAGCAATAAAAGCCCTGAGGAACTGAAGGCAGAAATTGAAAAATTTATACCTAATGAACTTTTTGCGGCAAAAAACAAATATATTGGCGATAATTCGGCAGACGGCCGTGTTTTAGGCGCTTTAGGCATAGGCTATGATTTAGGGTCTTTTACAACAGAGCTTCAAACAAGCAATGAGCCGTATTCAATTAAGCTTGTTTTTGAAAATGCCGTAAATGAGAATCAGGAAAGCTATTTAAACCGTCAGATGGAAAAATACTCGCTTTTTATACTTGCCCTTATTGATAATGCGGGAGAGGTTTACTGGGAGTATCCACTTGAAAACGGAGGAAAACGGACAGGTTTTTATACTCAGGAGATGGCTGATGATTATTTAAAAACAGATATTAAAAGTTTTGGTACATCGCCGGAAAGTTTAGAAGAACTTATGTATATTTCTGGATTATAAATATATAAAGGCATGGAATATTAACTCCATGCCTTTTATTTTTATCTTGTAAGAACTTTTATCCATTTGTATCTGTTTACTTTAATGGCATTTGGTATGCATTTAAGCACTTGGTCAATCTTTAAAAAGCAAAACGTAACAACAGGCGGAAAATTAAAAACAAAAGCGCTTAAAGCGGCAAATGGTATTGTAAAGAGCCACATAAACAGGTTATCAATAATTGCAGGATATTTAGTGTTTCCGCCGCCGGCTACTATTCCAAATGCTGCTGGGTATTGATAACAGCTGCCTATGGATACAATACCAAGTATTGTTAAAAACTGGTCTGAAAGTGCTTTTGCTTCATTTGATATGCTGTAAAAATCAATTATAAATCCTTTAGCAGAAAATATTAGTACAGCGGATATAATGCCAATTATAACAAATATTGCCTGCAATGTTTTGCAGTACGGTTTTATAATATTAAACCGGCCTTCACCTACGATTTTACCTATTGTTATAGATGTTGCGTTGGCGCAGGCTGAGCCTACAACTGTAAATATTTGGTATATAATAACAGCTATGCTGTTTGCTGCAATGGCTGCTGCTGTCATGTGTCCCAATATTGCCGTTTGAGCCGCTTGTGCAACACCCCACATTCCGCCGGATAAAACTAGCATTGATGATGTTGATATAAAATCTTTTAAATACGTAAAATCAAATTTTGCCAGGTCTTTTAAAGTCATTTTAAGTTTTTTGTCTATAAAAAGAACGTATACAAGTATTATAAAAAGCTCTGCCACACGGCTTATAAGTGTAGCGGCAGCGGCACCTTTAATGCCCATTTCAGGAAAACCAAAGTTACCAAATATAAGGCAGTAGTTTAGACACATATTAATTATAATTGTGCTTATGGACATAACTGTACCTATAAATGCTGTTTCAACACTTTGGAGAGAATACATAAGGGAGTTTGAAACGGCAAAAATTATATATGTAAAGCATATTATTTTAAGATATTTAACGCCTTCTTCCACAATAAGACTGTCGTTTGTAAGAAGGCCTAAAAGCTGATAAGGCATAAAAAACGAAACAGCAAAAAACACTATACCCATTAAAAGGCTTGCTTTAAGCCCAAGGGATATTATGCTTTTTATAGGCTCTGTTTCTTTTTTGCCCCAGTACTGAGAAGCAAGAACGACTATGCCTACACCAGTACCGGCGGCTAACTGCTGAAGTGTGTATTGTATTTGGTTTACAAGTGTTGCGCCGGAAAGAGCAAGCTCTGTATAAGAACCAAGCATTACATTATCTACCATATTAACTGTAAGGGATGCCAGCTGCTGAAGTGTAATAACTATAAGCAGTGGAAAAAAAGAGCGGTAGAGCCTTGTGTCATCTGTAAAAAATAAGAATTTTGTTTTTTCTGCCCTCATTTTTATTTCCTCCGTTAATGGATAATAAAAGAATTTTAGCATAATAAAATACTATCTTCAATGTGGTTTAAGAATGATAAAATAAAATTCCGCGGCATAAAGTGCCGCGGAATTTATATATATTTAATTCCATGCTTTCATTGGGTTTTGTGTAGCAAACTTGCCGCCTGTTATTTCTATGCATGTGCCTGTCATATATCCTGCCATGTCAGAAGCCATAAATGCTATTACGTTTGCCACATCGTAAGGATTGCCAAAGCGACGGGCAGATATAGGTTCAAGAAGCTTATCGCCGTTCATTTTCTGTGATTCCTTTGTAAGGGCTGTATCTATAAGGCCTGGGATATAGCCTAAAACCCTTATGTTATATGGCGCAAGCTCAGAAGCCATTGTGCGTGTCATGGAGCTTACACCGGCTTTGGCTGCGGCATATGCTGTATAGCCTACAGACGGTATTACGCTTGCAAATGATGAGGCATTTATAAGAACGCCGCCTTTTTGACGCATTTTTTCATAAGCTATTTTACCGCCTATAAATACTGATTTAAGGTTAGTATCTATAACTGTGTCCCACAAATCCTCGCTCATGTCCTTTACAAGTGAAAAAGGCATGTAGCCTGCATTGCTTATAAATACATCTATTGAGCCAAAAGCTTTTTCGGCATTGTCAGCAAATGAAAGAAGCTCTTTTGATTTTGATACGTCGCAGCTTTGGCTGTATACATTAATTGATTGAGCTTTGAGCTTGTTTTCGGCGTCTTTTAATTTTTCAATGTTTCTGGCACATATTGCCACATTAGCGCCAAGCTTTCCAAAAACTTCGGCACAGGCAAAGCCTATTCCTTCTGAAGCTCCTGTTATAACAACTGTTTTGCCTTTAAATGAAAGTTCCATAAAACCACTCCGTTTCTAAAGCCGGTATTACCCGGAATTTTGTATGCAGTATATTATATCATTATGGAATAAAATTTGGAATATTTGGCAATTATTAAGTATAAAGTTTTAAATATGATTTTAAAATTAAATACTGATGTTAGGCTTTTTAAACTTAAAATTAAATAAATATAAAGTAAATTAAAGAAAATAAAAGAAATCAAGAGAAAATATGGAATAATAACTATTTAAAACGATTTTATTTTATTTATTACTAAATATTTATATTTGCATAAAAGGCCTTATACAGATAATATAATGTTAATGATTAGCACTCGGTTTGAGTGAGTGCTAATAAAGTGAAATAAACTGATTTAACATATAAATATTGTTTTAGGAGGTAATACGAAATGAAACTTGTACCATTAGGAGATAAGGTAGTTATAAAACAGATGGAAGCTGAGGAAAAGACAAAATCAGGAATCGTACTTCCTACACAGAGCAAAGAAAAACCACAGGAGGCTGAGGTTATAGCTGTAGGCCCTGGCGGAATGGTTGACGGCAAAGAAATCAAAATGCAGGTTAAAGCCGGAGATAAGATTATTTATTCAAAATATGCTGGAACAGAAATTAAAATAGACGGCGAAACATTTATTATTGTTAGACAGAACGAGATTTTAGCTATCGTTGAAGACTGATTATAAATTTGAGATAGATATTTAAGGAGGAAAATAAAAATGCCTAAGCAGATTTTATACGGAACAGAAGCAAGAAAAGCAATGGAAGCAGGCGTTAACAAGCTTGCTGATACAGTAAAGGTAACACTTGGACCAAAAGGAAGAAATGTTGTTCTTGACAGAAAATTTATGTCACCGCTTATTACAAACGATGGTGTTACAAAAGCTAAAGACATTGAGCTTGAAGACCCATATGAGAACATGGGCGCTCAGCTTGTTAAAGAGGTTTCTACAAAGACAAACGATGTAGCAGGTGACGGTACAACAACAGCTACTGTACTTGCACAGGCTATGATTCAGGAAGGACTTAAAAACGTAGCAGCAGGCGCTAACGCTATTATCCTTAGAAAAGGTATGCAGAAAGCTACAGACGCTGTAGTTGAAGAAATCAAGAAAATGAGCCAGGCTGTTACAACAAAGAACCACATCGCAAGAGTTGCAGCTATTTCTTCAGGTGATGAGCAGGTAGGCGAAATGATTGCCGACGCTATGGAAAAAGTTACAAACAACGGCGTAATCACTGTTGAAGAAGCTAAAACAATGAACACAGAGCTTGAGCTTGTTGAAGGTATGCAGTTTGACAAAGGTTATCTTTCAAGCTACATGTCAACAGATATGGAAAAAATGGTTGCTGTTCTTGAAGACC
>CALWHR010000149.1 GCA_944380455.1 uncultured Clostridia bacterium
ACAAGTCTTTGAGCCAGAGGGAAAATCTCTTTTGGTCCCAGAGAGCAGTTAATACCTACGGCGTCAACTCCAAGGCCTTCAAGTACACATGCCATAGACTCAACAGTACAGCCTGTAAATGTTCTGCCGTTTTCCTCAAATGTCATGGTAACAAAAACAGGAAGGCTTGTATTTTCCTTAGCCGCAAGAACAGCCGCCTTTACCTCATAAAGGTCTGTCATTGTTTCAAATATTACCATTTCGGCACCGGCTTTTTCACCGCTTACAACCATTTCTTTAAATATTTCATAAGCTTCTTCAAATTTAAGTGTTCCCGAAGGTTCCAAAAGCTCTCCTATTGGTCCAATATCAAGAGCAACAGCAGAAGTAGTGCCTTCACATGCTTTTTTCGCCGCATTAACTGACGCCGTTATAACTTCATTTGTGCTGTAGCCTGTTCCGCTTAATTTATGTGCATTTGCACCGAATGTATTTGTATAAATAATATCACTTCCGGCATTTATATACATTTTATGGATATTAACCACTGTATCAGGCTCGGTTATACACAGTATTTCGGGTCTTTCCCCAAGTTTTAAACCTGCTGCCTGCAGCATTGTGCCCATTGCCCCGTCAAGAAACACAAAATCCTTTTTTAAAATATTACTCAGCTTTCCCACAAACAACGCCTTCCTTCCTGAAAGAACAGTTTTCAAACATCGAACAGTATTCACAGCCCTTAAACCGTTTTTCCTGCTTTTTATCCGATATTCCCATAATTGCCGTTACCGATTTCCGCGGTATCATAATACCGCTATCACTTAAACTTACGCCTATTGTTTTAGATGTGTTTAATATGTCACAAAGGTCTTTTTGCTGTTCAAAAGGCATATCACCGTATCCCGGAGAGAATCTGTCAGTTAAGAACAAACCCTGTTCATTAACTCTTTTTTCTAATTCTGACTGAAAATTATAGCATACATTTTCAACTGCACTGCTGGCACAGCTATCCAGTATAAGAGCTCTGTAAATTTCTTTTACCTCATAGCGCCTTATTATATTTTCAATTTCAGAACCAATGGTTGCCGCCATTATAACAGCCTTTTGACAATCTTTTAAAAGCTCTTTTATATTGTTTCCGCCCGGTATAAAGTTTGTGCCATCAAAAATAAAGCTTTCGTGGCTGAAATCAAAAACTTTGTATGTCACTTTAGGTCGTGCAGTTTTTATAATTTCTTCTGAACAGCTTTTTATATCTTCTTCAAGCTTTTGGTCTACTTTGCCGCCTTTATAGCCTAAATATTTTAAAACTTCATTTCTGTTTATATTTTTTAAATAATTATCCAATTTTCTGCTCCGTATTTATTATTTAAAAGCTTTTATTGTGTTAAACACCTGCAAAGCTGTATTATACAGATTATTTTCGGCATTTTCCTTTTTCATTGCTTCTTCAAGTGTTACAACAGAAGGCACTATAGGGAAAAACGCGTCTATTCCGCCATCATTGCACTTTTGGGCGCCTTTTCCGATACTGCCTGAAAAAGCTATAACCGGCAAATCGTATTTTTTAGCCATTTTAGCCACTCCGCCGGGAGCTTTGCCCATAACAGTCTGAAAGTCCAATCTGCCTTCGCCGGTTATTACAATATCAGCTGTTTTTATTTCTTCCTCAATATTAAGTAAATCAAGTACAATATCTATCCCCGGTTCAAGTTTAGCATTAAGAAAAGCCATTAAGGCATAGCCCAAACCGCCTGCCGCACCAGCTCCCGGTATATTTGCACAGTCTATATTTACAGCATTTTTGCATATTTTAGAAAAATTCAAAAGCGCACCATCAAGGTCTTTTACCATTTTTTCGTCAGCGCCTTTTTGAGGTCCAAAAACCGCCGAAGCGCCATTATCTCCGCAAAGTGGATTTGTAACATCACAAGCCGCTCTGAAATTACACTCTTTAAGCTCTTTTAGAATATTATCTGTGCTGATATTTTTTATATCAAACAAGTCACGGCCAAAAATACCGCATTTATTATTATTTTGGTCTTTAAACTCCACTCCCAGTGCCGAGAGCATACCCATTCCGCCGTCATTTGTAGCACTTCCACCAAGGCCTATTACAAAATCACGAACACCTCTTTTTACTGCATCTTTTATAATCTCCCCTACACCGTAAGTCGTAGTATTTAATGGATTACGTTTGTTTTCCGGTACCATTGGGAGGCCAGATGCAGATGCCATTTCAATAACTGCCGTTTTTCCGTTATTTATTATACCGTAAAAAGCATTAACCTGCTCCCCTAAAGGACCAGTTACATCAATATTTATTCGTTCACCGTTTAAAGCGCTTAAAAGTGTGTCAACGGTTCCTTCACCTCCATCGGCAACAGGAAACACAATCGCTTTACCTTTAAATACATTTTCAAAGGCTTTTTTAACAGTATTTCCTGCTTCCAAAGATGAAAGACTGCCTTTAAATGAATCTATAGCAATAACCGCTTTCATAAAGCACCTCCCAATTTTTAAATTAAAAATAGAATATTGGTAGTATTTTACCATATTAAAGTGTAATTTACCATAACAAAAATCCGGCTCAAATATATTTATAAGCCGGATAAAATGTATTTTTTAAAATAAGTCCCTTAATACAAGTGTTGTTTCCCCATCATTAAGTCCAAGTTCCATTCTTTTTACTTTAGGATGGGAGCGGTATTCTTTTCTTATCATTTCTTTAAGTGAAGAGCCGCTGCGGTAACCATGCACAATATTAATCCTGTAAACATCTTTGTTGGCTTTTTTAAGTACACTGTCAATATAAGTCTTAGCCTGAAACCTGTTCATGCCATGTACGTCTATTTCTACAAAGCCGCTGTTCATATTATCAGTCCTTTAGTGCTTTTACTCTGTCAAACTCGTCTGTAATTTCTTTTGAAGGAGCTTCCGTTAAAAGGCTTACAACTACAATAAACAAACATGCAATAATAAATGCCGGAAGAAGCTCGTATATATTCCAAATTCCGCCCATTGGCTTGATAAGGTATTTCCAAATAAATACCATAGCACCGCCGGAAATCATGCCGGCAATAGCACCATATCTGTTTGACCTTCTCCAGAAAAGTGCAAAGAGCACAACAGGGCCAAAAGAAGCGCCAAAGCCTGCCCAAGCAAATGAAACTATGCCAAATACTGAACTGTCAGGATTTCTTGCTATTACAGCAGCAATAACAGCTATAACAAGAAGTGTAATTCTTGCCATTGCCATAGTCCTTTTAGGCTCGTTATTAATGTCAACAAAAATACCGAATATATTTTTAGAAACAGCAGATGAAGCCGCTATAAGCTGAGAGTCAGCTGTGGACATTGTAGAAGCTAAAATACCGGCCAGTATAACACCAGCTAAAAGAGCCGGAACAACTCCAATACGGCTTAAAAGTGATGAAATTTCTACAATAATTGTTTCAGAAGCTGAACCTTCAAGGAATCTAACAGCACCTACATTTGTCATAGCAAGACCAACAGCACCAATAAATATTGCAACAGCAAGAGATATAACAACCCAAACAGTTGCAATCCTTCTTGAGAGCTTGAGCTTATTATGGTCATTTATAGCCATAAATCTTAAAAGTATGTGCGGCATGCCGAAGTATCCAAGACCCCAAGCCAGTGTTGAAAGCTTGGTAATAAATCCGTAAGGTGAAGCTGTATTTGTTTCCAAAACATAGGTAGCGTTCATCGATAAATATCCCGGAAGCTCTTTTGCATTTGCAATAACATTATCCATACCGCCTGCCACATGAACACCGAATACAAGTACAATTATAAGAGCTACAGTCATAACAATACTTTGTATAAGGTCTGTTGTACTGGCAGCCAAAAATCCACCAAGAGCTGTATAACCAACAATTACAACAGCGCTTATAATCATAGCTGTTAAATAATCCACACCAAAAAGGCTTGAAAAAAGTTTTCCGCAGGCAGCAAAGCCCGAAGCCGTATATGGCACAAAGAATATAAGTATTATAGCCGCAGAAAGAGCCATTATTATATTGCTGCTGTCGCGGTAACGGTTAGAAAAGAAATCAGGTATTGTAATTGAGTTTTTACATACATGTGTATACTGTCTGATTTTTTTAGCCACAATAAGCCAGTTTACATATGTGCCTATAGCAAGCCCTATAGCTGTCCAGCCAGCGTCACATATACCAGAAAGATAAGCAACTCCAGGAAGCCCCATTAAAAGCCAGCTGCTCATGTCCGAAGCTTCAGCGCTCATAGCTGTAACAATAGGTCCAAGCTGTCTGCCGCCTAGATAAAAGTCATCGGCGCTGTTATTCTTTTTTGAGCAAATAGCACCCACAATAAGCATACCTATAAGGTATACGCCTATGGATATCATAATGCAGATTTGATATTTGTCCATTTTTTATTACCCCTCTAAGTTAAAATTTGTAAAATTGTCTGCATTATACCATATATTAAATTAGACTGAAACACAGAATTTAGTATAGACTATATTCTATATCAAATTTTCATTTTTATAAATTCTCTTTGAATTTTAAGTAATAATTACTATACTATTTTTAAAATATTTATTGGATATTTCTTCGTATTAAAATTAATACTATGCTCTGAATTTACCAAAAAGCATTGGAAATACCTTTTCGGAATACTGCAAAAGCGAATACTCACCGCTGCAAATACACCAGTCATATAAAAAAGCTCTCTCACACATGGCATATACCTTAACAATTTCGTTAACCGTTATGTCATCTCTTATCTGACCTCTCTGCTGGCCTTCAAGGACTATTTGCCTAAGAACCTTAAAATAAATTCTGTTGTGGTCCATTAAGTGCTTTTCGCCCTTTGTTACAAGCTGAGAAGAATAAAGCCTTGCCAAAAGGTCCAAAGAAATGCTGTTGTCTATCATTTTAAAAAGCTCTCTGTTTAAGTACATAAGCTTTTCAAAGCTGTCCATGTCCTTGTCCATTACTTCCATAAGTTCCTGATACTTTTCGTCAAAAAGAATTGAAAGTGAGCTTAAAAGAGCGTCTTTTCCCTCAAAATAATGATAGAAAGACCCTTTTGATGTTTGTGATTTATCAATTATTTCTTCCACTGTGGTATCGTCATAGCCCTGCTCATAAAACAGCTCCCATGCCGCTGATATTATTCGTCCTTTTGTATTTCTTGAGTTCTTTTTTGCCATATTTCCACCCCATAAAGCGTAGTTGTTTTTATTTAAAGATTTTAGCATAAAAACAAAAACGGATAAACCCCAGAGTTTATCCGTTTTAATTTAATTATTATTTTTAATTACTCAGCGGCTTTATCCATTGAGTCAAATACTATAAGAAGGTCGTCAGGCTGTACTTTTTCGCCTTCTTTTACAAGTACTTCTTTTACAGTACCGGCAAATGTTGAAAGTATAGATGTTTCCATCTTCATAGCCTCTACTGTAAGAAGAAGGCTGTTCTTTTCAATATGGTCACCGGCCTTAACATGAATCTTACCAACTGTTCCCGGTATAGGTGAACCAACATGAAGGGCATTTGATTTATCTGCCTTTGGATGTTTATCAACAGTTTCTTCAACTTTCTTATCAACTACAGTTACATCACGTGTTACACCATTAATCTCAAATGAAAGTGTTCTTACACCCTCAGCATTTGGCTCACTCATTTCGTTAAACTTAATAATAAGGTTCTTGCCTTCGCCAAGTTTAAGCATTGTTTCTTCGCCTTTTTTAAGTCCGTAGAAGAAAACATGGCTTTCAAGTCTTGATACATCATTATAGTACTCAAGATGTTTGCAGAAGTCATCAAATACCTTTGGATAAAGGGCATAACTGATAAGATGTTTCTTTTCTACAAGATTACTTGGAAGGTGCTGGAGTATATGCTTTTCAATTTCCTCAAAGTTAGCAGGCTCAAGGCTCTTGCCGGCTCTTTCTGTAAGAGGTTTTCTGTCTTTAAGTACTATTTTTTGAAGTTCTTCTGGGAAACCGCCATCAGGCTGGCCTACCATACCCATAAAGTACTCAATTACAGAGTCTGGATAAGAAAGGTCTTTTCCTTCTGTAAATATTGTTTCTGCGTTAAGCTTGTTCTGGAACATAAATATAGCCATATCACCTACAATTTTAGCTGTAGGAGTTACTTTTATAATATTTCCGAAAAGCTCATTTGCCTGTTTGTAAAGCTTTTTAATTTCCTCAAAGTCCTCATCGCTTCCGCCCATAGACTTAACCTGAGCTAAAAGGTTTGAATACTGACCGCCAGGAATTTCATATCTGTAAATTTCAGTATTAGGTGTTTTAAGGTTGCTTTCAAAGCTATAGTATACTTTTCTTACATCGGCGTAGTATTTGCTGAGTCTTGCAAGCTCTGTACTGTCTAAAAGTGTATCTCTTTCAGTTCCTTTAAGAGCCTCAACAATAGAGTTCATTGAAGGCTGGCTTGTAAGGCTTGACATAGCCTCAACAGCTGCATCGGCAATATCAACACCGGCTTCAGCAGCCATAAGTATTGTGCTTACGCCGTTACCTGTTGAATCATGTGTATGAAGGTGAACAGGTATTTTAAGCTCTGATTTAAGAGCTGTAAAAAGCTCTTTTGCAGCATATGGTTTAAGAAGTCCGGCCATATCCTTAATAGCAAATATATGGCAGCCCATAGCTTCAAGCTCTTTAGCCTTTTTAATGTAATATTCAACTGTATATTTCTTCTCGTTTGGATTAAGTATATCGCCTGTGTAACAAATAGCACCTTCTACAATTTTGCCTGTTTTAAGGGCTTCCTCAACAGGCAGCTTCATGTTTTCCATCCAGTTAAGGCTGTCGAATATCCTAAATACATCAACACCTCTTTCAGCAGCTTCTTTAATAAACTCTGTAACTACGTTATCCGGATAGTTGCTGTAACCTACTGCGTTTGCTGCTCTTAAAAGCATCTGGATAAGAGTATTAGGCATTCTTTCCCTTAAATCCTGAAGTCTAATCCAAGGTGACTCGTTAAGGAATCTATAAGCAACATCAAATGTAGCTCCGCCCCATGCTTCAACAGAAAAAGCATTTCTCATTACCTGGTTTGTAAGAGGCGCAACCTTAACAAGGTCTATAGTTCTCATACGTGTTGCCATAAGTGACTGATGTGCATCACGCATAGATGTATCTGTAATAAAAAGACGTTTTTCGCCAAGTATTTTTTGTGTAAATTCTTTAGCGCCAAGTTTTAAAAATTCATCTCTTGAGCCTGTAAACGCACCAGTTTCAAAAAGCTTAGGAGCAGGAACGCTTGTAAAATCTGGTTTTTCGCCCTGCATTTCGTTTACCATTCTGTTGCCTATAAACTCTGCAATCTTAGTAGCTCTGTCTTTGCTTAATTCTATTTCAAAAAGGCTTGGTGTTTCCTCAATAAATGTAGTTGTGCACGCACCCTTAACAAATGTTTCGTCTTTAAGCACATTTATAAGGAAAGGAATATTTGTTTTTACACCTCTTACACGTGTTTCTCTTAAAGCTCTTATAGCCTTGTTTGCAGCTGTGGCAAAGTTTCTGTCGTGAGATATAATTTTAACAAGAAGGCTGTCGTAGTATGGTGTAATTTCAGCACCAGTATACGCCGTACCGCCGTCAAGACGAATACCATTTCCGGCTCCTGAGCGGTAAACGGATATTTTTCCTGTATCAGGAAGGAAATTGTTTGCCGGGTCTTCTGTTGTAACCCTTGCCTGAATAGCATAGCCGCTGCAAATAATATCTTCCTGTGACTTGATACTTATTTCATCTGAATTTAAAGGATAACCTTCCGCAATAAGTATCTGGCTTCTTACTATATCTATATTTGTAACCATTTCAGTTACAGTGTGCTCTACCTGTATACGAGGGTTCATCTCTATAAAATAATAATTCTGGTCAGCATCAACAAGGAACTCAAGTGTACCTGCATTTTTGTAGCCTACATGCTTAGCAAGCCTTACGGCATCAGCAAACATTCTCTCACGCACTTCCTGCTTAATTGTAAAAGCCGGAGCGTATTCTACTACTTTCTGATGTCTTCTCTGAACTGAGCAGTCCCTGTCAAAAAGATGTACAATGTTTCCGTACTGGTCACCTAAAACCTGTACCTCTACATGCTTTGGCGCTCTAAGGTATTTTTCAATAAAAATCTGCTCACTGCCGAAAGCCTTTTTAGACTCTGTCCTTGCTTCGTTGTACTCTTTCGGCATGTCTTCTTTACTGTTTACAATTCTCATACCGCGTCCGCCGCCGCCGTTTGAAGCTTTAAGCATTACAGGATAACCAATTTTATCAGCTACTGCAAGAGCCTCTTCCTCGCTTGTTAAAGCATGGTCAACGCCCGGTATAATAGGCACATTACATTCAATGGCCATTTTTTTGGATGAGATTTTATCACCCATAGCGTCCATGCTTGCTTTGTCCGGGCCTATAAATACTATGCCGTTATCGGCACATGCCTGAGCAAAGTCGGAGTTTTCAGATAAAAATCCATAACCAGGGTGGATTGCGTCAGCGCCTTTTTCCTTGGCAATTTTAATAATGCCGGGAATATCAAGGTAAGCCTCAATAGCACCTTTTTTTCTGTCAAGCTCATAAGACTCATCGGCTTTCGTTCTGAAAAGAGAATATTTATCCTCTTTTGAATAAATGCCTATTGTCTGAATACCCAATTCATTAAGAGCTCTGTAAACCCTTATGGCAATTTCGCCGCGGTTTGCAACAAGAACTCTTTTAAAACTATTTATTTTTATATTCTCCATTCTAATCCCTCCCGGAATATTATGAATAACAATGTTAATTGTAAACTTTTAACTTACTGTTAGTATTATAATATATGTATACACATTAGTAAACTATATTTTATTTACACCTTCCATAAGTTTTGCTTATATTACATTGTTTTTTCATCCAAAAACTTCCGAAATAACCTCTCTTATATACTTTTTAGGGCAAATTTCAATTGTAAGTTTGTCAATATTTTTCAAATTTCTAAAAGCCTCTTGTGAAATATAAACCTTTTTAAATCCCATTCGGTTCAATTCTTTTATACGCAGTTCGGTAGAAGGCACTTTTTTAATCTCTCCTGTAAGGCCTACATCACCTATAAAAGCCGTTGTGCTTTTAACCGATTTATTATAAAAAGACGAGGCAATGCTTATTAAAATAGCCATGTTTGCAGAAGGCTCTCTTAATTTAAGACCACCAACAGCCTTAACAACAACATTTTTGTCAAATAAATTAACAGAGCATCTTTCTTCAAGTATAGAAATTAATGTATTAAGCTGTTCTCTTTTTAAAGACTCACCTATTCTTTGAGGATACGGCGTAAAAGAACGGGATACAAGGCTCTCAACCTCAACAATAATAGGCCGCGAGCCTTCACGCACTACAGTTATGGCACTGCCGCTTACTGCCTCGTTTTCATTTCTTGATGTTACAAAAAATTCAGAAGGGTTATCTATAGACACAAGGCCTTCTTCTGTCATAGAGAAAAATCCCATTTCTCCAGTGCTTCCAAATCTGTTTTTGGTAGCCATAATACTTCTAAGCTCATCTTCGTTGTTTCCGTCTATAATCAAAACCGTATCTGCCAAGTGTTCCAAACTTCTTAATCCGGCTAATTCATCACTTTTGTTCATCTGGCCTATAATAATAACGGCAACCGGTTTAACTCCGCCTTTGGCAATACGCACAAGCTCTCCGGCACATTCCATAGTCTGAGTAGGATTTCCAGCTCTGGCAGGCAGAAATTCCGAAAGAGCAAATGTCTGTATACTGTCCACAATTACCAAATCCGCATTTGTCTTTTCAGCGGCTATAATTACATTATCCATGCTGTTATCAGCCATAAGCCATACATTTGAGTGTATGTCATTTAAAATTCTGTCAGCACGGCTTTTAATCTGGCTTTCGCTTTCCTCACCGGAGGCATAAAGCACATTAAAGCCTAATTTTGCCGCCGCATTTGATATTGTTAGGGCAAGAGTACTTTTTCCGCCGCCTGGAGGTGATGTTAAAATAGTTACTGAATCTTTTACAAGCCCACCGCCTACAACACGGTCAAATTCACTTATGCCGGTTACTATTCTTTCGCCTTCACCGCTTTGAGCAGTTTTAAGGCGCAGAACCCTTGCCTGTTTTCTATTCTTGTCGCTTTTTGAGCCTTTTTTAGTTTCTTCACGTACAGTTTCTTCTGTAAATGTATTATACTCCCCGCATTTAGGGCACATACCCATCCACTTAGGTGAAACAGTACCGCATGATGAGCATACATAAACGGTTTTTTCCTTCATTTTAAAAACCACCTTAATTAAAATTCCTTTATGGTAATATATCAATTTAATAAAACTGCTGTCAATATTCACTCTGTTTTAATTATGATAAAATAATTAAATTATTAAAGTAAACACTTTATTAACATTTTACTTATATACAAATTGATTTTAAGTTGGTATAATAATTTATGAATACTAAACCGTCCAACCGGCATTGTATTATAATTATTAGGAGGGTAGTTAAGATGGCAGTTGTTGATGAGTTAATTCGTTTGGAAGATAACGGCACTCTTAGTTTTGGAGATTATACAGCAGATTCAAAAAAGAAAGTGCCTGATTTTAATGTTAATGGTGATGTTTATTATGTAAAAACATTCAGCGAGATTACAAGGCTTGAAAAAAACGGCAGACTTTTGCTTGAATCCGTTCCTGGCAGCGCTGTACATAATTTTACTGAAAATAAATCATTAGTTTCATTTTCAATAGAAGGCTTAGGTGATATACAGATTACAATGGAACTTGAGCCGGAAAATGAATACCGTGTAGTTGTAGATGACTTTAACATTGGCAGTGTTAATTCCGGCTTATCCGGCAAGGTTTCATTCAGTGTTGAGGCAAACGGCACTTCCAAAAACGTAAAACTTGAAAAAATGTAAGTAAAATAAGCGGTCATTTTATGGCCGTTTTTTTATTTTTTATAAATGGAAAAGGATTCATAACTTTATATTTTAATTATTTGAAATAATAAATATATCAAAATATAAAGGAGGACTTAATTTGGATATAACAAATTATTCCGAAGAAGAATTTCTTAACCTTCCTCTTCCCGCCCAAAAAAGAATTATATATGAATCTGTACAAAGTCTGACCGACTTGGAAACAAAAGAGCTCTATGAGGAACTGGCCAAAAAATTTTATAGTTCCGGACTTATTAAGTATTAAATATGGAAGCAGATACGGTTTTTCTATCTTAATTAAAACTTAATTATTACTAAAAATGCGGATACATACGTATCCGCATTTTTCTTCATTATGCTCTTTCTTTAATTTCTTTTGTAATTCTTGCAATAAACTCATCAATGCTCTGCTGACCTTCCTCACCGTTTTCTCTTGAACGGACAGAAACAGCATTTGCCTCAACATCTTTTTCACCAACCACAAGCATGTAAGGCACTCTTTCGTTTCTTGCTTCTCTAATCTTAAAGCCTATCTTTTCTGCTCTGTGGTCTGTTTCAACTCTAACACCAGCTTCGTCAAGCTTAGCAGCTACGCTGTCTGCATAATCAGCAAACTTGTCGGAAATTGGAAGAACCTTAACCTGTACAGGTGAAAGCCATGTAGGAAGGGCGCCTGCATAATGCTCAATAAGTATACCTATAAATCTTTCGATTGAGCCGAAGCATACACGGTGAATCATAACAGGGCGTTTCTTTGTGCCGTCTTTGTCTGTATAAGTAAGGTCAAATCTTTCAGGAA
>CALWHR010000150.1 GCA_944380455.1 uncultured Clostridia bacterium
TTTCATAGAAAAAAATATACGGCCATATTTAATAAGCCATGGCGGAGATATGGAAATAGTAAGCTTTAATAACAACATACTTCGTGTAAAACTTATTGGTCAGTGCATGACATGTCCGGCATCGGCAAGCACTTTTGAGGATAGTATAAAAAACGTGCTTTTGTCAGAATTCAAGAATTTAAAAGATGTAATTCTTGTAAATGATATGCCGGATGATATGCTTAATATGGCTTTAAAGATACTCAAGCACAAACTATAATTAAAAAGAGCCTTCTGTGTTTTGCAGAAAGGCTCTTTTTTTTTTTTATTTAGTTTTAACAAATTATTTACACTATATCCATTTTGTATACATAATTTAATGGCATAATACAAAACATAGAAACGAACATAACCCCTTAAAATTAAAAACCCTTAAAAAATTGCATTAAAACCCCTTCTAAAATAAAAATACCGGCTTAAACCGGTATTTTTATTTTTACAGAAAATATTTTTATAGTTTTTTCAACTATGCGCAAGGATTTGGAAAATGAATTGTCAGTAAGCTTCCTAAATGAAATCAGCAGTGAAAATTCAATTTTTGTGAAAAAAGCAGGAAACAGAAGACTTTTTAGCCGACGGAAGTTCTGATTTATATTTCTGTACAATAGTCAAAAATCTGAAAAATATGTTTTTGAGGAAGGGGTGTTGGCTTGCTCGATACCATTTATATTTAAATATATTTTACTATGTTAAATATATTTAAAGCTATAAGTGAAAGCAGAAGCAGTATAAAAAGCTTGTCTACTGTTTTTGAACTTATTTTGTTATTTACAAACCTTCCGCACTCACTGCCTAAAATTGCGCCAATAACCATTCCAATAAGTATTAGAACATTAAATGACGGTATGCTTTTTGACGCAACTGTTTGTATAAAGCTTGCTGTTTGTGAAAAAAGTATTATATAAAGCGAGTTTATAACTGCTGCTTTTGATGGCATAGAGAACAAAAACAGCAGTACAGCCATATTCATAGGTCCGCTTCCGCCGCTTAAAAATGCCGAAATTACGCCTAAAACAAAGCCTGCAACAACACAAAGAGCTTTGTTTTTTATGCTGTATGTGTGTACTTTGCTTTTAAAAAGCGTAAATATTAATACAGGTATAAGCATAAAAAGCAGTATTGCCGCCTGAACCATAGCCGACATATCCGCAGAAGGAAGAAGTGAAATTAACGATGTAAATATCTTTTTGCCGGCAATTCCGCCTATACACGAGCCAATAGCTAAAGGCGTGCTTATGGATAAATCCATTTTAACGTCTTTTTTAATTACTGCTTTTGAAACTGAATAAGCTGTCATTACAAGTACAGTGCAGCTTGATAAAAAATTTATAACTTGCGGACTTACAAGACCAAAAGCGTCCAATACAGGTTTTATTATTACTCCGCCGCCAAGACCGCATATGCGGCCTATAACGCAGGCGCAGAAGCTTACTAATATAAATATTATATACATTTTTCTAACTCCAATAATTTATTTGACTAAATAAAGGGCATCGGTAAAAGCCGACACCCTTTAAGAGTGTTTTAAATTTATATATGCTCGCTTTCGGAAGGCATTGACCAGCCGTGATGATTGGTGTGCAGAAGTTCTTCGGCTTTTTCAGAAAGCGGTGTTTCAAGAAAGTTTTTATAAAGGTTTGCAATTTCAGGGTTACCGTGGCTGTAGCGTATTTGTGAATCCTTATCTAATGAGTACAGTTCATTTCCTCTAACGGCGTAAAGCTCACTGCCTTCGTGTATAGGCTGACCGCCGCCGCCGGAACAGCCGCCGGGACAGGCCATTATTTCTACAAAGTCAAAATGCTCTTTGCCGCTTCTTATTGATTTAATAAGTTTTCTGGCATTGCCAAGGCCGCTGGCTACAGCTATATTTAATTCTTTTTCACCTAATTTAAATGTGGCTTTTTTAATTCCGCTTTCTATACGCACATCTTTGAACATATCAGGTTCAGGGTTATGGCCTTCTATAATAAAATATGCCGTTCTTAAAGCCGCTTCCATAACGCCGCCTGTTGTTCCGAATATAACGCCTGCGCCGCTGCTTGTTTCTATTGGGTAATCAAAAGGCACATCAGTAAGGCTTTCTACGTTTATGTGTTCGGCGCGTATTATTTTAACAAGCTCTCTGGTTGTAAGAACCAAATCAACATCCCGGCCTGTTTTTGCGTCATCCATAGTAGGAAGTGAAGCTTCTTTCTTTTTGGCTACACATGGCATAACAGAAACAAAGAACAGCTTTTCAGATGGTATATTCAGTATTTTAGCATAGTATGTTTTAAGTATTGCACCGAACATCTGCTGAGGCGATTTGGCTGTTGAAAGGCTGTCTACCATATCAGGGTACTGAGATTTTATAAAACGTACCCATGCCGGACAGCAGGAAGTAAAGAGCGGATATTTGTTTTCTCCCTCTGCAATTCGTTTTAAAAGTTCACTGCCTTCTTCCATAATGGTAAGGTCGGCAGAAAAGTCTGTATCAAAAACATATTTAACACCCATGCGTTTAAGAGCGGCAGTAATTTTGCCGACAGTTGCTTTTTTGCGCTCTATTCCAAGCTTTTCGCACCATGCAGCTCTTACGGCAGGAGCTATCTGGGCAACAACAACTTTATCTTTATCAGCTAAAGCGTCGAAAAATCTGTCTGTATCATCCCGGCAGTAAAGAGCACCTACAGGGCAGTGGGTTATGCACTGGCCGCATATTGAACAGTCGGAATCCATAATACGCCTGTTTTGAGCCACATCTACAGTTGTTCTTGAACCTGTGCCGTCTACGTCCCAAATATGAAGGCTCTGTACTTTATCGCAAATTTGTATACATCTCATGCACTTTATGCACTTTGAAGCATCGCGTTTAAGTATAGCTCGCGGACTCCAATTCTTTTTAGGCACTATTTTTTCGTATGCTGTTTCGTATATTCCCAAATCATTAGCCACTTTTTGAAGTGCGCAGTTGCCGCTTCTGGAGCAGTAAGCGCAGTTGGTATTGTGCTGTGAGAGTATAAGCTCTACATTTACCCTTCTGGCTTCACGCACCTTTGGACTGTTGGTATATACTTTCATGCCCTCGCGGACAGAGTTATTGCATGAGGATATAAGTCTGTCCATGCCTTCTATCTCGACTATACAGACACGGCAGGCGGCTATCTCATTAATGTCTTTAAGATAGCATAGGGTAGGAATGTTTATACCGGCGGCCTTGGCGGCTTCAAGTATAGTGGTGTTTTCGCTTACCTCAACAGGTATGTTGTCTATTGTAAGTTTTACCATTTCTCAATTCTACCTCCTTTGAATATGCCGTATCCGTAATGGTCGCATCTTAAACAGCGGCTGGACTCAAGCAGTGCTTCTTCATGGGTAAGACCGGTTTCTATTAAATTAAAATCGCTGTTTCTCTCTCCGGCACTGCGTTCTTTTGTGTTCATTCTTCCGCAGGCAGGCTTAACATTAAGCCGCGGAAGCGGAACTTCTACATCAGTTGAAATTATATGATTAAAGCCAAGGTATTCGTCTATATTGGCTGATGCAACTTTACCGGCGGCTATGGCTCTTATAACTGTTGCCGGGCCTGTTACACAGTCGCCGCCTGCAAATATTCCGTCGATGTTTGTGACTTCGTTGCTGGCAAGGGTATCAATAACGCCGCGTTTTACTTTAACACCGAATTCCTCAAAAGGCTGTATCTCTATTCCCTGGCCTACAGCCGCTATTACTATATCGCAGGCAAGGCGGATAGGCTCTGCATTTGCGTTTACAGGTTTTGGCCGTCCGGAAGAGTCTATTTCTCCGGCTATCTGAGGCTGAATCCAGATAGATGTTACATTTCCGTCTTCATCACCTGAAATTTTAACCGGCGCCTGAAGGCAGAGTATTTCACAGCCTTCTGACTCGGCGCCTTCAACTTCTTCAGGAAGAGCTGTCATGTCAACACGTCTTCTGCGGTAAACACATGTTACGCTCTCAGCGCCTAAACGCTTGGCGCTTCTTGTGCAGTCCATAGCTACATTTCCGCCGCCTACTACTACAACACGTTTTTTGGTAAAGTCAGGAAGGGTGTTGTCACCAATGGAGCGGAGCATTTCAACAGCTGAAATTACACCGCGCTTATCCTCGCCGTCTATGCCTATTTTTTTGTCGTTATGGGCGCCTATAGCGATATAAATACAGTCAAAATCATCATTAAGCTGCGGTATTGTGATGTCTTTACCTATCTCAACACCGGTGTGTATTTTAACGCCGGTTGAAAGTATACACTCTATATCTTCCTGAAGGCGCTCACGCGGCAGACGGTAACTTGGTATGCCATAGCGGAGCATACCGCCTAATTTATCGCGCTTTTCAAACACTTCAACACTGTGCCCCATAAGTGAAAGATAGTATGCGGCGCTCAGTCCGCTTGGGCCGCCGCCGATAATAGCTACTTTTTTGCCTGTAGAAGCGGCTTTTTCAGGAGCAGGCACTATACCGGCATGGTCTGCGGCATAGCGTTTTAAAGCGCGGATATTAATAGAATCGTCTATCATGTTTCTACGGCAGCGCGCTTCACAAGGGTGCTCGCATACGAAGGCGCAGGAAACCGGAAACGGGTTATCTTTTCGTATAAGCCTTATGGCATCGGCACACCGGCCGTCATTTACAAGGGCAATATATCCTGGTATGTCAACTCCGGCAGGACAAAGGGAGACACAAGGAACCGGCTGATAAATGTTAAACCTGCAGCGCTTATTTTCTATGTGCTCTATATAATCGTCTCTGAAGCCAACAACGCCTTTAAGTACCATATTTGCGGCCTCATAGCCTATGGCGCAGTCGGCTGTATTTTTAATAACACGTGCTGTTTTTTCAATTATGTCTATATGTTCCAGTGTTGCGTTGCCGTCTAAAACATCGTCCATAAGCTTTGAAAGCTGTGTAAGGCCTACACGGCATGGAACGCACTTTCCGCAGGTTTGGGCATGACACATTTTCAAAAAAGCATTTGAAATGTCAATAGGACATATGCCCGGCGGGCTTGCTGTTATTCTACGCTCTATGTCTTTATAGAGGTTTTCGACTACGGTCTGGGCGTAATCAGGTGTTATAATACTAAGTCGGCTCAAAGAACAATCCCCCTTACTTATATATTTTAGATAACTATATTGTTATAAAAATTATACATCTTTTTTATGTGATTTACTATTGTTTTTTGTTATGAATTTGTCATTATTTAATGTAATATATGATTTTATATGTAAAAATTTAGGTAATTACTGCTTTTTTATAAAATAAAACCGGCACAGTGCTGGCTGTGCCGGTTTAAAATGTGGATTGTTTTAAAAATGTCAATCTTTATCGTCTGTTTTAATGTAACTTGAACCATCAAGAGGGATAAGAACCTGTATAAACGGATCTCCGTCTACAAGGCCTACCATATAGGATGTGTAAATATACCCGTTTTTAAGTACCATATTAGGATGGGATATAACGCGCTCGTTATTGTCGGCTCTTTCAACTTTCATAGTGTGTTTGCCATCGCTTAATTTAAGGTAGTCTGTAACCTCAAGATACTGCAAATCGTATACCACAGGGACATCATCTATAAATACATTAAGTCCTGGACTGTCTGGGGAAAGGTTTGCAAAGCGCATATAGGCGTTTGAGGCGCTGTCCTCGATATACTTATCCTCGAATACTGCAAGTTCTACATTATTTACTGTACCTATAGCCGCTGCTGTGTAAATTTTATCAGGCTCTGTTTTTATTCTTATATCTAAAAGCTGTTCTGTATGGTTTCCGGATGGGTAAATCTGTACATTATAAACACCGCTTTTGGCTGGAATGTACTCTGTAAAGTCTTGGTATTTAAGGTTTTTTACAACAAGTTTTCTGTTAACGTATATGTCGATTACTAATTCCGGTTTATTTGGTATGGCGTTTAAAAAACGAATGTATGACATATCTGGTTTTTCCGGCTCTTTATCAGGCTGTGAGCCGTCTGGACAGGTGCAGTTTGGATAATACATATTTTTATACCTCCTTTTCTGTTTAAGTATATGAGGACGGAACAAAAATATTGCAGGTACAAAAAATAAAATATATTCAAAATAAAAAAACGCATGCTCAAAGCATGCACCGAAATATAAAATCAGTTTTGGTTTTTAAAGTTAACTTCTATTATTTCTGGTGTGTTGAAAAGCCGGAAAGGCACTTTTGTAAGACCTATTCCGCTGCTTACATACAAACTAATTGATGTGTCAGAGTTTATTTCGCTTTGGGTGTAAAGACCTTTTCTAAAACCGCCTGAGCCCGGTGGAAGGACTTTGTCGGTTAAAAACGGTATATAAATCTGTCCGCCGTGGGTGTGACCGGAGAACATAAAGTTGTCGCTGCGGCTTTGTATATATTTTACTGTTTCAGGCTCGTGGGCAGCTATTACATTAAAATATTCGCTTTTAAGGGTGTAAAGCTCTGGCTCGGTATATGACATCATAATGTCATCAAAGCCTACAATTTTAATATTGTAATCATCAATATAAACACTTTCGTCAGACAAAACGGTAAAGCCGCAGGAAGTCATAAAGTCATTATACATGCGTACAGCTCCGCCGCCGATGTCATGGTTTCCAAAAACAGCGTATTTTCCGTTTTTGGCTGTGATGGAGGAAAGGGCAGATGATAGCTTTTTAAAATCAAGATTTTCACTGTCACGGGCATAATTATCAAGCAAATCACCGCCGAATATTACAATATCCGGATTAAGTGAATTAATTTTGTCAGATATTTTTTTTGCGTTGTCAATACTGTAAAGCTCTCCAAAATGTGTGTCGGTAAAAAATACAGCCTTAAAATCATTAATATCTTTTTCGGTAGAGATATTAAGAGTTTTAACTGTAAGCCTGTCAGGTTCTATATATTTTGAATAGGCGTACACGGCGGCCAATAAAATTAATATAAAGAATACAAATTTAAACAATTTTTTCATTTAATTCTCCAATATGTATTTAAAACGGCTCAGTCCTCAAAAGGAATGAGCCGCAAGTAGTTTAAGCGAAATTATTGTATATTGTTTTTACTGCCGGGTTATGTATTAATATGTTTCCATGTTCCATTAAATAATATTTAGTCAGTACATTGGATGAATGTCTGATTCCATATTCGTTAAGGACAAACTCCATTGTTTCGTCATTTTCTTTTTTGTCGCTTTGCAGAAGAAGGAAGTATTTGCAGTTATATTTATAAAGCTCGCTGAAGCCTGTAAACATTCCCGCTATGCGCACTGATGCGTCTATGGCATTATCGAGGCAGAGGAAGGAGTAAATAATTATGTTATCCTCAGAAATAGGTGTGCTTTTAAGTGCGGCAATGCCTTTTTTCTTATAGCGCCGTAAATCCTTGTTCTGCGATATAAGTGCCATACTGTCTTTTTTGGAATTTTTATCAGGAAGTTTGGTAACTATAATCATAAGCCCGTCAACAGAAATTGGTGTAGCTTCAACCATAAGAGGAGTATTGTCAACCTCAAAGCCGCACTGGCTGAAAGCTTTTTCCATTAAGTCTCTGAACAGGTCCTGAGTTTTGTCGGAAGGCTTGATAAGTTCTTCCAGTTTTAAGTTGTTCTCTTTAAGGTCTGCGCTTGTAAGTATAAGTTTTATCTGGTTTTCGCTTATCTTTTCTACTTTCATGTTATCACTTCCAATCTATTGTATGATGTAAGTATAATTAAAAATAGTGTTTATGTAAAGAGGGTATTGCTGTATGAAATGTAATTGTAATTAAAAATATGAATAAAAAGTTAAATTACGACGCTTTTATTAAATAATATTTCTTTTACGGTTAAAATAGTAAAAATAATACTATTAGTTAAAATGTAACGTATTTTTAATACTAAATGTATTGAAATATATTTGTTTTGGATTTATAATATATAAAAAAGGAGGGGTTCATTAATGGATAAAAAAGCTCTTATGTTAAGACCTGTTGACACTGTGGCAACTGTTGTTCAGGATGTTGAAAAAGGTGACAAAGTTTGTTATGTAAAAGACGGCGTTCAAATGAGCGTTATCGCTAAAGAAAACATACCGGCATACCACAAAATAGCGCTTAAAAACATGAAAAAAGACGAACATGTAATTAAGTACGGTCAGATTATAGGCGGTATGACTTCCGATGCCGATGAGGGATGCTGGATTAGTCACAAAAACATTATGTCACTTCCAAGAAATTATGAGGACGAGCTTTAATTTTACTGATTAAAGGAGGAACGCAATATGAATTTTATGGGATACAGAAGGCCTGACGGCAAAGCAGGCATCAGAAATAAAGTGCTTATTCTGCCTACATGTGTTTGTTCAAGCGAAACATGCAGAATTGTAGCTGACCAGGTAGAAGGTGCTGTGTATGTAAGCAATCAGGCAGGCTGTTCAGAGGTAGAGCAGAACCTTAAAATTTGCTATGATATGTACTCAGGCTTTGCCGCTAACCCTAACATATACGCTACAGTTCTTGTTGGTCTTGGCTGTGAAGGCTGTACACCTGACAAAATGGCTGATGCCATAAGAGAAAAAACCAATAAACCCCTGGAAGTTGTTGTTATTCAGGACGAAGGCGGCACAGTAAATGCCATTAACAAAGCCGTAAAGGCGGCAAGAAAGTTTGTTCAGGAAGCTTCTCTTATTAAAAAAGAGGAAATCCCATTAAGCGAGCTTTTCATTGGTCTTGAGTGCGGCGGAAGCGATGCTACAAGCGGACTTGCGGCAAATCCTGTTGTTGGAAAGGTCAGCGATATGGTTGTAGATAACGGCGGCTCTGCTGTTATGAGCGAAACAACTGAATTTATAGGCGCAGAACATATACTTGCCAAAAGAGCTGCTACACCGGAAATTAAAAAGCAGATTATTGGAATATGCAAAGACCTTGAGGAGCATTTGGCAAACGTAAAGCAGAATTTAAGAACAGGCCAGCCTACACCGGGCAACAAAGAAGGCGGAATTTCAACTATAGAAGAAAAATCCCTTGGCTGTATTTATAAAGGCGGCACAAGACCTATTATGGAGGTTCTTGAATACGCTCAGATGCCTACTAAAAAAGGCGCTCTTATTATGGATACACCAGGATTTGATGTGGCCTCTGTTACTGCTATGGTTGCCGGAGGCTGTCAGCTTATAATATTTACAACAGGCCGCGGAACACCTACAGGAAACATTATTGCTCCTGTAATTAAGGTTACAGGAAATGCCAAAACATACGCTAATATGAAAGATAATATCGATTTTGATGCCAGCGTTGTTTTAACAGGCGAAAAAACAATAGACCAAAGAGGCGAAGACCTTTTTAACGAGATGCTTAAAGTTGCAAACGGCAAAGTTACAAAGGCAGAGGCTTTTGGCTTTAACGAGTGCTCTATGCAGAGGATATGCAAATTTATATAATGTTATATTCAGATTTTTAACTGTAATTTAATTAATATAAAAACATTAATTTATCATAAAAATAAATCTGTTTTTGATTTGTGATGCGGCATAAACCCATGTTTTTAAAGCTTTTCGGGAAGTTTAAAACATGGGTTTGCTGCTATTTTAGCATGTAATGGCGCATTGACACACACCCGCCTTTGGCATATAATATTGGTTATAAATAACAAAATATATAGCTGTATACGTTGTTTTGTGGATAAATTTGTATATTTTTGAAACGTATCTGGCTTGTTTTTATAATCAAAAGTCAACCTAAAGGGGGATAATTTATGCACAAGTGTGTTGTAATTGCTGACGACCTTACCGGCGGAAACGCCACCGGCGTTATGATAAGCGGTTATGGTTACGATACATATTCTATAGTTAATATGGAAGGCCTTGATCCTAATAATATGCCTGAGTGTGATTGTATTGTTTATCCTACAAACAGCCGTCAGGTTAATTCAGATACAGCGTACAAGCTGGTTTATAACGCAACAAAGTTTTTTATGAATGAGAATATATCAGTATATTCCAAAAGAATTGATTCTACTTTAAGAGGAAACCTTGGAAGCGAAACCGATGCCATGCTTGATGCTTTAGATAACGATGCCATAGCTATGGTTGTTCCGTGCTTCCCTCAGGCAAACAGAGTAATTATCGGAGGCTATGTGCTTGTTAACGGTGTGCCTTTGCATAAAACAGAAGCTGCTGCAGACCCTTTGGCTTCTATCAATACTCCGCTTCCGTCACTGCTTTTCAGGAAACAAAGCAAATATGATATTGGCTCCATTATGGTAGACGATATGATGTATGGCGTTGATTACATATCTGATAAAATTAAGCTTTACAAAAAGGAAGGCAAAAGAATTATAATATTCGACAGCCTTACTCAGGATGATATGGATTTGGTTGCTGATGCTGTCATTAAAAGCGGTGTAAATTTTATTACTGTAGATCCGGGAATATTTACAGCTACTGTAGTTAGCAAGCTTGTGCCAAGCACAAAGGCTAAAAAGAGCCATAATAAGGTTCTGGCTGTTATAGGTACTACAAATGCTGTTGCAAGAGGTCAGCTTGAAGAATTTTTGCAGACACAGCCAAAAACACTTAATATTTATGCAGAAACAGAGGAGTTTTTAAGAAGTCCGGAAAGGCGTGAGGCAGAAATTGCCCGTCTTGCTAATGAAATACTCTATAAGTGCGACGATTATGAAATGTGTTCAGTTGTAGGCGACGGCATTTTCCCGGCTAAGCGAATTTCATTTAAAACATATATGGAATACTACAATACATCAGCTGAAGGCGTATCAAGAATTATAAACGACGCTTTTGCCGAGGTAACAGAAAAAATACTTCGTGGTGACAGGTCATTTAAGGGGCTTTATACATCCGGCGGAGATATAACCGTTGCTGTATGTAAAAGACTTAATGTAGCTGGTCTTAAACTGGTGGAGGACGTTGCGCCTTTGGCAGCACACGGCGAAATGCTTTCAGGTGAGTTTGACGGACTTAAAATAGTTACAAAAGGCGGAATGGTTGGTGACCGTTACGCTATGAAAACATGTATGAATTATCTGTTAAGGAAAATAAATAATTAATAAATTTGGAGGAATTATATGAAACCTTTAGTAGCCATACCAATAGGAGACCCTGCCGGAGTAGGTCCTGAAATTACAGTTAAGGCTTTAGCCCTTAAAGAAATATTTGATGCTGCAAGATGTGTTGTTGTTGGCGACAAAAAAATAATAGAAAACGCTGTTAAAATTACTGGCACAAACCTTAGTGTTAATGTAATAGATGAGCCTGAAAACGGCGATTATTCAGAAGGTGTTGTTAATGTTATAGACCTTGACAACATTGATATGGATAAGTTTGAGTTTGGAAAGGTTCAGGGAATGTGCGGCAAGGCGGCTTATGAGTACATAGAAAAATCAGTTCAGCTTGCCAATGACAGAAAAGTTGACGCTGTTGCCACAACACCAATTAATAAAGAGGCTTTAAGAGCCGGCGGCATTAACTTTATAGGACATACAGAAATTTTCGGTGCTCTTACAAATACACCAGACCCGCTTACAATGTTTGAAGTAAGAGGATTAAGAGTATTTTTCCTTACAAGACATGTTTCTTTAAGGCAGGCTTGCGATATGATTAAAAAAGACAGAATTATAGACTATGTTATCCGCTGTACAGAGGCTTTAAAGCGCCTTGGCGTAACAGAAGGAACAATGGCTATAGCCGGTCTTAACCCGCACAGCGGTGAGCACGGCCTTTTCGGAAACGAAGAAGTTGAGGAGGTTATGCCTGCTATAGAAGAGCTTAAAAAAATGGGTTACGATGTAGCCGGTCCTATAGGTGCGGATTCTGTTTTCCATCTTGCCCTTAAAGGCAAATTCAACAGTGTTTTAAGCCTTTACCACGACCAGGGGCATATTGCTACAAAAACCCTTGATTTTGAGCGTACAATAGCTATTACAGGCGGTATGCCTATACTCCGTACATCTGTAGACCACGGAACAGCATTTGATATTGCTGGAAAGAATATTGTTAGTGAAGTAAGTATGGCTGAGGCTATACTTCTTGCAGCTAAGTATTCGCCTAATTTCGCAAAATAACAGTTGATTAAATTTAAAAATACCCTTATACTGTTAAAAGTATAGGGTATTTTTTTTACTGTATTAAAAATAAATACATATATAATAAATCGCTTGAAAGCGGCAATTTTGGAGGGATAGACATGGAAATTAAATTCGCAGACAGAATGGACAGCTTTAAAGAAGGTATATTTACTACGCTTGCCAATATTAAAAAAGAAAGATTAAAAGAAAACAAGCCTGTTTTTGACCTTTCTGTAGGAACACCGGACTTTTTGCCGGATAAGCATGTAGTTGATGCCCTTGTAGAAGCCGCCAAAATTCCTGAGAATTTTAAATACGCTATTACAGATAAAGACGAAATGCTTGAGGCTGTACAGGTTTGGTATAAAAGAAGATATGATGTAGAGCTTGAAAAAGACGAGATAATGTCACTTTATGGCTCACAGGAAGGTATAAGCCGTGTTGCTCTTACAATATGTAATGTTGGTGATACTGTTCTTGTGCCAAACCCAGGATACCCTGTTTTTGCCATTGGCCCTATGCTTAATGACGCAAATATTGAGTATTATGAGCTTAAAGAAGAAAACGGTTATCTTATAGATTTTAACTCCATACCGGAAGATGTGGCAAAAAAGGCCAAAGCTATTGTTGTTTCATACCCGGCAAACCCTATATGCCGTTTGGCGCCTGTAAGCTTTTACCAGGAGCTTGTGGCATGGGCTAAAAAATATAATGTAATTGTTCTTCATGACAATGCTTATTCAGAGCTTGTTTACGATGGCAAAAAAGGAATTTCTTTCCTTTCAATAGAAGGCGCTAAGGATGTAGGCATTGAGTTTAACTCACTTTCTAAAACTTATAACCTTACAGGCGCAAGAATTTCTTTTGCCTTAGGCAATAAAAAAATTATAAGTGAGTTTAAAAAGCTTCGCTCACAGATAGACTACGGTATTTTTGTACCTGTTCAGAAAGCGGCTGTTGCGGCTCTTTTAGGCCCGCAGGACAGTGTTGAAAGAAACAGGGCAGAGTATGAGCGCCGCAGAAACGCTTTAAGAGACGGTCTTGAGAGCATAGGCTGGAAGGGGCTTGTGTCTGAAGGTACAATGTTTGCATGGGCACCGCTTCCTGAAGGATATACAAACTCAAACGATTTTGTTTTGGAACTTATAGATAAAGCCGGTGTGTTCTGTGTTCCGGGCAGTGTTTTCGGCAGCCTTGGCGAAGGCTATGTTCGTGTAGCTCTTGTTCAGGACGTTGAAGGAATGAAAAAAGTTGTTGAGTCAATTAAAAACAGCGGCATAATCAAAAAGTAATGTATTAAGGTTTTTAATTCAAAATAAAAGTACGAAATTCTTATAAAAAGAGCTTCGTACTTTTTCTTTTAATTATTTTTCAGTATTGAACACAAATTCCGTATAATTCCGGCGGTTAAGCCCCAGATAACATTGCCTTCGTATTCATAAAAATACTCCACCATTTTAGGCTTTGACCACTGATAGTTTTTTCCGCCGAATATTTTGTTAAACGGAAAATCCTCAGGAAAATCATAAAGCATGTTTATAGTGTATTTTTCAGGCTCTGTTTCCATAAAGAATTTAAGGGGAACAGCTATTACTTTTTCCACCTCACTTCGGCTTATGGATATGTTTTTAACTGCTTCAGGTGTTGTTTTGGCGGCTATAGGTATTATGTAAAGACCAAAGGCTGAAACTATAAAGTCAAGTCGGCCAAGTATATCAATGTCCTTTTCTTCTATTCCTATTTCTTCAAATGTTTCCCTTACGGCTGTTTCTTCTGGTGACTCATTGTTTTCGGCATGGCCTCCAGGAAAGCAGAAATCCCCAGGCTGCCGGTCCAAGTCAAGAGCACGCTGGGTTATAAGAAGCTTAATTTCGCCGTTTTCCTCAAAAAGCGGTAAAAGAACTGCCGCCGGTTTTAGTGCACCGTTTGGGTGAAGTGTACGGAGTTTAAATATTTCATTAATCTGTGAAAATGTAATGCCCATTTAGTTACTCCTTTCTGAGTTTTATAAATTTAGCCGCTTTGCGGCGGTTGTGGTCCTCCATTTTAGCGTAATGACGTCTTGTTGTGTTAACATCAGCATGGCCTAATACATCAGCTACAAGATAAATATCACCTGTTTCGTTATACAGGTTTGTACCGTATGTGCTCCTAAGTTTATGCGGTGTTATTTTTTTAAGTTTAACACTTATTGATGAATATTTTTTAACAAGATTCTGAACAGACCGTGCTGTAATACGTGTTTTTCGGGAAGAAAGGAAGAAAGCCTTTTCATGACCTGATATAGGCTGTATTTCGTTTCTCTGCTGAAGATAGTCCAAAAGGGCTTCCCTAACCTCATCACCAAAATAAAGCAGGGTTTCATTTCCGCCTTTTCGTGTTACTTTAACACTGTTTGATTTGAAGTCTATATTATCAATGTCAATACCAACACATTCTGAAACACGCATACCTGTTCCTACAAGAAGTGTTATTATGGCTAAATCACGGGTTTTATATTTTTCGTGGTACTGTTTTTGTTTTTCCGTAAGGTCATTGCCGCTTTCTACCTCATCAAGAAGATTGGCTGTTTCATCGGCTTCAAGGCGGACTATTTCTTTATCGTGTATTTTAGGCGTATCTATTAATGCGGCAGGATTGGTTTTTATTTTCTGAGTGCGTACAAAGTATTTGTACATGCTTCTTATAGCCGCTAATTTTCTGGCGCGGCCTTTTTCACCGTTTTGTACGCTTACAAATGTGTTCTGGCTTTCAGTAAGCTCCTTTTGATAAAATGTTATGTATTCAAGAAAAAGGTCAATGTCGGTTGTTTCTATTTTATCCAAGTCATCAACGGTAATGGTATTTATTTTTTTAGTACACAAAATAGGATTATTATCTATTAAAAAATTGAAAAACAGCCGCAAATCGTATGCGTAGTTAATCCTTGTGCGTACTGAGGTATTTCTTTGGCCTAAACTGCGGAAAAACTCCGCTGTAAACGGCGGCAGAGTATCCATAAGCTCTCTTAAATGCAGAAGGCCTTTGTTGTTTTGTTCTTCATAGTAACTTTTTGCAGGCATATTGCATTACTCCTTATACCAGCCCTTGATATGGGAACGGGATACGGCACTGAAAATTTTACCGTCTAAATTATCGTATTTTTTGCCCAAATCGGCTATAAGCTCCTTTATCTCCTGACGTTTTGTATTGCCGTTGGCAGGGCATGGATTTTTCACTATATTAATATTGTTTTTTGATATGTAGCCTTTAATTTCCTTTTCAGGAACGTACATTAAAGGACGGATTGAGTATATTTTTTTGCGGTCTAAAAACGAAACAGGCGCAAATGTGTTTATTCTGGCTTCGAATATAAGAGACATCATAAATGTTTCTATAATATCATCACGGTTGTGGCCTAAAGCTATTTTGTTAAAGCCAAGCTCCTCAACCTTGTCGTTAAGAGCGCCTTTTCGCATTTTAGCGCATAACGAGCAAGGGTTGCTTTCTTTTCGTTCATTAAATATAATTTCGCCTATATCAGTTTCTACTATATGATAATCTACATTTATTTTTTCACAAAGCTCTTTCATGGCGGAAAAATCCGTTCCTTCAAAGCCGAGAGATACTGTAATGGCGCATATTTCAAATTTTTTAGGATAGAATCTTCGTAAGTCGCTTAAAGCCAAAAGCAGACATATACTGTCTTTGCCGCCGGAAAGTCCAATAGCAATTCTGTCGTTTTCTTCTATCATGGCATAATCTTCAACGGCGCGGCGTACATAGCTTAATAGTCTTTGGTGCTTCATTTTCTATTTCCTCCAAACAGAAATTTTAGTATTATGTTTTTAGCTTTTATATTAGTATACATTAAAAAACATGTGTTTAAAATACACCAGCGTTACAAATGTTTAATGTTATTTTTGGCATTAGATGTATCAATTGGCAAAAGTGTGTTAAACATTTATATATTAGAGGATTTATTTATTCATTAAAGCTTTAGTTTTGCATAATTTGTGTTAATTCTATTGAAATTGTTTTGTGTCTAAATTATAATTATTTTTATACTATTAATTGGCAGAGGCAGAAAAAAGTATTCCGAATTATTTGTATAATACGCTTTTTTCTAAAGGGGTAATGATTATGACGCTTTTTTTTATTTGTTATGAATTTTAATTGAGGAAGGGGGGATTGGGGTTATGTCTATTGAAAATGATTTATATAAAGAACTGACTGACAGAATTATGGTGTATCATCGTACAAGGGATGTCAGCATGCTTGAAAACGCTTTTAATTTTGCTTGCAGTGCGCATAAAGAACAGAAAAGAAAATCCGGTGAACCGTATATAATCCATCCTCTTAAAGTGGCGTATATTCTGGCTGAGCTTGAAATGGATATGGAAACGATTATTGCCGGAATGCTCCATGATACAATAGAAGATACTCCTTTTACCTATGCTGATATAGAAAGATTTTTTGGTGATGAAATAGCTACTCTGGTAGACGGCGTTACAAAGCTGGGCCGTCTTTCTTATTCCGTTTCGGTTTCTAAAGAAGAAATACAGGCCGAAAACTTCAGAAAAATGTTTATGGCTATGGCTAAGGATATAAGAGTGCTGCTTATTAAGCTTGCTGACAGGCTTCATAATATGCGCACTTTAAACTATATGACTGTAGCTAAGCAGAACGAAAAGGCAAAGGAAACACTTGATATATATGCGCCTTTAGCTGACAGGCTTGGTATAGCCAAAATTAAAACAGAGCTGGAGGATTTATGCTTTAAATATCTCTATCCTCAGGAGTATGAAGATTTGCTTGAGAAAATAGAGATGAAAAAAGAAGAATGTCTTACATATGTTAACAGCATTGTAAAAGACCTTACCGAAAAAATGAAGGAAAACAATATTGAGGGTAAGGTTTACGGCAGAAACAAGCATATGTTCAGTATTTTCAAAAAAATGCGCAACCAGCACAAAACATTTGACCAGATTTATGACCTTTTTGCTGTAAGAGCCATTGTTAATAATGTAGGCGACTGCTATGCCGTTTTGGGAATTGTACACGATATGTATAAGCCTATGCCTGGAAGGTTTAAGGATTACATTGCAATGCCTAAGCCTAACATGTACCAGTCACTGCATAATACACTTATTGGACCTAACGGTGAGCCTTTTGAAATACAGATTAGAACATTTGAAATGCACCGTACATCTGAATATGGTATTGCCGCGCACTGGAAATATAAAGAAGGCAACACCGGACTTACTACTCAGCAGGAAGAAAAGAAACTGGCATGGTTAAGGCAGATACTTGAGTGGCAGCAGAACATGAGCGACAACAAGGAGTTCATGGATACTGTAAAAACCGAGCTTAATATTTACAATGACAGAATTTATGTTTTCTCGCCTAAAGGCGATGTAATAAACTTACCTGCCGGCTCTACACCTGTTGACTTTGCTTACATGATTCATACAGCCATAGGCAACAAAATGGTAGGCGCAAGGGTAAACGGCAAAATAGTTACATTTGATTACCAGCTTAAAAACGGTGACAGAGTAGAGATTATAACAAGCCAGAACTCCAAGGGACCAAGTACAGACTGGCTTAATTATGTTAAAAGCTCTCAGGCTCGCACTAAAATTAATCAATGGTTTAAAAAAGAGCTTAAAGAAGAAAATATTATTAAAGGCCGTGACCTTATAGCGGCAGACGCTAAGAAAAAGGGGTATAATTTAAACGACCTTTTAAAACCTGAATGGCTGGAAGTTGTTTGCAGGCGTTTTGCTGCTAAAGATTTTAACACTCTCTGCTCATCTGTGGGGTTTGGCGGTCTTAAAGAAGGTCAGGTTGTAAACAGGCTTATAGAAGAAGTTAAAAAACAGGAAAAGAAAAATCAGACAGTTGAAGATGTTATTAAAAACATGCAGGAAAATGCCCAGAAAGCACAGGGCGGCAAAAAGAAAAAAGGCAGCGGTGTTGTAGTTAAGGGCGTAGGCGATGTTTCGGTTAGATTTTCACACTGCTGTAATCCTGTTCCTGGTGACGAGATTGTGGGCTTTGTTACAAGAGGCAGAGGCGTATCCATACACCGCACCGACTGTATAAACATTATTAACTTAGACGAAATGGAGCGCCACAGACTTATTGATGCTGAATGGGATACTTCTTTGGAAACGACAGGAAACTTATCTTATACAGCAGAGCTCAGGCTTATTTGTGATGACAGGCTTGGCCTTGTGCTTGATGTTTCAAGAGTACTTAATGATGAAGGAATGAGAGTTAAGGCATTAAGCGCCAGAAGCCTTAAAGACGGTACGGCTGTACTGGATATTTCAGTTGACATTACAGGCAAGGAACAGCTTGAAAAATTATGCACTAAGTTTAATAATATCCCTGGAGTAGACGAGATACAGAGGGTTACAGGCTGACGGAGGATAAAATGAGAGCAGTTATACAGCGCTGCGGTTATGCCAGTGTTAATGTAGAGGGCAAAATGTTTGCCGAGATAGGAAAAGGCATACTTGCCCTTGTTGGCTTTGGTCCGCAGGATACTGAAAAAGATATTGATTATATAATAGATAAAACAGTTAATTTAAGAATATTTTCCGATGAAAACGATAAAATGAACTTATCTGTTAAAGATGTAGGAGGAAGCATTATATTTGTGCCTAACTTCACTCTTTATGGAGATGCGCGTCATGGCAGGCGGCCGGGATATTCTTATGCCGCTGAGCCTGAAAGAGCGGAGGAATTGTTTGAGCTATTAAAGGAAAAGACAAAAGACCTTCAGGTTAAAAAGATTGGCTACGGTATTTTTCAGGCTGACATGAAAGTTGAGCTTTTAAATGACGGACCTATTACACTGCTTTTAGACAGTTCAAAAATGTTTTAAGGAGGCGGGATATAATGAAATTGCTTAAACATGTTGTAAGAAACATGGATCAGAACGTATATATATATTTTGATGAAAATACAAAAGAAGGCGTAATTATAGACCCTGGTGCACAGGCACAGGCTATAGCAAAAATAATAGACGAAAACGGAATTGATGTTAAGGCTATACTTCTTACCCATGGCCACAGTGACCATATAGGCGCTGTTAACGAGTTAAAGGAAAAATATAATATTCCTGTAGGCGCTCACAAATGGGAGGTGCCGGTGCTTAAAGATGAGAGCATTAATTTTTCTCTTGCTCTTACATCAAAAGCTATGGTTGTTGAGCCTGATTTAACTTTTGATGATGGTGATGAGTTTAAGTTTAATAACTGCACATTAAAAGTAATTCATACACCAGGACATACACAAGGCGGTGTATGCTATTACGACAGTCCAGCAGGTGTGCTGTTTTCAGGAGATACTCTTTTTTATGCTTCTGTAGGTAGAACAGATTTTCCTAACCCACCTATGGAAAACGGCATGGGCTACCCTTCATTTGAAAATACAAGCAGGCTTTTAAGCTCTATTAAAAATAAGCTTTTTATACTGCCTGACGAAACAGCAGTTTTTCCGGGCCACGGCGGACAGAGCAGCATAGGCTTTGAGAAGAAGTTTAACCCTTTTGTAAAAGGCTGATGATATGATTAATTTTGTTTTAGAAGGCCATTCTTACGCTATGGACGTACAGACGGCTATACAGATATTTTTTCCAAACAGGCATTACTATAATGTAGATGAAATGCCTAAAGATGGCGTGGCTGTAAAGAGTATTCTTACATCAAGCCGCGCCGAGGCGTATTTTTACCAAGACGGCCAGTTGAAATCAGAAGGCTTTGTAAAACGTAAAGAAAATGCTGACGAAAAAGAGATAAAGCATATTGTAAAAGAAGCAGTTTTTAAAGCACTTTATTCATTTACTGGTTATATGCCTAAATGGGGTATGATTACAGGTGTACGCCCTGCAAAGACAGCAAGCGAGCTTTCCCAAGCTGGGTACAGTGACAATAAAATAATTGAATACTTTGAAAACAGGTTTTATGTGTCCCACCAAAAAGCACTTTTGGCTCTTAATGTGTCAAAAGCGGAAAAAGAGATACTCCTGACAAATTCGCCTTTGGATGTAAGCCTTTATATAGGTATACCTTTCTGCCCTACAAGATGTCTTTACTGCTCGTTTACTTCTTATCCTATAGACAAATATTCAAAAAAAGCTGATGAGTATATTAATAAGCTTGCCGAGGAGCTTAATTTTGTTTCAAATAAAATAAAAGGCCGCCGTCTTAGGTCGGTATATATAGGCGGTGGAACACCTACGTCTTTAAATGAAGGACAGTTTGCAAAGCTTATGGAAAATGTAAGTGAAATTTTTGACTTACAGAATATTGACGAGTTTACAGTGGAAGCAGGCCGGCCAGATACCATTACAAAGGCAAAGCTTGAAGCAATGAAAAAAGCAGGTGTAAACCGCATATCAGTTAATCCGCAGACTATGAACCAGAAAACACTGGATATTATAGGCCGCCGTCACAGTGTTGATGATATTAAAAAGGCTTTTTATATGGCAAGAGAAGAAGGTTTTAACAACATAAACATGGATATTATACTGGGACTTCCTCAGGAAAAAGCAGAAGATGTTGAAAATACCATGCGCGAAATTCAAAAGCTTGCTCCTGAAAGCCTTACGGTACATACTCTGGCAGTTAAAAGAGCTTCAAGGCTTAAAGAAAATATAGTTGATTACGATTTAACCGCTGTTGAGGAAATGGAAAAGATGATTAATATCTCTTCGTTTTACGCAGATAAAATGGGTCTTGCACCGTATTACATGTACAGGCAAAAGGCCATGCTGGGGAATTTCGAAAATGTAGGATACTGCAAAAAAGGCATGGAAAGCATTTACAACGTAGAGATTATGGAAGAAAAGCAGACTATTATAGCCACAGGAGCAGGCGGGGCCACAAAGCTTTATAATCCCGATAAAAACCAGCTTACAAGGGTGTTTAATGTAAAAAGCGTTGAGGAATATCTTTCAAGATTTGACGAGATGATAGAGCGTAAAGAAACAGCGCTTGAAAACAATAAATGGTAGTTTTTTGTGGTTTAAGAATGCTTTTATAATATTTTTGGTATGTATTTAATATAATACAGCCGGCTTTTTGATTAAAAAAATTTAAAAATACTATTGACAAATCAAAAGTGAGTTATTAGAATATAAAACAACATTTCGATAGTTGTTTTTAATACTGATAAATACAGTGAACAAGAGGAGTAGCCGGTTTCAGCCCAAAGAGAGAAAGACTTATAAGCTGAGAGGTCTTTTGGGATATGGTTCGGTGAAGGTAGCTTGGGAGTTTCCGTTTTGAAACAGGCTTTTAGCCTGAAAGTAAATTCGGGCGGGCAGCGCCGTTATACGTGTTTAAAGAGTCTTTAATTTAATATTAAAGAAATTAAGGTGGTACCGCGAGCTTTCGTCCTTTGTGCGAAAGCTCTTTATTTATATCTGGAGGTAATTAATATGCTGACCCACTCACCAAAGGGAACAAAAGATATTTTTGGCGATGAAATGCCGTTATGGCACAGTGTAGAAAACAAAATACGTGCTTTATGCCAAAGCTTTGGCATAGAAGAAATACGCACACCTATTTTTGAACATACAGAGCTGTTCCTAAGAAGCGTAGGAGATACAACAGATATTGTGCAGAAAGAAATGTATACCTTTGATGACAAGGCCGGCAGAAGCATTACTTTAAAGCCGGAAAGCACAGCAGGTGTCGCAAGGGCGTATATTGAACATGGAATGTTTAATAACCCGCAGCCTACAAAGCTTTACTATATTTCACCTACATTCAGGTACGAAAATACACAGGCCGGAAGGCAAAGACAGTTCCACCAGTTCGGAATTGAAATGTTTGGCTCTTATTCACCGGCTCTTGATGCCGAGGTAATTTCAGCAGCGGCGCAGCTTATGGAAAGCTTTAATATTAAAGATATAGAGCTTAGAATTAATTCTTTAGGCGGACCGGAGTGCAGGGCAAAATACAACAAAGCTTTAAAAGAATTTATAGGAAGCAATTTAGACGGTCTTTGCAAAGAATGTAAAGCGCGTTATGAGAAAAATCCGCTTCGAGTCCTTGACTGCAAAGAGGAAGGCTGTAAAAAAATTATAGCCGGTGCGCCTTCTATATTGGACTGCTTAGGCCCTGAGTGCAAGGAGCATTTTGAAACATTAAAGAGCATACTTGACAACATGGGCATTAAATATGTGGTAGACCCGCAGATAGTTAGAGGCCTTGACTACTACACAAGAACAGTTTTTGAGTTTGTTACAACAAGTATAGGCGCTCAAAGTACAGTTTGCGGCGGCGGCAGATATGATAACCTTATAGAAGAATGCGGCGGACCAAAAACAGGTGCTGTAGGATTTGGTTTAGGTATGGAAAGGCTTATGCTTACACTTCAGGCACAAAACGGACAGAGCCAGTTTAAGCCTTACAGAGATATATTTATTGGTTCCATGGGAAGGGAAGGCTTTATTAAAAGCCAGACATTGGCATACACTCTAAGAAAAGCCGGCATTAAAGCCGAAGCCGATACTGTTGGCCGAAGCGTTAAAGCCCAGATGAAATATGCCAACAAAATAGGTGCAGCATATTCTATGATTCTTGGCGATGATGAGATTACAAAGGGTATTGCACAGCTTAAAAACATGGAAAATAGTGAAGTTTCAGAAATTGAAATAGAAAATTTAGTTAATGTAATGAAAGAAAAATTGAAATAACCGCGCGGCAAAAACGTGGCTAAAATAAAACGAAAATATGAAAATTTTTAGGGTTAATACAGGAGGGTATAACTATGGATATTAAAGTAACTTTAACACAGAACAAAAAAGAAAAACCGGATTACTCAAATCTTCCTTTTGGCGTTTACTACACAGACCACATGTTTGAGTGGGATTATACAGAAGGTATTGGCTGGCATGACCCAAGAATCGTTCCTTTCCACAATCTTGAGATGAGCCCTTGCAGCATGGTTCTTCACTACGGCCAGACAACATTTGAAGGACTTAAAGCTTACTTAGGAAAAGACGGCGAAATAAGACTTTTCAGACCAGAGCTTAATATGGAAAGACTTAACACATCTAACCAGAGACTTGTTATTCCGCAGTTTAATGTTGAAGACGGTGTTGAGGCTATTAAAAAGCTTGTTGAAGTAGATAAAGACTGGATACCTACAGGAGAAGGCACAAGCCTTTACATCAGACCGTTTATTATAGCTACAGATGTTCACATTGGTGTTCATCCTGCTAAAACATATAAATTTATGATTGTTCTTTCACCTGTTGGTTCTTACTACAAAGAAGGTATTAACCCAGTTAGAATTTATGTTGAGGACGAGTACTGCAGAGCCGTTAAAGGCGGTATGGGCTTTACAAAAACAGCCGGCAACTATGCAGCAAGCCTTATAGCACAGGAAATAGCTGAAGAAAGAGGCTATACACAGGTTCTTTGGCTTGATGGTGTTGAGAAGAAATACATTGAAGAAGTTGGTACAATGAACATTATGTTCGTTATAAATAACGAAGTTATTACACCGGAGCTTAACGGCAGCATACTTCCTGGTATTACAAGAAGAAGCGCTATAGAGCTTTTAAAAGCTAACGGATATAAAGTTACAGAAAGAAAGATTGCTATTCAGGAAGTATTTGATGCTTATGACAACGGTACTCTTAACGAGATATTCGGCACAGGTACAGCAGCTGTTATTTCTCCTGTAGGCGAGCTTCTTTGGGAAGGCAGAACAATAAAGATTAACAACGGCGAAATCGGACCTGTTTCTCACCTTGTATATGATACAATTACAGGTATCCAGAGCGGTAAAATTGAGGATAAATATGGCTGGGTAACAAAGGTTGACTAATTAATAATAAAACCTTTGTACTAAACAGTATTATAATAATTAAGACAGCACGGAATTATTCGTTTTTGCGGATAGTTTCGTGCTTCGTTGTTATTAAATACTTTGCATATTTTAATATGTGTATGATGAAAATAAACGTAATTTTAGTATGTGCAGATACAAAACTTCCTTAAAACATTGATGTTTTGCGTTTTTTCTGCTAAACTGTTTTTGGTCTGCAAAATGTGCGGAGTTCTTTTATTTGAATTTTAATAAATTGCTCAAAGGAGAGTTATTATGGGAGAATCTATGACAGGCTTAAATAGAAGCCATATGTGCGGCGATATAAACGAAAAAATGGCCGGTGAAAAAGTTACTGTTATGGGCTGGGTTCAGAGAAGAAGGGACTTAGGCCAGCTTATATTTATAGC
>CALWHR010000151.1 GCA_944380455.1 uncultured Clostridia bacterium
TACAACAATAGACGTATTAAGACAAAGCTAAAGGGCTTGTCACCTGCTCTTTACAGGAAACAAGCCCTTATGGCTTCTTGAACAATTTTTACTTCAAAATATTGTCTAACTTTTTGGGGTCACCTCACTTTTCCGGTCGTGGTTTTTTAAAATACTTGTCAGAACTGCTTGGGAAATGGACAGGAAAACAAACTCAGATTTGCCTGTTGAAGAAATTTTTGATAAAGCCGAAAGTGAGCTGTACAGAAATCCTTTTCGGGAAAATTTTCAAATTTTGTATGAAGCTGTAAATGCTTTGGACAAAAAGCAAAGAACGGTTGTTGTGCTTTTCTATTTTAACGATTTGCCTGTAAATGAAATTGCCAAAATAACAGGCTCGCTGAACAGCACTGTAAAGTCACAGCTTTTTCTGGCAAGGAAGAAATTGAAGAAATATATTCAAACCGCAGAGGGGAAAGGCAGGCTGATAAGCAATGAAGTATAATAATTTTGATGCAGAATTAAAAAATACGCTTAATGCGGCGTCAAGTGATATAACGGCACCTGATGACATGTTTGAGAAAATAAAAAATAAAGCTAACAGTAAAGTTTACAAGGAGGCTAAAACTATGAAGCTTAATATGAAATTTAAAATTGCGATTACTGCAGCTGCTATATGTGCGTTTTCTGTAACAGGTTACGCTGTAGGCAAAATAAGCAGCTGGGAAGGCCATTCATATAATCAAGAGATGCCATATACTGAAATTACTGAGCTGGAGGAAAAGGCTGGATTTGATATTAAAAGTGTGGAAAGGTTTCAAAACGGGTTTGAATATGTCTCAGCAGGAACAGGAAAAACACAGGCCGCAGACGATAACGGAGGTGTTGTGGGAGAAAGCAATAATATTAATATATCGTATGAAAACACTGATGGACAGACTATTATTTTAGATGCAAGACATGTGATTAACGGTGAGGATTTAAGCATTGTGGATAAATATGAAGTGCACAAAACAGTTATTTATCCTGGCGGAGATGAAAGCAAAATTGACCCTGAAGAAGTTGCTCAGTATGAAGCAGATGGCTACTGGGTAAGCTACGGCACAGTTGATGAAAAAACTGAGCAGACTTATGAGAGCTATTGCTGGCTTGACGGCGATATACTTTACAGCCTTGGAGGTATAGACACAAATATCGGTGAGGAAGGGTTTATACAGATGTACAAAGAAATAATAGAAACCGAGGATTAAAAACCAAAAAAATTATTGTTTTGTTTTAAACTGCCGGATGATTTCCGGCAGTTTTAGTTTAGAAGGAATAAAGGTTTAAAATTTGCTTAAATTAATATTCTTGTGTATTTTTAAAATTAATATTGTGCTATAATCTTTTAAACTGACTGCGTTATAAACTGTCTGGAATAAAACTGCAAAGAGGAGTTATTTTAAATTGATAAATAAAGACATGCTTAAAAGTGCCCTGCTTGCTGTTATGCTATATATTTTTCTTATTTTTGAGAATAAAAAAATAACTGTTTCAAATTATACGGTTAATGCCCAAAAAGCCGGAAGAGAGTATAACGGCTTTAAAATTGTGCAGATTTCGGATTTGCAGAATGAAAGCTTCGGCAAAAGAAATAAAAGGCTTATTAATACCATAAAAAGATTAAAACCGGATATGATAGCAGTTACAGGCGATATTGTAGACTGCCACAGGACAGATGTTAACTGTGCTTTACGATTTGCCCATGAAATAAGCCAGATATGTCCTTCTTACTATGTATGCGGAAACCATGAGGGTGTTTTGGGCAATTACAAAAAGTTAAGCGCCGACCTGCAGAAGGCAGGTCTGAAAGTACTTAATAATGAAAGCGTGTATTTTGACAGAATCCATAAAATACGAGTTACGGGACTTACAGACCCGTATTTGGAATATATTAAAGACATGGGAGCTTTTTTGAAAGAAGAAATGGATAGGGACGCAGATGCCTTCAATATTGTTTTAAGCCACAGGCCGCAGTTTATCGATATTTATTCAAAGTCCAGATGTGATTTGGTATTAAGCGGTCATGCCCACGGCGGACAGATAAGGTTTCCTTTTATAGGCGGCTTGTTTGCCCCTGACCAGGGGTTATTTCCAAAATACACAAGCGGTGTGCATAATTTGGGAAAAACAAAGCTTATTATAAGCCGCGGACTTGGAAACAGCGTTTTCCCCCAAAGGCTTTTTAACAGACCGGAGGTTGTTTGTGTAAACTTAAAAACCGACTGATTAGGTGATTATAATGATTATAGGTACGTGCAAGGTATATCTTGAAGCGGAGTGGGTATTTTCGCTGAAAGATAAAAGAATGATAGTAAAGAGCATTATAGAAAAAACAAGGCACAAGTTTAATGTGTCTGTTGCCGAGGTTGAAAACCAGGACATTCATAAATCAATAGTTATTGGCTTTGCCTGTGTTACAAATGAAGCCGGCCATGCCAATTCAATAATAGACAATGTAATTAATTTTATCGAGAAAAACACAGATGCCGTTATAACTGATACTGTAATTGAAATATTGTAATGTTCTGAATTTTTTCTGGATTTTACATATACAGTATGTTATAATGTCAGTTAGCTATGCAGTCATATAGCCGCGTATTTGTGTATTGTTCATTTAAGGCGGTCATATAATTCGGTAAAATATGCGGTTATTTATTGATATCACTAAGGAGGATTTTAAAAGATGAACGCAAAGGTAGTCAGCAAAGAAAAAAACACAGTGAAATTTACTTTTGAGGTTGGCCCTGAAAAGCTTGAGGAGGGCATGGTATACGCATACAAGAAAAATAAAAATAAAATAGCTCTTCCAGGTTTCAGAAAAGGCAAAGCTCCAAGAAAGCTTATTGAGGCAGAGTACGGCCCTGAAGTATTTTATGATGATGCTGTAAATTTTGTACTTAGCACAGAATACGAAACAGCTGTTAAAGAGCTTGGACTTGATGTAGTTTCAAGACCTGACATTGACGCACCTGTTATTGATAAAAAAGAAGGCATTAAGTTTGAGGTTGAAGTTACAGTTAAGCCTGAAGTTAAGCTTGGTCAGTACAAAGGCGTTGAGATTGAAAAGGTTGACGCTACAGTACCGGCAGACGGCGTAGAAAACGAGCTCAAGAGAGTACAGGAGCAGAACTCAAGACTTATTGCTGTTGAAGACAGAGCAGCTCAGATGGGTGATATTGTAAACATCAGCTATGAAGGCACTGTAGACGGTGTTGCTTTCGACGGCGGCAAGAGCGATAACTACGACCTTACACTTGGTTCACACTCATTTATAGATACATTTGAAGACCAGATTGCAGGCCACAGCATTGGCGATAAATTCGATGTAAATGTTACATTCCCAGAAAAATATCATTCAGCTGACTTAGCAGGCAAAGCTGCTGTATTTGCTGTTGAGTTAAAAGGAATTAATGTAAAAGAGCTTCCTGAAATTAATGACGAGTTTGCTCAGGATGTTTCAGAATTTGAAACACTTGATGAATATAAAGCAAGCATTGAGGGTAAACTTAAAGAGACTGCCGAAGCTAACGCTAAGCAGATTAAGAGCGACAGAGTAATTGACAAGGTTGTTGAAAACGCTGAGATGGATATTCCAGAGGTTATGTATGACAACAAAGTTGATCAGATGATTAATGAGTTTAAGAACAACATTGCATCTCAGGGTCTTTCATTAGAAATTTACTGCCAGTACCTTGGCACAACAGTTGAAGGCTTAAGAAGCACATTCCGTGAGAGCGCTGAAAAGAGCGTTAAGGCAAGACTTGTACTTGAGGCAGTTGCTAAAGAAGAAAATATTCAGGTTACAAGCGAAGAAGTAGACGAGCAGATTGGAAAGATTGCTGAGTCCTACGGTATAGAGAAAGAAAAAGCACTTGAAATATTCAAAGAGGACGACAGAAAGAACGTAGAAGGTGACCTTCTTGTTCAGAAAGCCGCAAAGGTATTAGAGGACTCTGCCGTAGAGGTTGAGCCTGCTAAAACAGAGGCTTAATTTTTAAACGGTATCTGATGTCCTCAATGTTAGGAGGAAATAAATCATGAGCCTTGTACCATATGTTTTGGAACAAACAAGCAGAGGCGAGAGAACATACGATATTTTCTCAAGACTGCTTAAAGACAGAATTATATTTTTAGGCGAGGAAGTAAACGACACAACAGCAAGCCTTGTTGTGGCACAGCCTTTATTCCTTGCAGCAGAAGACCCTGATAAGGACATTAATTTATACATAAACAGCCCAGGCGGTTCTGTAACAGCCGGTATGGCTATTTATGATACTATGCAGTATATTAAGCCGGATGTGTCTACAATCTGTATAGGCATGGCGGCAAGCATGGGTGCGTTCCTTCTTTCGGGCGGAGCTAAGGGCAAAAGATTTGCTCTTCCAAACTCCGAAATAATGATACATCAGCCTTCCGGCGGAGCAAGAGGCCAGGCTACAGAAATTCGTATTGTAGCTGAAAATATTCTTAAAACAAGAAAGCGCCTTAATGAAATTCTTGCTGCCAATACCGGCAAGAGCTATGAGGAGATTGAAAGAGATACTGAAAGAGACAACTTTATGTCGGCGCCTGAAGCTAAAGAATATGGCTTGATTGATGCCGTAATTACTAAACCGGTTTAAGGAGAGATAAAATATGGCATCAAAAACAGATGAAAAGAGACAGCTTAGGTGTTCATTCTGCGGCAAGCCGCAGGACCAGGTTAAAAAGTTAATAGCAGGGCCTGATGTATATATTTGTGACGAGTGCGTTGCTTTATGTGCTGATATTGTAGATGAGGATATAGAATCATCGTCTCTTATAGCAAACGGTACTCTTCCAAAGCCTAAGGAAATAAAAAAGATACTTGACGATTATGTTATAGGTCAGGACAGCGCTAAAAAAGTTCTTTCAGTAGCTGTTTACAATCACTATAAAAGAGTACTTGAAAAACGCAAAAAAAGTGATGTTGAGCTTCAAAAGAGCAACATACTTATACTTGGACCTACTGGTGTTGGAAAAACACTTCTTGCCCAGACATTGGCAAGGCTTCTTAATGTACCTTTTGCCATTGCAGACGCTACAACACTTACCGAGGCAGGATATGTAGGCGAAGATGTTGAAAACATACTTCTTAAACTTATTCAGGCGGCAGATTATGACATTGAAAGAGCCGAAAAGGGTATTGTTTATATCGATGAGATAGATAAGATTACCAAAAAAAGCGAAAATGTGTCTATTACAAGAGATGTAAGCGGCGAGGGTGTACAGCAGGCGCTTCTTAAAATACTTGAAGGCACTGTAGCTTCCGTACCGCCGCAGGGCGGCAGAAAGCACCCGCATCAGGAGCTTATACAAATTGATACAACAAATATACTCTTTATTTGCGGAGGAGCTTTTGGCGGCTTGGAAAAAATTATAGAAAGCCGCATGGGTGAAAAGGTTATAGGCTTTGGCGCTAAGGTACAGAGCAAAAAAGATACATCAGCTGATGAACTTTTAAAGAGCGTTCAGCCGCAGGACCTTATAAAATATGGTCTTATAGCAGAGTTTGTAGGAAGGCTTCCTGTTGTTGTATCCCTTGAAAACCTTTCGGAAGCTGACCTTGTAAAGATATTAAAAGAGCCTAAAAATGCTATTACAAAGCAGTATGAGTATCTTTTTGAGCTTGATAATGTAAAGCTTGAGTTTGAAGAAGAAGCTCTAACTGAAATAGCAAAGCTTGCCATTGAGCGCGGAACAGGCGCAAGAGGTATAAGGGCTATTGTGGAAAGCTTTATAAATAAAATCATGTATGAAGTTCCAAGCGACCCTAATGTTGAAAAATGTATTATTACACCGGAGTGTGTAAGGGGTAAGGCAGAAGCTAAATATGTGTTTAAGGATAATCGTATTCCAATTAAAAAGGATAAGGAAGACGAGAGCAAAATATCTTAAAAATTAAATTAACAGAGGCACGGAATTATTTGTTAATCAAATTTTTTCGTGCCTTTTTTATTTCTATAATAGATTTTGATTTATGTATAATTTTAGCCGTTTTGCTTTATTTAGTTTTAGCCGGTACATATTTCTTTTAACAGATGTAAATAATAAGCTAAACTTACTAAATTTAAAAGGAGACGGCTAAATGGAAATATTGACAACTATTCTTATTACGGCACAGCTTGTGTTCACAGTTACGGCTTTTATTTATTTTTTTAACAGTGTAAAGAGCCAGAGCACTACTAAAACAACGCTCATTTCTGATTCAAAAAAGGAATCAAAGCATTTGGAGGACTTGAAAAAAGTTTCTCTTTCTCTGCCGCTTTCTGAAAAGACGCGTCCGGCGAGTATGGAAGATGTAATAGGCCAGCAGGAGGGAATTAAAGCATTAAGAGCTGTTTTCTGTGGTAAAAATCCACAGCATGTATTAATTTACGGCCCGGCGGGAGTAGGCAAAACGGCGGCTGCAAGGCTTGTTTTGGAAGAAGCCAAGCTTAACCCGGATTCGCCCTTTGGCCAGAAAGCTAAATTTATAGAAATTGATGCCACAACACTTAGGTTTGACGAGCGTAGTATAGCCGACCCGCTTATTGGCTCAGTACATGACCCTATTTATCAGGGAGCGGGGGCATACGGCAACGCCGGAATACCTCAGCCTAAAGAAGGCGCCGTTACAAAGGCTCACGGCGGAGTGCTTTTTATAGATGAAATAGGAGAGCTTAATCCGGTGCAGATGAATAAGCTTTTAAAGGTTTTAGAGGACAGAAAGGTATATTTAAACAGCGCATATTACAGCAGTGAAAATAACCTTATACCGCCTTATATTCATGACATATTTGAAAACGGACTTCCAGCTGATTTCAGGCTTATAGGCGCTACAACACGCTCACCGGAGGAAATACCGCAGGCATTAAGAAGCCGCTGCTGCGAGATATTTTTTGATAAGCTTAAAACAGATGATATTAAAAAAATTGCCGCAGGAGCTGCTGTAAACACAGGAATGGAGTGCGACGAAAGAGCTTTTGATATTGTGTCGGAATTTTCCCAAAACGGCAGAGATACAGTTAACATTATGCAGACAGCCGCTTCATTGGCCATTTATGAAAAGAGAAAAAATATAACATGTGCTGATATTCAGTGGGTAGTAAAATCAGGCAGATACAGCAGGATAGTTAAAAATAAAATTTCCAAAATTGCCGCAAGAGGTCTTGTAAACGGTCTTGCTGTTTTACCCGACGGAACAGGTATGCTCCTTAAAATTGAGGCTGTTGCTGTTAAAAGCATTTCAGGCGGAAAAATAACGGCGGCCGGTATAATAGAAAATGAGGATATAAAGCGAGGTTCTGTTACAATGAAAAGGACAAGCAGTGCCAAATCTTCACTTGAAAACGCCGCTGCTGCCATTAAATATGTAACGGGTGCTGATGTTTCAAAGTATGATATTCATATTAATTTCCCAGGAGGAATACCTGTTGACGGGCCTTCGGCAGGATGCGCACTGTTTTGTGCCATGTACTCGGCTGTAACAGGCAGTGTGCCAAGAGCCGGTGCCGCAATGACAGGAGAGATTTCAATATTCGGCGATGTACTGCCTGTTGGCGGAGTTGAAGAAAAGGTGCGTGCCGCATTTGAAGCTGGAGCAGATACGGTTTTTGTACCTCAGGATAATTTTAGTGAGTCACTTTTGGATATAGGTGCAAATGTAATTGCAGTAAGCCATATAAACACTGTGCTTGAAAACTTATTTACTAACGAAGTTAAAATTACTGAAAATAACAATGATGTTTTAACGGCAAAGGGTGCTGTATAAAAAAACGGCGGATATTCCGCCGTTTTTATGGTTGGTATTGTTTTAAAAAGAAATTATGATTTATTGGTATTTCTTCTATTTGGATTAGATGGAAACCAGCCTTTTTCCACACGTTTTTCCTGTTCTTTAAGCTCAAGTATGCTCCAAAGGCAAGTACAGCCAGTTATGCCTAAAACAACGGATATTAATATATTGCTGTTTATTATTGAAAGCACCAAAAACAAAATACCCGCAACAAGAAATACAGGCCATATTTTAGATGAAAAATAATACTCGCACTTTATCACAATAGGATGAAATATACCTATGATTAAAAACGCCGCCGTTGCAGCAATAAGTCCTGTTAAGTTCATATATTCCCCCTGTTAAATTTAGTATTTTATATTAGTATAACAGCTAAACAGATGTTTATAAAGTGGTTTTTGTGTGCACAAGCGGTATGAATTATATTTAATGCGGTGGATAAACTACTTACTTGTTAGATTATATCTTTTAGTGTATAATAGATTAATTAATGCTTTTTGAGGTGATTTAATGAGTATAAAAAACATGCCGGTTGTGCCTTTAAGAGGCCTTACGGTATTTCCTAATATGGTAATAAGCTTTCCAGTTGGACGTAAGATGTCATTAGATGCTGTTGAGGCGGCTCATGACAATGACGATATGATATTTTTGGTTACACAAAAAGATTCTGATGAAAGTGACCCTACGGAAGACAGTCTTTCGCATATTGGTACAGTTTGCAAAATAAAGCAGGTGCTTAAACTTCCTGCAAACGTAACGCATATTATAGTGGAAGGCCTTCACAGAGCTTATGTGCAGAATACACACATTGACGAGTATTTTGTGTCAGATGCGGAGATTATAGATGACTCTCTGCCATCGGATTATGAAGACGACATTCAGGCAAAAGCCTTAATGCGTCTTGCAAATGAAGATTTTGAAAAATATACAAAGCTTAATAACTCCATGCCGGCAAATGATGTTATGCTTACTTTGATATCGGCTAAAACACCGGGTCAACTGGCCGATGCCATAGCCGCAGGTATGAACATAAATAACGATGAAAAGCTCAGTGTTCTTGAAACAACAGAGCCGATAGAAAGAATAAAAAAAGTAATAGAAATTTTAACAAGCGAGCTGGAAATACTTGAGCTTAAAAGCAAAATTGAAAAAAATGTAAGAAAAAATATAGACGAAAGTCAGAAAGAGTATTATTTAAGAGAGCAGTTAAAGGTTATAAGCCAGGAGCTTGGGGATAAAGACGGAACACAGGCAATTAAAGATGGGTTTTTAAAAAAGGCCAATGAAAAAAATTTGCCTGAATATGTGCTTAAAACCGTTACCGACGAGTGTGAAAGAATGGTTAAAATACCAGTTACATCGCCGGAGTTTAATGTTTCAAGAACATACATAGAAAGCATATTAAAGCTTCCGTGGTCCGAAAAAACAGAAGAAAACAAAGACCTTAAACTTGCTGAAAAAATTCTTGATGAGGATCATTACGGCTTAAAAGACGTTAAAGAACGAATATTACAGTTTATAGCTGTAAGAATGAACACAAAGGAGCCTGGAGCTTCTATTATATGCCTTGCAGGACCTCCGGGAGTAGGAAAAACTTCAATAGCCAAATCTATAGCCAGAGCTACAGGCAGGAAGTATGTAAGAATGTCTTTAGGCGGTGTAAGGGATGAAGCAGAAATAAGAGGCCACAGAAGAACGTATGTAGGCGCTATGTGGGGCAGAATATTAAATGCCATGAAGGAAGCTGGCACAACAAATCCTTTAATGCTTTTGGACGAGGTTGATAAGCTGGGTGTTTCTTATAACGGTGACCCGTCATCGGCACTTTTGGAAGTTCTTGACCCACAGCAGAACAGCACTTTTGTAGACCATTATCTTGATATGCAGTACGACCTTTCTGATGTACTTTTTATATGCACGGCCAATGATATAAGCAAAATTCCGGGACCGCTTAAAGACCGAATGGAAATTATACAGATTGCGGGATACCTGCCTGATGAGAAAAAGAACATAGCTGTTAAATATTTGTATCCTAAAGAGCTTAAAGAAGCCGGACTTGAAAAAAGCCAGCTTTCCATAAGCGAAAAAGCCATGGATAAGATAATAAATTCTTATACAAGAGAAGCTGGAGTCAGACAGCTTGAAAGAACAATTGGCACACTTTGCCGAAAGGCAGTAGTTGAAATACTTTCAGGCAAAACAAAGAAAGTAACTGTAACTGAAAGAAATATTGAAAAATACCTTGGTCCTGAAAAATTCAGTCATCTTAAAGCCAATGAAAAACCCCTTTTAGGCGTTGCCCGTGGTTTGGCATGGACAAGCGTAGGGGGCGAAACATTGGAGATTGAGGCAAATGCTATGCCGGGTACAGGAAAAATTGAGCTTACGGGAAATATGGGTAATGTAATGAAGGAATCTGCAAAGGCCGGAATTACATATATCCGTTCCAACAGCGACAGGTTTAATTTAAGCGAAAGCTTTTACAAAGATACTGATATACACATTCATATTCCAGAAGGCGCTGTGCCTAAAGACGGGCCTTCTGCCGGAATTACAATGACTTTAGCCGTTATTTCTGCTTTAACGAAGGCTGCTGTTAAAAACAATGTGGCTATGACAGGCGAAATAACACTTACTGGCCGTGTACTGCCTATAGGCGGGCTGCGTGAAAAGGTAACTGCCGCAAAGCAGGCAGGAATAGATACGGTTTTAATACCGGAGGAAAACAAGGCACAGCTTGAGGATATACCGGATTATATAAAGAAAGGATTAAGCTTTGTAGTTGTTTCAAATATGGACGATGTAGTTAAAAATGCTGTTGCGGAAGGAGAAAAGGTATGGAGGTAAAAAAAGCCGAGCTCAGCTGTGTAGGCGTTAATTTCAGCCAGTACCCCAAAGACGGCAAAACTGAAATAGCCTTTGTTGGAAAGTCTAATGTAGGCAAATCAACACTTATTAATGCTATGGTAGGCAGAAATAAGCTTGCCAGAACATCTTCTCAGCCGGGTAAAACACGAACTATAAACTTTTATGGTGTAAACGACTCTTTTTATATAGTTGACGTACCAGGCTACGGCTATGCCAAAGCGCCTAAAAGCGAGATTGACCGCTGGAGCCGTATGACAGAGGAATACATGCAAAAGCGCAAAGAGCTTGTTGGTGTTGTAATGCTTATTGATATACGCCATGAGCCAGGCAAAAATGATGTAATTATGTATGACTGGCTTAAACACTACGGCTACAAAATAGTTATTGCCGCAACAAAGCTGGATAAAATAAACAGAAGTCAGATACAAAAGCAGGTTGCCTTAATAAGAAAAACTCTTGGCTGCTCACAGGAAGATTATATTATTCCGTTTTCCGGTGTAGAGAAAAAGGGCAAAGAGGAGCTTTGGCAGGTAATAGAAAAAGAGTTTTTAGGTGTTGCAGAAGAATAAAAACAGACTGAAAACAATATAAAACCCCAGCGGATTATTCCGCCGGGGTTTTGTTATAAACCAAATAAAACAGCCGCCATTAGCGGCTGTTGGATAAAAAGAGCGTTTGCAGGCTCTGCTGATAAGAGATTTTTTAAGCTGAATAAATAATCGGCTATGCCGGTGATTTGTTTACTTTTCTAAGTTTTTAATATATTCGTCGTTTAATGCTATGAGTTTTTCAATGTATTCTTTAGATGGACCGCCTGGAATGCTTCTTGCCTCAACGCATTTTTCAACCCTTATGGCATCGTATATTGTTTCGTCAAATACAGGGGATATAGCCTTGTATTCTTCAAGTGAAAGGTCATCTAAGTTTGTGTTGTTATTTATGCAGTAAAGCACAAGATGACCTATAACCGCATGAGCATCTCTGAAAGGCATACCTTTTTTAACCAGCCAGTCAGCTGCGTCTGTGGCATTTGTAAAGCCGCCTTTAGCCGCTGAAAGCATACTGTCTTTTTTAACAGTCATTGTGTTTACCATGTTTGTAAATACAGGAAGGCACATTTTAACTGTATCTATGGCCGCAAATACGCCTTCTTTATCCTCCTGCATATCTTTGTTATATGCAAGAGGAAGGCCTTTCATAGTTGTAAGAAGTCCTATAAGGTAGCCGTAAACACGGCCTGTTTTGCCCCTTATAAGCTCTGCCATGTCAGGATTCTTTTTCTGCGGCATAATGCTTGAGCCTGTGGAGTAAGCGTCATCAAGTTCTACAAACTTAAACTCGTGACTGCTCCAAAGTATAATTTCCTCGCAGAAACGGCTTAAATGCATCATAAGTATTGAAAGAGCGTTTAAAAGCTCTATGCAGAAATCACGGTCACTTACGCCATCAAGGCTGTTAAGTGTTATGGAGTCGAAGTTTAATAAATCGCATACCATTTGTCTGTCAAGTGGATATGTTGTGCCAGCCAACGCGCCGCTGCCTAAAGGCAGTACATTTGTGTGTTTATATGTACTTTCAAGTCTGTCATAATCCCTTTTGAACATTTCAACATAAGCCAAGAGATGATGAGCCAGTGTAATAGGCTGTGCCCTTTGAAGGTGTGTATAGCCAGGCATAATTGTTTCGGTATTTTTGCCGGCCATATCGTTAAGCACTTTTTGAAGGTTTATAATAAGGCCTTCGATATTTTTGATTTCTTTTTTAACATACATTCTTATATCAAGAGCCACCTGGTCATTGCGGCTGCGGCCTGTATGAAGGCGTTTGCCTACATCGCCTATGCGGCTTATAAGAATTGTTTCAATATTCATGTGGATATCTTCGGCTTTTTCGTCAAACTCGATTTTACCGCTTTCAATATCGTCTAATATTTCTTTTAAAGTTTTCTGTATTAATTCAGAGTCTTCTTTTGGTATAATGCCCTGTGCGCCAAGCATTTTGGCATGGGCTATGGAGCCTGTAATATCTTCTTTATACATTCTTTGGTCAAAAGAGATTGAGGAGTGAAAATGGTCTGTAAAGCTGTCAGTCTGCTTCGTAAAGCGACCGCCCCAAAGTTTGCTCATATTATTCTTCCTTTCAGATTTTTATAAAAACAAAGGCCGGTATAAAGCCGGTCTTTGTATAAAGCTTGTTTATAACTTTTTTATAACTTATTTATTATTCTTTAAATTCTGCATCATCATAGCACGAACTTTAAGAGGAAGACCAAAGAGGTTTATAAATCCGTCAGCGTCTTTATGGTTGTAAAGGTCACCTGTTGTAAAGCTTGCTATTGATGCGTTGTAAAGTGAGTATGGGCTTGTTGAGCCTGCAGGTATAATATTGCCTTTGTAAAGTTTAAGTTTAACCTGACCTGTTACAACTTCGTTTACACTGTCGAAATAAGCTGAAAGGCTTTCTCTTAAAGGTGTAAACCACTCGCCGCTGTATACAAGCTCTGTAAACTTAGTTGAGTTAATCTCGTTCCAAGCCTGTGTCTGTTTGTCAAGTGTAAGGTACTCAAGCTCTCTGTGTGCGTAGTAGAGAATTGTTCCGCCAGGAGTTTCGTATACACCTCTTGATTTCATACCAACTACACGGTTTTCGCAGATATCTGTAATACCGATGCCGTTTCTTCCGCCTATTTCGTTAAGTGTTTCAAGTATCTTTCTTGGTGACATTGCCTCACCGTTTACTTTAACAGGAATACCTTTTTCAAAATCGATAGTTACGTATTCGTCTTTATCAGGTGCTTTTTCAGGAGAAACACCAAGCTGAAGAAGGTGTTCGTAGTTTGGTTCATTAGCAGGGTCTTCAAGCTCAAGACCTTCGTGGCTGATATGCCAGATATTTCTGTCACGGCTGTAGCTGTCTTCCTTTTTAACTGGGAAAGGTATGCCATGAGCTGCAAGGTAAGCTATTTCATCTTCCCTTGACTGCATTTTCCAAGTATCAAGTCTCCAAGGAGCTATAACTTTCAAATCCGGAGCAAGAGCTTTGATTGTAAGCTCAAAACGAACCTGGTCATTGCCTTTGCCTGTTGCACCATGGGCAATAGCTGTAGCGCCTTCTTTACGTGCTATTTCAACAAGACGTTTAGCTATAATAGGTCTTGCCATTGATGTACCTAAAAGATATTTGCCTTCATAAACAGCGTTGGCCTTAACACAAGGATAAATAGCTTCTGTAATAAATTCGTCTGTAATATCTTCGATATAAAGCTTGCTTGCGCCTGTGCTGAGTGCTTTTTCCTCAAGGCCTTCTGTTTCTTTACCCTGGCCTACATTGCCGCAAACAGCTATAATTTCTGCATTGTTGTAGTTTTCCTTTAACCATGGAATAAGGCAGCTTGTGTCAAGTCCGCCGGAATAAGCGAGAACGATTTTCTCTTTTGACATTTTGTATTCCTCCTAAAATAAATATAAATATAGATATTAATATCACGCGGAAAAACATTTTACAACCAAATTTTCAATTATTTGATTAAATATATTCTTTTTTTCCGCTTTTGTGGTATATTAGCTGATATAAGACAAAACATGTTTTATTCAGCCTTGGTTTTTAACGGTAATATGATTATACATGCTCATGGGAAAAGTTTCAATTATTTTTTTTATTTTTCTTGCATATTATTTAAAAAGTTTGTATAATTATAAAATCCATTAACAAGGGTATTTCAAGCGAAATAAAAGAAACTTCTTTTTTATATACTTTTATTAATGAATAAAATACAGTTTTTATGTTTAAAGAGTTATGAACGGAGGACGATGATTATGATAAAAGCTGCTATTGTGGGAGCTACAGGTTATGCAGGAAATGAGCTGGTGCGTATACTTATGCAGCACCCGGAAGTTAAAATAAATGCTCTTACAGCTCACAGCTATGTAGGCAAGCCTTTTGATGAGGTTTACGAAAACTATCGTGAGATAAATGAAATGGTATGCGGCGAAATGGATATGGAAAAGCTTGCCGATGAAAACGATGTTATATTTATGGCACTTCCTCATGGTGTGGCTTCAAAGGTTGTTACTGAAAGCGTACTTTCCAAAGCAAAGGTAGTGGATTTCGGTGCTGACTTTAGAATTAAAGATGCTGATGTTTACGAAAAATGGTATGGAGTAAAGCATGAGGGCAGAGACCTTCTTAAAACAGCAGTTTATGGGCTTTGTGAGGTAAACAGAGATAAAATTAAAGGAAGTCAGCTTATAGCTAACCCGGGCTGCTACACAACATGCTCAATACTTTCTTTAAGGCCTTTGGTAGCTGAAGGACTTATTGACTTGGATACAATAGTAATAGACGCTAAATCAGGCGTTTCAGGCGCCGGCAGAGGTCTTGCTCTTGCCAATATGTTTGATGAGTGCAACGAAAGCGTAAAGGCTTATAAAATAGCTTCTCACAGACACACACCGGAAATTGAGGAGCAGCTGGGATATGCCGCAGGCAAAGAGATAACTCTTTCTTTTACACCACATCTTATACCTATGAATCGTGGTATTTTAGCAACTTGCTATGCTAAATTAAACAAAATGTATACTTATGACGATATAAAAGCAGTTTACGAAAAACATTACGGTAAAGAATATTTTATAAGACTTACTAAAAAAGGCGTATTCCCAGAAACAAGATGGGTTAAAGGTTCTAACTTTGTTGACATAGGGTTTAAAATAGATGAAAGAACAGGAAGAATAGTTGTAATAGGCGCTATAGATAACCTTGTTAAAGGCGCTGCGGGACAGGCGGTTCAGAACATGAATATTTTATTCGGTCTTGACGAAAAAACAGGTCTTGCCTTTGCACCTATATTCCCTGCATAACCGATTGTAAGGAGGAAATTACTTGAGACTGATGAGAGTTATAGACGGAGGAATAACAGCACCGGAGGGGTTTAAAGCCGCCGGAAGGCATATAGGAATTAAAAAAGTAAAAAAAGACATTGCTCTTTTAACAAGCGACGTACCAGCTAAGGCAGCAGGCGTCTATACTCAAAACAGGATAAAGGCGGCGCCGGTTATTTGGAACAGCAATATTACAAAAAATGGCGGTTTGGTACGCGGCCTTGTGTGTGTAAGCGGCAATGCCAACGCCTGCACAGGTCAAAAGGGTATCAGCGATAACGAAATGATGGCTCAGGCTATGGCATGGCTTATGGGTGTTAATAAAGAAGAAATACTTACAGCTGCAACAGGCATTATAGGTCTTCAAATGCCTATGGAAAAAGTACTTAAAGGCATAGAGGAAACTTATCCGGAGCTTTCAAACAAAAGAGACAGCGCTAAAAATGCCGCTTCTGGAATTATAACAACAGATACTTTTATTAAGGAACTTGCTGTTGAGCTTAATATCGGCGGCAAAACAGTTAAAATAGGCGGCATGGCAAAGGGCAGCGGCATGATTCACCCTAATATGGCAACAGTACTTTCTTTTGTTACAACTGATATTAATATTTCGCAGGAATTATTGCAGAAAGCTGTTTCCAAAGCTGTTAGAGAAACTTACAACATGATTTCAGTAGATGGTGCTACAAGCACCAACGACATGGCTCTTATAATGGCCAATGGTCTTGCTCAAAACGAAGAAATTACAGGAGAAAACGAGTTTTACGAAGCTTTTGAAAGAGCACTGCTTTTTATACACGAGAAGTTTGCAAGGGATATTATCCATGACGGCGAAGGAGCTTCAAAGTTTATACAGGTGGACTTGGCAGGAGCTAAAACTACTGAGGACGCAAGAATACTTGCTAAGGCCATAGTTACAAATGACCTTGTTAAAACGGCTATGTATGGCGAAGATGCCAACTGGGGCAGAATTGCAGCGGCTATGGGCGGCAGCGGAGCTTATTTTAATCCGGATAATTTAAAGGTTGAAATGAGCAGTGAAAAAGGACGTATACTGCTTATGGATAACGGAGAGCCGGTAAGTTTTGACGAAAATTTAGCCTCTGACATATTAAGTCAGCAGGATATTTACATAACTATTGTTTTAAAAGACGGCACAGCAAAGGCAAGAAGCTACGGCTGTGATTTGGGACATGAATATATAAGGATAAACGGCGAATACAGGTCACATTCATAAGGGGGCATTTAGATGAATATTATAGAAGGTTCAGTTACGGCGGCAAAGGGCTTTAGAGCAGCCGGAAACGCTGTTGGAGTTAAAGGAAAAATTACTGAAAAAAAGGACTTGGCTCTTATAGCCAGCGATGTTCCGGCAACTGCCGCAGGTGCTTTTACTACTAATGTGGTTAAGGCTACATCTGTTTTAAGAAACATGGAAATAATGGAAAGCGGAGTTAAAATAAACGGTATAGCCGTAAACAGTGGTAATGCCAATGCCTGCACAGGGGAAGAAGGCGTTAAAAGCAACAAGGAAATGGCACAGTGCTTTGCTTCTCTTTTAGGTGTAGACGAGAACACAGTCCTTACAGCTTCAACAGGTGTTATAGGGGCAGTTTTTCCTATAGAAACGATTAAGGAAGGCATTAAAAATACATTCCCTATGCTTGGTTACGACAGAAACAATGCTTTAATGGCAGCTGAAGCCATAATGACAACTGATACATATTCAAAAGAAGTTGCTGTTGAGTTTGAGCTTGGCGGAAAAACAGTGCATATGGGTGGTATGGCAAAGGGCAGCGGCATGATTTGCCCTAACATGGCAACTATGCTCAGCTTTATAACAACTGATGCTGATATTTCAGCAGAGCTTTTAAATAAAGCTTTAAAAGAAGATATTAAATCTACTTATAACATGGTTTCTGTAGACGGTGACACAAGTACAAACGACACAGTTGTTGTTCTGGCAAATGGTCTTGCGGAGAATCCGAAAATTACGGAAGAAAATGCCGATTATGAAACATTTAAAGAAGCACTTCATTATGTAAACGAAAGACTTGCTAAAAATCTTGTTCGTGACGGCGAGGGAGCTACAAAGTTTATGGAAGTAAATGTTGAAGGTGCGGCAACTTATGAAGACGCCAAAACAATGGCTAAATCTGTTGTAAAGAGCAGTCTTTTTAAAGCAGCAGTATTTGGCGAGGACGCAAACTGGGGCCGTGTGCTTTGCGCTATGGGCTACAGCGGAGTTAAGTTTGACCCTAACAAGGTTGATATTGTTTTTGCAAGCAGTGCAGGCAGTATTCTTTTAATGGATAATGGCACACCTATTGTATTTGACGAGGATAAGGCAAAAATAATACTCAGTGAAAAGGAAATACAGGTAAATATTAAAATTTCCGAAGGAAATGAGAAAGCTACAGCCTGGGGCTGCGATTTAAGTTATGAATATGTAAGGATAAACGGCGATTACCGTTCCTAAAGGAGATAATGCAAAATGGTAAATATAGATATGAATATTAAAAGAGCTCAGATACTTACAGAGGCACTGCCTTTTATAAAAAAGTTCAGCAACAAAACAGTTGTTGTTAAATATGGCGGAAGTGCCCTTGTAAACCCGGAAATTAAAGAAACCATTATTAAGGACATTGTACTTATGAAGCTGGTTGGAATGAAGCCTGTTATTGTTCATGGCGGAGGACCGGATATAAGCTCTTTCCTTAAAAAGCTCAATATAGAAAGCAAGTTTGTAAACGGTTTAAGGGTTACAAATGCCGATACTATGGAAGTTGCCGAAATGGTATTAGCCGGAAAAATAAATAAACAAATTGTTACCGAAATAGAGCTTCACGGTGTTAAGGCAGTGGGCATAAGCGGCAAAGACGGTGACACTGTAAGAGCTAAAAAAATAGAAAAAGACGGTGTTGACTACGGTTTTGTAGGCACTGTTGAAAGTGTTGACCCTACACTTGTTAAAACTCTTATAGACAACGACATTATACCTGTTATAGCGCCTATAGGAAAAGACGTTACTGGTCAGAGCTACAATATTAATGCTGATTATATGGCTGTTGCCATAGCCGGAAGTCTTGAGGCTGAAAAGCTTGTATTTTTAACAGATGTTGCCGGAGTTTTAAAAGATGTAAACGACCCGGATTCACTTATGAGCTTTATGAAGGCCAGTGAAGTAAAGGGCTTTATTGAAGACGGCACAATTTCAGGCGGTATGATACCTAAGGTTGAGTGCTGTATGGCTGCTGTAGAAGCGGGAGTTAACAATGTGCATATACTTGACGGAAGGGTTGAGCACTGCTTAATACTTGAGCTCTTTACTAACGCTGGTATTGGTACAATGATTGAAAAGAAATAAATTTTGAAAGGTGATTTAAAATGAATAATACGCAGAAGCTTGCCGAAAGGGGCAGCAAAGTTATAATGAATACATACAGCCGTTTCCCTATTGCCTTTGACCATGGCAAAGGCATGTATGTTTGGGATATGGACGGAAAAAAATATCTTGATTTTGTAGCTGGAATAGCAGTAAACTCTTTAGGCTACAGCAACGAAAAGCTTGGCAAAAAAATAGCTGAGCAGAGCATGAAGCTTATGCACGTTTCAAACCTTTATTATACAGAGCCGCAGATAACACTTGCTGAGGAGCTTTGTGCCAACAGCTGTTTTGATAAAGTGTTCTTCTGCAACAGCGGTGCAGAAACTATAGAGTCTGCTCTTAAAATAGCAAGAAAATACGCTGTAATGAAGGGTAAAAAAGGCCGTGATGTTATAACAATGGAAAAATCCTTTCACGGCAGAACATACGGTGCTGTAACAGCTACAGGTCAGGATAAATACCATAAAGGTCTTGACCCTATGCTTCCAGGTATTAAGCACGTGCCTTTTAACGACTTTGAAGCCCTTAAAAATGCTGTTGACGAAAACACATGTGCCATACTTATGGAGCCTATACAGGGTGAAGGCGGTATAAGACCGGCTAAAAAGGATTACCTTGAAAAAGTACGTGCTCTCTGCGATGAAAAAGACATTGTACTGTTATTTGACGAAGTTCAGTGTGGTGTAGGCAGAACAGGCTATTTATTTGCTTATCAGGCTTATGGTGTTGAGCCAGACGGAGCATGCTTTGCAAAAGGTCTTGCCGGCGGCATACCTATAGGCGCATTTATGGCTAAAGACAAGCTTGCCGAGGCATTTAAGCCGGGTGACCATGCTTCTACATTCGGAGGAAATCCTTTTGCCACAGCGGCTGGTACAGTTGTTATGGACGAGCTTTTAAACGGCGGACTTCTTGATAATGTTAAAAAACAGGGCGAGCTTCTTACAAAAAGACTTAATGAGCTTAAAGCAAAGCACAGCATAATATCTGATGCAAGGGGAATCGGTCTTATTCAGGGTATTGAGCTTACAATTCCTGCCGGTGATGTTATAGCAGATTGTATAAATAACGGTCTTTTGCTTGTAGGTGCCGGAACAAACGTAATTCGTTTTGTGCCTGCCCTTATAGTAACTGAAAGCGAAATTAACGAGGCTATGGATATACTTGATAAATCACTTTCAAGAGCTGAAGCTAAATAAAAATATAAAATTTAAACAAATTAGTAACAGCACGGAATTGCTTTATTTGAAATTTCGTGCTGTATTGTTTTTAAAAGTAGATTTAACTTATTTTGCAATTTTTACAGCTACATGGTATTATACTTTTAAACAAAAATGCGGATAAACCGCTTAATTTACGGAGGTGCTTTAAAAATGAGGCTTGTTACATACTCAGTTGACAAAAAAGAAATGCTTGGTGCCGTTACACCATGCGGTACTAAAATACTGCCCCTTGCGCAGAACGGTTTTCCATACAAAGACATGAATGACCTTATAACAAATATTACGGATATAGAAAAAGAGGCTCTTACATCTCTTATAAAAAGCGGAATTGGAAACGGTATTACTTCAATTAAAAATGTAAAAATTGAGGCACCTATTCCAGAACCTAAGCAGGATATAATCTGCCTTGGAATTAACTACTGGGCACATGCCGAGGAGTCGGTAAGATATAAAAAAGAGGCTTTTGACGGCACAAGAGAGTTCCCGGTTTATTTCTCCAAAAGAGTAAACAGGGCAGTTGCCGACGGCGATGGAATACCAAGCCACAGCGATATAATTTCAACACTTGATTATGAGGCAGAGCTTGCCGTAATTATAGGCAAAGATGCTAAAAATGTGTCAAAGGAAGACGCATATAACTATGTTTTCGGTTACACAATAATTAACGATGTTACAGCAAGAGAGCTTCAGACAAGGCATAAACAGTGGACATTTGGCAAAGGCCTTGACGGTTTTTCACCTATGGGACCATGGATAGTAACGGCTGACGAAATACCTGCTCCGCCGGTACTTACAATTAAGTCATTTGTAAACGGAGAAGAAAGACAGAAGGGCAGAACAGACATGTTTATACATGATATTGCTTATGTTATAAACGAGCTTTCAAAGGGAATGACTCTTAAAGCAGGAACAATTATTGCTACAGGCACACCGGCAGGTGTTGGAATGGGATTTGTACCGCCTAAATTCCTTAAAGCAGGCGATGTTGTAACATGCGAAATTGAGAACATAGGAAGTATTACTAATACTGTAATTTAAAGTACCAACTAAATCTAAGGGCGTGGTGCTATGAGTGGCAATGATAAAAAATTAATTAAAATCGCAGCTGTTTTTAATTCAATTGCAGCAGTGTTATGGCTTATAGTCTGTATACTGCACATAAAAAGCGGTGTAAATACATGGTTTTATATTATTGTAACAGTTCTGTGGTTCATCTGCGCCGGTATTTGGATCAGGAAGTATTTAAAAACCAAATGATAAAGGATTAATTTCTTTAAAGGTCATAAATTATTCATATGATTTATGGCTTTTTTGTTGTGAATTTAAGCAAAATAACCCCGCCGGATATTCCGGCGGGGTTAATCAGTCAGTATTTAATACTGTTAAAATTATTTATCCGTAATTTCGCTGTGAAGCTGCTGAAGCGATTTAACATCGCCTCTGCCGTGCTCTTTAACATAGCGGATACCTTTTGCTGTTACCCTTGCTGCTGCCATTGTTGTCATATAAGGTATTCTTGCCTTAATAGCGGCTTTACGCAGGTAGCTGTCATCGTTTACACTGTCTTTTCCTACTGGTGTGTTAACAATAAGGTCAATCTGGCCGTTTGTTATCATATCAAGTATATTCGGGCGGCCTTCTGAAAGTTTATTTACTTTTTCAGCTTCAATTCCGGCCTTTTTAATTACTTCACATGTTGAGCCTGTAGCAATTATTTTAAATCCGTCCTCTGCAAAGCTCTTTGCTATTTCGGCAACCTCTGCTTTATCTTTATTATTTACGGAAATAAGTACTGTTCCGCTTAACGGAAGCTTTGACTGTGTAGCTTCCTGAGCTTTATAAAACGCTTCGCCGTATGATGTTGAAAGGCCTAAAACTTCGCCTGTTGAGCGCATTTCCGGTCCAAGAACAGGGTCAACCTCAGGGAACATATTAAATGGGAATACGGCTTCTTTTACTCCGTAATATGGTATATGCTGTTCTTTTAACTGAGGAACTGGTGAAGGACGGCCTGTAATTTCCGATGTAATAATATCCGTTGCTATAGGTACCATACGGATATTGCATACCTTTGATACAAGAGGCACAGTACGAGAAGCACGTGGGTTTGCCTCAAGAACAAATACTTTGCCGTTTTCTATAGCGTACTGCATGTTCATTAAGCCTTTAACGTGCATTTCCTCCGCAATCTTCTTTGTATATTCCTTAATTGTGCGTACATTTTCTTCTGAAATATGAACAGAAGGTATAATACATGCGGAATCGCCTGAATGAACGCCTGCAAGCTCTATATGTTCCATTACGGCAGGAACAAAAGCATGGTTTCCGTCGCTTATAGCGTCTGCCTCACACTCAAGAGCGTGATTAAGGAAACGGTCTATAAGTATAGGTCTGTCAGGTGTTACGCCAACAGCGGCTTTCATATATTCTGCCATGCTGTCATCGTCATAAACAACTTCCATTCCGCGGCCGCCTAAAACGTATGAAGGACGAACCATTACAGGGTAGCCGATTTTATTTGCTATTTTAACAGCTTCGTCTACTGTTGTAGCCATACCGGATTCAGGCATTGGAATATCGAGCTTTTGCATCATTTCGCGGAAAAGGTCACGGTCTTCAGCAAGGTCGATAACTGCCGGGGAAGTACCAAGTATTTTAACACCGTTTTTCTCAAGCTGTGAAGCAAGGTTAAGAGGTGTCTGTCCGCCGAACTGAGCTATAACGCCGAGAGGTTTTTCTTTGTTGTAAATGCTTAAAACATCTTCAAGTGTTAAAGGCTCAAAATAAAGCTTATCTGATGTATCATAGTCTGTTGAAACAGTTTCAGGGTTGCAGTTTACTATTATTGTTTCAAAGCCAAGCTTTTTAAGAGCAAGAGAAGCATGAACACAGCAGTAGTCAAACTCTATACCCTGGCCGATACGGTTAGGACCGCCGCCTAAAATCATAATTTTTGGCTTATCTGTTTTAATTGGGTTTTTATCTGTGCCGTTATATGTTGAATAGTAATAAGCGCTGTCCTGTGTTCCGCTTACGTGTACGCCTTCCCAGGTTTCTTCTACGCCAAGGGCAATACGGCGGTTTCTGATGTCGTCTTCTGGCACATCAAGTATCTGGCTTAAATATTTATCTGAAAAGCCGTCTTTTTTAGCTTTAATAAGCATCTCGTCTTTAGGAAGTGAGCCTTTATTTAAAGCAAGGGCTTCTTCTTCCTCAACAAGCTCTTTCATCTGCTCTATAAAATAAGTTTTAACTTTTGTAAGGTTAAATATCTCGTCAACTGTAGCGCCTTTTCTAAGAGCTTCGTACATAATAAAATGACGGTCGCTGGAAGGATTTGCAAGCATTTTAAGGAGCTGTTCTTTAGTTTTTGTGTTGTAGTCTTTAGCGTAGCCAAGACCATAACGGCCTGTTTCAAGGCTTCTGATGGCTTTCTGGAAAGCTTCTTTATATGTTTTGCCTATACTCATAACTTCGCCGACTGCGCGCATCTGAGTTCCAAGCTTATCCTCAACGCCTTTGAATTTTTCAAATGCCCAGCGGGCAAATTTAATAACTACATAATCTCCGTCTGGTACATATTTATCAAGTGTACCGTATTTTCCGCAAGGGATGTCTTTAAGTGTAAGACCTGTTGCAAGCATAGCTGAAACAAGAGCAATAGGGAAGCCTGTAGCCTTTGAGGCAAGGGCTGATGAACGTGATGTACGTGGATTGATTTCGATAACTACTATACGGTCTGTAACAGGGTCATGGGCAAACTGTACGTTTGTTCCGCCTATAACCTGAACGGATTCTACTATTTTATAAGCCTGTTCCTGAAGGCGTTTCTGACATTCTTCAGAAATAGTAAGCATAGGTGCTGAACAGAATGAGTCACCGGTGTGAACGCCGAGAGGGTCAATATTTTCTATAAAGCAAACAGTAATCATGTTGTTATCGGCATCGCGGACAATCTCAAGCTCTAATTCTTCCCAGCCTAAGATTGATTCCTCAACAAGCACCTGACCTACAAGGCTTGCCTGTATACCGCGGGCACATACTGTTTTTAATTCTTCTTTATTATATACAAGTCCGCCGCCGGCGCCGCCCATTGTATAAGCCGGACGGAGTACAACAGGATAGCCAAGCTTATCTGCTATGGCAAGGGCCTCATCTACTGAGTATGCAACCTCGCTTCTTGCCATTTCAATACCAAGGGCGTCCATTGATTTTTTAAACTCAATTCTGTCTTCGCCGCGCTCAATAGCGTCTACCTGAACGCCTATAACTTTTACGTTATATTTATCAAGTATGCCTTCTTTTGCAAGCTCAGCGCAAAGGTTTAAGCCTGACTGACCGCCAAGATTAGGAAGCAGTGCATCAGGGCGCTCCTTAGCAATAATCTGTTCAAGTCTTTCTACATTTAAAGGTTCGATATAAGTAACATCTGCAGTTTCAGGGTCTGTCATTATTGTAGCAGGGTTTGAGTTAACAAGGACTATTTCGTAACCCAGTTTACGAAGAGCCTTGCAGGCTTGTGTGCCTGAATAGTCAAACTCGCAGGCCTGGCCTATTATAATAGGGCCTGAGCCGATTATAAGTACTTTTTTGATATCTGTTCTTTTTGGCATAAGCAATTCTCCCTTAAAAACTTTGTAAAACTACCTGTGTATATTATACAAAAAATTTGAAAAAAATAAATAGAAACTTAACGAAAAATGTAGAAAACAAATAAATATAATTTTGTGTAATTTTATATGTAAATATCAATATCCATGTTTTCCATTGAAAGCAAAGTGTCTTTAAAACAGACGAGGAAGCATTTTATAATTGACGCTTTTGACTTATCAGGCACATATACGCAATAAGTAACTCTGTTTGGAACATCAAATGCTAAAGAGCATACTTTAACTTTATTGCTGCAGGCTAAACCGTAAGCTACACTTTTTGGCACTATAGCCCAGTTTTGCTTTTTGGTTACAAAAAATTCCAGCTGGCTCATTATTTCCAGCTGAATCTGAGGCATAGCATTTGAGCCAAATGCGTCTTTATGCCATTTATCAAACTCATCGAACCAATCTATATAAATTTCATTTTTAATATCGAGCATATTTAATTCAATAACACCTGGATAGTTGGCATTATATGGACATATAAAAACCATAGGCTCCGAAAAAGCCGGGTATGTAACAGCTTTTTTAGACTCACGGCGGCTTACAGTAAAGCCTAAATCTGTTAAGCCGTTTTCCATGCTTACGTAAACCGAATCAGTAGCCATATCCTGTATTTCAAGAATTACGTCGGGCATTTTTTGTATAAACTGTTCATATGCCGGTGTAAGAAGGTAAGTGCCCATGCTGTTTATAGACGAAACACGAAGTTTTGGCGTTTTGCTTGTTTTTCCTATTTCCATCATTTCGTCTATTATTTTTTGATACTTAATAGCCAGTTCGAGAAATCTTCTGCCTTCATCTGTTAGATGGATACCCCTTACGCCTTTGCCGCGTACAAAAAGGCTGCACCCTATTTTATTTTCAAGAGTTTTAATTTTAGTGCTCAGTGATGACTGGCTGATAAAAAGTTTTTCTGCAGCCTTTGATATGCTGCCGTATTCGCATATGGTTAAAAATGCCTCAATTTCTGCGTTTGTCATTTTATTATCCTCTTTTTTAAGCTGTTTTATTATGTATAAATATATTGAACTAATTCAATATTATATATGAAATTATTGTATTTTACAATAATTTCCGACAGTGCTACAATGTAGCCGTTGAAAGGGGGATGATTGACATGAACATTTTAAATTCGCATGTTTTAAGCAGTTTTTCAGGCGGCGCCATATCAGTTCCTAAAATGCCGGCTGTGCCTTCTCAAAAGGCGATGCCTATTTTAGCCGTATGTGCCGGTCAGACAATATGGGGATTTAGCTATATATTTACTAAAATAGCTATGGGCGTGGCTTCTCCTGATGTACTGCTTTCAATAAGGTTTATATTAGCCTTTTTATTAATGAATATTATGATGCTTACAGGTAAGCATAAAGTGTCTTTAAAAGGCAAGAACATTAAATCGCTTTTGATACTGGGTATTATGGAGCCTTTGTATTTTTATTTTGAAAGCTATGGTATTTTGTATACTAACGCTACATTTTCAGGCGTTATTATAGCTATTGTGCCGGTTGTTTCAATACTTCTGGCGGTATTGTTTTTAAAGGAATACCCTACAAAACGACAGACCCTCTTCTGTCTTCTCCCTATTGTAGGCGTAATTATTATAACAATATCAGGAAGCGCACTTGGTGTTGTAAGTCCTATTGGGGTATTCCTGCTTTTATGTACATGCCTCACTTCTGC
>CALWHR010000152.1 GCA_944380455.1 uncultured Clostridia bacterium
TATTATCAAGCTTTACAGACCAGTTCCTTGTTTTCGACCTTCCATTCCTTTTTGATACTACAGAACAGGCAAGAGCCGTTTGCGACAGCGAACTTGGCCTTGAAATACTTCACAGTGTTGACGACCAAGGCATTAAAGGCCTTGCATGGTTTGAAAACGGTTTCAGAAACGTTACAAACAATGTTCGTCCAATAGAAAAACCGGAAGACCTTAAAGGCATTAAAATCAGAACAATGGAAAGCCCTATTCACATGGCTTCATTTTCTGTAATGGGTTCTGACCCTACACCTATGGCAATGGGTGAGCTTTTCACAGCTTTACAGCAGGGAACACTTGATGCTCAGGAAAACCCACTTGCTATAATCGATACAAACAAATTCTTTGAAATACAGAAATATCTCTCAATGACAGGCCATTTCTATGCTCCTGCTCCATTATTCATAGCTACAGACTACTTCAACTCAATGGATGAAGAAAGCCAAGTTGCTATTCAGGAAGCTGCTAACGAGGCTGCTGCTTATGAAAGACAGTGCCTTGATGATATGAATACAGAGCTTCAGCAGACACTTGCTGACGAAGGCATGGTTGTTAACGAAATTGACAAAGCTCCGTTTAAAGAAGCCGTTCAGCCGGTTTACGATGAATACACTGGTACAGAAGCAGGACAGGTTAACCCTGATATACTTGCTCAGGTTCAGGAAATGATTAGCACAATGGAATAATAAAATGCTGAGCATTTAAAAAGTCCATATATCAAAGCAGCGCCTGCATGTTTATGCTTAGGCGCTGTTTTATTTTTTTAACAATTTTATTGCTTTTTATTGATTGAGTAATTTAACTATGATATAATAATACAGATTGTTATAAAGGTATATTGCGGCCTTTTAATTATTCCGCATTTGCTGTTTAAAAATCGTTAAAAAGCGATTGATTTGCGGATTTAGCGGTATAATAATATTATCAGTTTTTTCGGATACGGAGGAAAGCGATATGAGCACAACTGTAGTTACTATTCTTGCCTTATGTATGGCTGTTATAGGCGTTCTTTTATGTATTATAGTTCTTCTTCAGAGCGGACGCGCAGCCGGACTTGGCGCAATAAGCGGTTCAGCTTCTAACCCAGACTCTTACTGGAGCAAAAACAGAGGCAGCTCAATGGAAGGCGCTCTTGAAAGATATACAAAGATTTTAGGCGCTGTTTTTATTGTTTTAGGTATTGTAATTAACTTTATAGTTTAATATTATGCCGGAATAACCCGCGGAGTTTTGTTCTCTGCGGGATTTTTTATTTTGCCGGTTTAAATAAATGGTATTTTAAACTGAACAGGCATTTCAAATTAACATATTTCTTTCTCAGTATTTATTTGAAGAATAAAAAACACGGAAAACTTAATTAAAAGCCTTCCGTGTTTTTATCTGTATTAATATAAATTACTGTTCTGTTTCTTTAGTCTGTACTTCCTGAGGCACAGTATCTAAATTTTCATCATACTGCACCGTTTCTTCTTCCAGCTGGTCAGCGGCTATTTTAGCGGCTCCGGCTACCCTTACGCCGTCGCTTAAATTAATAAGCTTAACGCCCTGGCTTGCTCTGCCTACAGTTGAAATATCCTCGGCTCTAAGTCTTATAATAACACCTTCAGATGTAATAAGCATTATTTCCTCGCCGTCGGCAACCATAAGAGTGCTTGTTATTTTGCCTGTTTTTTCCGTTATATTATGGATTTTAACACCCATGCCGCCGCGTTTTTGCAGATTAAACTCGCCTATATTGGTACGCTTGCCGTATCCATTTTCCGTTACATTAAGCACCTGCATTGTTTCATCGCAAAGACCGGCAGAAACAACATAATCGTTTTCTCTGAGCTTAACAGCCCTTACACCTGTTGCGGTTCTGCCCATAGGACGAGCATCGTCTTCATTAAACTTAATACCCATGCCGTCGTGAGTAGCAACAAATATCTCCTGTTTTCCGTCTGTAACCATTACTGATATAAGCTGGTCATCATCTCTAAGGTTAACGGCATTAAGCCCGCCTTTTCTGATATTTGAATAGCTCATCATATCGGTCTTTTTAATAACACCCTGCTTTGTAATCATAACAAGGTACTGGTCAGGCTTAAATTCATTTACAGGAATAACAGCATTTATCTGTTCACCAGGCATTATTTCAAGAAGATTAACAATAGCTACACCCCTTGCTGTTCTGCCGGCTTCCGGTATTTCATAAGCTTTAAGCTTATACACCTTACCCATATTAGTAAAGAACAGCAGTGTGTCATGAGATGAGCCTACAAAAAGGTCTTTAATAAAGTCCTCTTCACGGGTCTGCATACCTATTATGCCTTTTCCGCCTCTGTTCTGGCTCTTATATGTATCAAGAGCCGTTCTTTTTACATAATTTTTATGTGTAAGTGTTATAACGCTTACTTCTTCCTCTATTAAATCTTCAATATCTATTTCGCCCGGATTATTAATAATCTTTGTGCGGCGTTCATCGGCATATTTTGATTTAACAGCTAAAATTTCATCTTTAATAACGCCGAAAAGCTTGTTTTCATCAGCTAATATAGCTTTAAAGTAAGCTATTTTCTCTAAAAGCGCCTTGTGTTCTTCTTCTATCTTTTCTCTTTCAAGACCCTGCAAACGTCTTAACTGCATTTCAAGTATAGCCTGAGCCTGCAGTTCCGAAAGACCAAAGCGCTCCATAAGTCTTTCCTTGGCGTTGTCGTAGCTTTCTCTTATAGTCTTAATTACTTCGTCTATATTATCAATGGCAATCATAAGACCTTCTAAAATATGTGCTCTCTTTTCCGCCTTATCAAGGTCAAACTTAGTACGGCGTGTTACAACCTCTTCCTGATGTTTAAGGTAAAGAGAAAGCATATCTTTAAGATTAAGCACTTCAGGTTTGCCGTCTACAAGGGCAATCATTATAACGCCAAAGCTTTCCTGAAGCTGTGTAAACTTATAAAGCTGGTTTAAAACCACGTTGGCATTGTAGTCCTTTTTAATATCTATTGTAATTTTAATGTCATCACCGGCAGACTCGTCAAGTATATCGCTTATGCCCTCTATTTTCTTGTCTTTTACAAGCTCGGCTATTTTCTCTACCAAACGTGCCTTGTTTACCTGATACGGTATTTCCGTAACAACTATTCTTTCCCTGCCGTTTGCAAGACTTTCTATTTCGGCTTCACTGCGGATAACTATTTTACCCCTGCCTGTGCGGTAAGCAGCCCTTATGCCGCTTTTACCCAGTATATTGGCACCTGTAGGAAAGTCCGGTCCCTTTATTACTTCCATAAGTTCTTCCACATCGGTATCTCGACCGGCTATTTTGTTGTCTATAATTTTAACAACGCCGTCTATGGCTTCGCCAAGATTATGCGGCGGAATATTTGTTGCCATACCAACGGCAATACCTGACGAGCCGTTTACAAGCAGGTTAGGTATTCTTGACGGAAGAACAACAGGTTCTTTTTCGTTGCCGTCGTAGTTAGGTACAAAATCAACGGTATCTTTATCAATGTCTGCAAGCATTTCTGCTGTTATACGGCTCATTCTTGCCTCTGTATAACGGCTTGCAGCTGCGCCGTCACCGTCTATAGAGCCAAAGTTTCCATGGCCGTCTACAAGCATATAGCGCATTGAAAAGTTCTGCGCCATGCGCACCATTGCCTCGTATATTGAGCTGTCACCGTGAGGGTGGTACTTACCCATTGTATCGCCCACAATACGTGCCGACTTTCTGTAGCCTTTTGACGGGTCAAGGTTCATTTCGTTCATTGAATACAAAATACGTCTTTGAACCGGTTTAAGACCGTCGCGCACATCCGGCAGTGCTCTTGCTATAATTACACTCATGGCATACTCGATATAATACTTTTTCATTTCTTTGTTTATATCGACAGTAACCACTTTGTCTATCTGGTTTTCACTCATTTTAAACTTCCTTTCACACAAAATAAGGGATTATACGCTTAATACAATATTAAAAATCAAGGTTTTCAACATACTTGGCGTTTTCGTTAATAAATTCCCTTCTTGGCTCTACTTCATCGCCCATAAGCATACTGAATATTTCATCAGCTTCTACGGCATCGTTAAGCTCTACTTTTTTAAGTATTCTGTGCTTAACGTCCATAGTGGTATCCCTTA
>CALWHR010000153.1 GCA_944380455.1 uncultured Clostridia bacterium
ATATCAAATTTGAGAGGAGGAATTGAAATGGCACGCAATACAAGCATTAAATGTACTGTAAATCAGTGCAAACATCACTGCAAAGGCGAAAACTACTGCTCACTTGATACAATTACAGTAAGCTCACATGAACCAAATCCAACAAAAGACGAATGCACAGACTGCAAATCCTTCAAACTTGACAGCGGCTGCTGATATTTTTAAGCTGTAAGTTTTTCTCAGACGTAGTATTAAAATTAATAAAACCTGATTAAGGCGTATTTCTATAAAACGAAATATTCGTTTTAAGCCTGATAGAAATACGAACTGATTGCCTGTTAATCACAACTATGCGTAAGGCTGTCTGATTTATTCAGACAGCCTATTCATATTTAATAATTATGCTTTTACCGGCTCTGGATACTCCTGACCAAAAGTTTCAACTGTTACTTCCGTCATAATCTGTGGCTCGTGAGGCATATCCATTCTGTCAGTTTTAACACAGGCAAGCTTGTCTACAACATCCATTCCTTCTGTTACTTTTCCAAATGCGGCATAAGCACCGTCAAGGTGTGGAGCATCTTTATGCATTATAAAAAACTGGCTTCCAGCTGTGTTAGGCATCATTGTCCTTGCCATTGAAATAACACCGGCTGTATGTTTAAGGTCATTCTTAAAACCATTCTGGTTAAACTCACCTTTAATGCAGTATCCTGGTCCGCCCATGCCAGTTCCTTCAGGGTCTCCCCCCTGAATCATAAAGCCTTTTATTATTCTATGAAATCCAACTCCGTTATAAAAACCTTTTTTTACAAGAGATATAAAATTATTTACAGTGTTAGGAGCTATTTCAGGATAAAGTTCGATTTTAATTGTGTCCTCTCCGTTAATAGTCATTGTTACTAAAGGGTTCTGTGCCAAATTAATCATCCTTTCATTCTGTTATATGTTTAAGAATATCATAAAAACATTACTTAAACAATATTTTTAAATTTTTCCGTATAATTTTCTTTGGGCCTTTTTAAAATTACTAATCATCCAGTCCGGCAAATTTTTGTCTTTCATCTCATCAATCTTTAACCAGTAAAAAGCTTCATGTTCTTCGCTAAGCTGTACACTTCCACCTGAATAAATGCAAATATAAGTTATTACAACCATATGCACATTAAACCGTATGGCATCATAAACATTTAAAATTCTCTCCACAGTTACATTTAATCCGGTTTCTTCTTTTATTTCCCTAATCAAGCCCTGTATAGCCTTTTCATAAAACTTTACACTGCCTCCCGGCAAATCCCAGCATTGATTTTTATTAAATTTACTGGAGGCTATCTCTTTTTCAGACCGTTTAAGAACAAGAAATTTATCATCTTTTATAATAACAGCCTTTACAGCAAAAGCAAACTCCCTCCCCATTTGCGCACCTCTTTTACTTAGCGCAGGCTTCTACAAGGAGTTTTTTAAGCTCTTCCTCGTTAAACTCGTAAACTTTATTGCAGAACTGACAAGTAAGAACAGCTTTTCTGTCTTCTTCAATTATTTTTGATAATTCCTTTTTACCTATACTTATTATTGCCTGCTCAACTCTTTGTCTGCTGCAGCTGCATTTGTAATCCATAGATGTTTTATCAAGGATTTCAAGGTCAAAGTCACCTAAAATAGTTTCAAGTATCTTTTCAGCATCAAAACCCGAATTAAGCATATCAGTTATATACGGAATAGTAAGAAGCTTCTTTTCAAGTTTATCAATAACTTCCTCAGAAGCGTCCGGCATAAGCTGTATAATAAATCCGCCAGAATGCTTAATAGTCAGGTCTGTATCTACCAAAACACCTAAGCCAACAGATGACGGAATCTGCTCACTTTTAGCAAAATAATAAGTAATATCATCAGCAATTTCGCCTGATATAAGCTCTATAGAGCCTGAATACGGCTCTTTAAGTCCAACATCTTTAATTACTCTTAACGAACCATTTCCAACAGCTCCACCTACATCAAGCTTTCCGTCTGCTTTAAGCGGCAAATCAGCATCAGGATTAACAACATATCCCTTTACATTAGACTTGCTGTCAGATGTAACAAGAACACCTTTTAATGGTCCGTCACCTGTTATCTGCAAAGTAATTAAGTCCTTTTCGGATTTAAGCATTGCACCCATAATAGCGCAAGCCGTAAGCATCCTTCCAAGGCAAGCCGAAGCAACCGGTGTTGTCTGATGAATCTGCCTTGCTTTTTCAACTGTATTTGTGCTTATAGCTGCAAAGGCACGTATACTTCCATTTCCCGCTGTAGCTCTTATAATATAATCTTCCATATCAAACTCCTCCAGCTAATTTACCATTTTCCCTTGCCACAAAATATAAACGCTCACTTTTATCATTTGGAGCATCAAATGTAAAAGCATCATAACAAGACTCAAATATCAAACCGGCTTCCTCAATAGCCTTTTTTATCTCATCAATGCTGTAAGCTTTTTCATAATGACATTCTTCTGTTCTTTCATACAATCCATTATCTTGACCGATGAAAAAATTTACATAATACTCATTTATTTTTTCATTTTCATCATAGTAATTCTGCCATATGTAAGCTGCGTTTTCTTCGCTGTCGGCAAAGGTGTTATTTCCAAGAATATGTTTAAATTTATATTCTGTGTTAATGTCAAATACAAAAATTCCATCAGGCTCAAGGTAATTATTAACTAATTTAAAAACCTTAACAATTTCATCATATTCTGTCACATAATTAATACTGTCACAAAGGCAGAGTATAACATCAACAGTGCCGTAAAGCTCAAATTCGGTCATGTCCTGTTCAAGGTACAATATACTGCCCTCTCCCTCTTCAAGTGCCTTTTCACGAGCTACAGACAGCATTTCTTCTGATATATCTATTCCTATCATATCGTAACCCTGCTTTGCCAGTCTTCCTGTAATGTTACCGGTGCCGCAGCCAAGCTCCGCAATAAGCTTTGGATTAATTTTATATTTGTCCCAGATTTTATGCAGATACTGAACCCACATATCATAGTCCATATTATCCATAAATATATCATACACAGATGCAAATTCTTCATAAGCGGCCATAAATGTCACCTCATTGAAATTATACCTGATTTTAAACAATACATATAATACTATAAATCAGCATTTCATACAATGGCGTAATTAATAAAACTTAAATTTTAAATAAATACAAAAAACCGGCATTTTACAGTTAAATACCGTAAAACACCGTTATTTTGTTATTTTCCCATTTTTATGTCTGAGATGAAAGTTCTGTCAGCTTTTGTTCTGAACGGCTGAAAACATCAGAAGAAGAAAACTCATTTACAATTCTTCCGTAATATTCTTTAGCCTGAGCATTATCGCCTTCCTGTTCATAAATCTGAGCCAGCACATACAGTATATTGTCAGAAAAACTCTCATCAGGAGCCATATCAAGAGCTTTGCTCAGGTTTAATTTTGCTTCACTTAAATTTCCGTCATTAAACAATTCCTGTCCCAGATTATAAAGTGTTTCTCCAGCATAGGGATAACACTGTTCTCTGAGATTTTCCACATTAGCTAAATCTTCATCAGTCAGCATATCGGCTTTTAGATTATAAAGCAGCTCTGCTGCCTTGTCAAACTCATCAGAAGCAATGTATGCCTGCGCTGTTTGAATATCAAGCTCCTGCTGCTTAACACTGTATTCACCCTGGAATTTTTCATTTTCTTCCTGAAGCTTCTTATATTCTTCTTCCAAATTATTATATTTTATCGCAAAAGCTGAAGTTCCGTTAAGATTTTCGTCCTCAAGCTCGGCAATTCTTTTCTGCATTGTTTCTATTTTAGACTGCTCACTGCTTACGGTACTTGGCATAATAAGCGTTATAAATACAGCTGACGTTAATATAATGCCTGCGGCAAAAAGCGCTAAATCTGTTCGTACAACAGACGTTATCTTTCTAAAAAAACCATCAGTCTTTTCCACATATCCATTTTCTATATATCCTTCTGCAAAGTCATTACTTTCAGATGAATTTTTTTTACCTGAAACAGCCTTTTCAGATGATGTAAGCTCAGCTAAATACTCCAGTGCCTTTGGATTTCTTTTGTCAACTTTAAGGGTTTTATAAATAGTTTTCTTCGCACGAGATTTATCATGAACACTTAAATAATATGCCGTCAGCAAATTATTGGCTTCTACAAGCGAAGGATTAACATCAACAGCTTTTTTAAGCTGTATAACAGCCAAATCATTGTTTCCCTGTTTAAACTGCTCAAGCGCCTTATTATACATATTAATTCCATCGCTTAGCTTATCTAACAGCCTTGCATTTTTCTGCAAAGAGTCTATATATCTTTGAGCAGGATTTTTTTCTTTTTTAATAGATGCACTTATAATCCATTCTCTCAGGGCATCAGTAACCAGACCCAGCTGAAAATACGCTATTCCAAGCAGATTTCTGGCTACAAAATTATGCTTATCAAATATTATACATTCTTTTAGAGCTTCTACAGCCGCACTGTAATCGCCTTCTTTGGCAAATGAAACACCTTTGTTGTACTGCCTCAGTGAAGCTGTTCTTGTTTTCTGAAGCAAAAGGTTGTCTGTTCCGCAGTTAAAACATACATGACCCCTTGGTATTTCTTTAGAACATCTGTTACAAATCATCAGCACCGCTCCTTCTTCTGTTAAAGGAACCATTGCTTTGGCTTACTATATAATCAAGCATATCCATTATGTCTTTCATTTCAGTAGA
>CALWHR010000154.1 GCA_944380455.1 uncultured Clostridia bacterium
TCAAGTACGGAGCTTTACTGCATACTTTCAAGTCTTTCTGGCATACCTGTAAATCAGCAGATAGCAGTTACAGGCTCTGTAAACCAGTTTGGCGACATTCAGGCTATAGGCGGTGTGAATGAAAAGATAGAAGCCTTTTTTGATATATGCTCACGCCGCGGACTTACTGGAAACCAAGGTGTTATGATACCAGAAACGAATACCGGTGACCTTATGCTTAATGATGATGTGGCAGATGCTGTTAAGGAAGGTAAATTTCATATATATACCGTTTCTTCTATTGATGACGGAATAGAGATTATGCTTTCATGTCCTGCCGGAAAAGCAGACAACGATGGCAAATATCCGCCGGAAAGCGTACACGGGAAAGTTTACGCAAAGCTTAAAGAATATTACTTAAAGTCATTTGATGAGCCAGAGGAAAATGACGGCGAAGCCGATGAAAAGCATTGTGAAGCTAATTAAAAGAAGTTTGTTAACATCGCTGTGGTTAAAATGTAAATTTAAGTGCATTAACCCGGTATAAAAAAATATATTTGTGTATAAATTCAAAAGGCTCAATACTTATTGAGCCTTTTTGTATGTTTAAACTATATATGGAATGAATTTTTTGTTAATGACTTTTTGCTATATGAGGACAGGGAATTTTTATTGTAACATAATCAACACGAACTCTGTCTTTCATTATCTCGCCGAAGGCTGCGCCGCCGATTATAAGAAAAGCGCCGAAAAGCTGGAAAGCTGAAAGTGTTTCGTTCAAAAAGAGCGCTGAAAATATAAGTGCTGAAAGCGGCTCTATATATCCGCAGACAGAAACTGTCTGCGCAGGAAGAGAACTCATTGAAGAAAAATAAAGATAGCAGCCAAAGCCTGTATTAATAATTCCTATAAAAATTATTGGAAATATAGAGCTGGCTGGAATTTCAATTGAGATTCCATATTTTGCAGCTGTAAAAACTGCAACTGTTACACATGAAGATAAAATAGATATAGCAGAATTTTCAATTCCAGTTATTGATGAGCCTTTTTTATTAAAAACTGTCATCAGAGCAAAAAATACTGCACCAAATAATGAATACAGTATTCCTTTGGAAAATCCGCCGCCAGAGAGGGATTTTAAATTTACACAAACCATACCCGCAAGCACAGCTGCAAAGCCGAATATTTTACCGGTGGTGAAGCTTTCTTTGAACAATATCGGAGAAATAAGCAATACCAAAACCGGACCGCAGTAATAAATAAGTGTGGCAAGGCTGACGCCTGTGCAGTTATAAGCTTCGTATAAAAACAGCCAGCTTATGCCCATTGAAACACCTGACATTATAACAAATATAAAGTGACGCTTGTTTTTTAAAGCCGCCAGAGGTTTTCTTTGATATAAGAGTATTGCAGTTAGAAAAAGTCCGCCTATTAAAGTTCTTAAAAGCACTATTTCGTAACTGCCTAAATTTATAAGGCTTGCAACAAGTCCATTTGAGCCGAATATAATCAGAGACAATATAAATTTTGTATAATTTTTTGAGTTTTCCATAATAGCCTCCCGGTATGTCTTGTTTTTTCACAGGAAAGAGTATATCATATATGTTGTTATTACAAAAACGAATATTTATCATATTAAATATTACAAAATGGTATAGAAAAATGAGCATACAAAAATACATAGCATTTTTAAAAACAATAGAATACGGAAGCATTACTGAGGCATCAAAGGCTCTTGATTACTCACAGTCGGGAGTAAGCCGGATGATAAACGATTTGGAAGAAGAATGGGATTTATCGCTTTTGGAACGGGGAAGAACAGGTGTAAGGCTTACATCTGACGGAATAAGAGTTTTGCCGTACATAAAAAATGTCTGCAATGAATATTACAGGCTGAAAGAAGAAATAGATTCAATACATAATGTTCAGACAGGTCTTATAAGAATAGGCTCTGTTTCAAGTATTGCATCAAACTGGATACCTAATGTTATAAAGGCATTCCGGGAAAAGTACCCTAATATTGAATATGAGCTTTTAGTAGGCGGTTATGGTAAGGTAGAGGAATGGATAAATCAGGGGAGAGTTGACTGCGGATTTCTTATTCTTCCTGTTAAAAGTGATTTGGAAACCATATTCCTTGAAAAAGACAGGCTTTTAGCGGTTGTTCCTGCAAACCATTATTTAGCGGATATGCAAAAATTTCCTGTCAGGGCTTTAAATGATGAGCCTTTTTTACTACTTGAAAGCGGAAATATAGAGGTTGAGGAAATATTCAAAAAGCACAAAATAAAGCCTAAGATTAATTTCAGGACATTAGATGATTACGTAATTATGTCTATGGTAGAGAGCGGTTTTGGTATAAGCATACTGCCTGAGCTGATACTTAACAGAACAACATATAATATAAAGGCAATGGAGCTTGAAGAACCGGAATACAGAAGTATAGTCCTTGCTTTAAGAAGTATAAAAAACGCTTCTCCGGCAGTAAAAAAATTTATAGAGCACATTAAATACAGGCATATGTGAGAGAAAATATTTATAGAAAGATAAAAACATCCGCCTTTGAAGTAAAATAATTACTGAGGCGGATGTTTATTTATAAAGTATTAAAATTCTTTTTCTATCATATCCAAAAGGGATTCAAAAACTTTCATTGCTTCATCAAATGGTTCTGTTGATGTCATATCAACACCAGCACCTTTTAAAAGGTCTATAGAGTAAAGGCTGTTTCCATTTGATAAAAATTCTATATATTTTTTTACAGCACTTTTGCCATCATTTAATATTTTTCTCGAAAGAGCTATTGCGGCAGTATATCCTGTAGCATACTGGTAAACATAAAAAGCACTGTAAAAATGCGGTATTCTTGACCATTCAAGGTCAAGGGATTTGTCAATTACAAGCTCATCGCCGAAATACTGCCTGTTAAGGTCGTGGTACATATTGCAGAGAATATCGCATGTTAAAGGCTGGCCTTTTTCTACCATGTCGTGGGCATTTTTTTCAAACTCGGCAAACATGCTCTGGCGGAAAAATGTGCCTTTAAATTGTTCAAGGAAATAATTAATAAGGTATTTTCTCTGGTTTTTCTCGGTGGTTGTTTTAAGCATGTATTCCATAAGAAGTGCTTCGTTGCAGGTTGAAGCCACTTCGGCAACAAATATTTTATGTCCTGAATAAATATACGGTTGTTTTTTCCATGTAAAATAGCTGTGAAGTGCATGGCCCATTTCGTGAGCAATAGTAAACATGGAGTTAAGGTTATCGTTGTGGTTTAAAAGAACATATGGATGGCAGGAATATGTGCCCCAGGAATAAGCGCCGCCGCGTTTGCCGTTATTTTCGTATACGTCTATCCAGCCGTTTTCAAATCCTTCTTTTAAGGCTGAGATATATTCACTGCCCATTACATCAAGAGCCTTTATAACGGTTTCCTTTGCCTGAGGGTATGTTATTTTAACATTGGCATCTTTGGCCAGAGGAGCATAAAGGTCGTAAGGGTGAAGCTCGTTAAGGCCAAGTATTTTTTTGCGTATTTTAACATATCTGTGCATTAAAGGCAGATATTTATGAACTGATGCAATAAGATTATTGTATACGGATACTGGAATGTTGTCATCATCAAGGGCGGCTTCAAGTGAAGATGCGTATTTTCTTACATCGGCATAAAAGGCATCTTTTTTAACAGATGAATAGTATGTCGCGGCAAGAGTGTTTTTCTGCTTTTCGTAAGAGGCGTAGAGAGTATAGAAGGCTGATTTTCTTACTTCACGATTTTCGCTTTCCATATATTTTGTATAGCGGCCTTTTGTTAAAGTAATATCCTGACCGTTTTCGTCTTTAATATCGCCGAATGTCATGTCGGCATCGTTAATCATGGCAAATATGTCTTCGGCTGTATTGGAAAAATTACCTGTTTTGGCCAGTATTTCTTCTTCCGCTTTTGATAGTATATGCTTTTGGCGGCGCATAAGGGAAAGAAGGTAATGCTGATATTTTTTAAGCTCCGGCTTATGTGCTGTAAAATCAGCTAATTTTTCTTCGCCTATTGATGTTATTTCAGGTGTAGCAAAAGCACTGTCATTCATTAATTTAACCATAAGCATTTCAGCTTTGTTGGAAAGCTCCTGGCTTGCGGAAATGCGGCTGTCCTCGTGAAGCTTCATATTTGCGTAAACATAAAGCCTTTCAGCTTCCATTGAAATTTGGTCGTTAAATGTTAAAAAGTCAAGCAGGTTTTCAGGTGATTCTGAAATTTTTCCAGCAAAGGATTTATAATCATCTGATTTTGAACCTATTGTTTTATAGCTTTCTTCCCATTTTTCGGTATTAGGGTATAAGTCCTCAAGTTTCCATTTATATTCACTGCTTATTTCATTTCTATCTGGTATTTTTGTATTTTCGGGCATTATATCACTCCTTTTTATTTAATATGTTAAGTATACCATAATTTGGGCATAAATTAATATGTCATTTTAATATACAGAGCATATATATATTTAGCGGCCTTTAGGAAAAATATGTATTATCCGCTTAAAAATTAATTGGTTAAGGACGGTGTTTTTATTGAAAAAATATGTAATAACTGACAGGTATTTTAAGTGTTAAGGATTTAACTTGAAATAGGAAGTTTTTCATAGTAAAATTATTGTAAAAGAGTTGTTATATTTTGGATTGGAGGTTTGATTATGGAAAAGACAAAGCCTCTTAAAGTTCTTGTTGTCTCATCTGAATGTGCGCCGTTTGCAAAATCTGGCGGTTTGGGAGATGTTATAGGTTCACTTCCTAAAGTTTTAAGGGACAATGGAGTTGATGTGAGGGTTGTACTGCCTAAGTACAGAAGTATAAACACAGAGCATTTTATTGGAATAAATTATCTTGGAAGTTTTGAAACTCACTTATCTTGGAGAAGACAGCCAGCAGGCATTTTGCTTAAAGATGATTATGTTAAAACATATTTTATAGAAAATGACTATTATTTTGGAAGAGAAGGTTTTTATGGATACGGTGATGACAATGAAAGATTTGCTTTTTTTTGCCGCGCTGGATTGGAAATGCTTCCGTTTATAGATTTTTATCCTGATATTATACACTGCAACGACTGGCAGACAGGACCAATATGTATTCTTTTAAAAGAAGTATACAGCAAATTTACAGCTTACAAAAATATTAAAACGCTTTATACCATTCATAATTTGCAGTATCAGGGAACATTTTCAAGAGAAACAATGGAAATGCTTGAAATACCGGATTATTGTTTTGGCGCTATGGAATTTTATGGACAGGTCAGCTTTATGAAATCCGGACTTGTTTATGCTGATGCTATCAGCACTGTAAGCGAGACTTATGCCAGCGAAATTAAAACATTCCAGTTTGGATATGGATTAGACGGGGTTATGCGGTCAAGAGAGGACAGGCTTTTTGGAATATTAAACGGCATTGATTATGAAAAGAACGACCCGGCTACAGACAGCAGGATTTTTGTTAATTATAATGCTGAAAGTGCTGACAAGAAAAAGCTTAACAAGGCGGAGCTTCAAAAGCAGCTTGGTCTTGAAGTAAGAGATGTGCCTTTGGTAAGTATTATTTCCCGTTTAGCAGACCAAAAAGGTTTGGATATTGTTTCATGGGTTGCTGAAGAAATGCTTAACAGAGATGTGCAGATTGCAGTTCTTGGTACTGGTGAAAAAAGACTTGAGGACTTTTTTAAAGGTCTTGAATGGAATCATAAGGGCAGTGTCAGCGCAAATATTAAATTTGACGATGTTTTGGCGCAAAGGATATATGCTTCAAGTGATATGTTTATTATGCCGTCTCTTTTTGAACCGTGCGGACTGGGACAAATGTTTTCTTTAAGATACGGAACTGTTCCTATAGTAAGGAAAACAGGCGGACTTTCAGACACAGTTACACATTTCAGCAGAGAAACAAAAACTGGAAATGGATTTGTTTTTGAACATTATACAGCAGATGGTCTGATGTGGGCTTTTGACCAGGCACTTAGCGTTTATTACAGTGATGACTGGAAGTATGTTGTTAAAAATGCCATGAATAGTAATTTTTCGTGGGAAACATCTGCTTTAAAATACATTGAACTTTACAAAAAAATTATAAAAGAATATTGATATAAAATCCCTCATAGAGTTGCTATGGGGGATTTTTTTGAAACAATGCAATTTAAAGCTTGCAATGCTTTATACGGGTACTCTTATTGGCGCGGGATTTGCATCAGGAAGCGAAATAGCAGTTTATTTTATAAAAAGCGGCGGCAATTTTATTATTCCGCTGTTTATAAGCTGCTTTATATTTGTGGTATTTGGAATTTTATCGGTAAAAACGGCAGTTAAAATACATACTTTTGATTATTGGGGTTTTATGAATTCAACAATGGGTAAAAAAGCGGCTGATGGAATATGTTTTTTCACCGGTGTATTCTTTTTTGTGCTTTTTACGGCAATGATATCTGCCTTTGGCTCGTTATGTCAGGATATGGGTATTATAAACGGCAAAATAGCTCGTCTGATTTTTATTGCTTTTTGCATACCGGTATTGATTAACGGTACAAGTGGATTAATTAAAACCAACAGCATATTAGTTCCTGTTCTGGTTTTTGGTGTGATTGTAAGTTCTGTATTTGTATTAAAAGATAAGGGAGTTAATTTATACGATTTCAAAACTGTGTTTTCGGCAGACGGATGTTTTAAAAGTATTGCATTTGCCTTTTACAATATGGTTTCATGTGTTCCGGTTTTAGTTGAGTGCTCAGGCAGGTTTGAAAAGGAAACAAAACCGGTTGTTAACTGCTTTTTAACGGGAATAATAATTTTTATAATAGGCAGCTTAATGGGGTGTGCTTTAATGCAGAATTATGAAGCAGTGGATAAAGAGCTCCCTATGATGTTTATTTTAAAAAGTTTACCTGTGGGTATTTATTATTTATATGCTGTATCATTTATACTTTCTGTTTATACAACGGCTGCATCAAATGGTTATTGTGCCATAAAATGGTTCATGAATAATGATTTTACTGTATTTAAGATGATTATTTTTTTATTTGCTGCTTATTTTGTTTCGGGAGTAAGCTTTACAGTTTTTGTGGAAAAACTGTATATTGTTTTTTCCCTTATAGGGGCAGCAGAGTTTATGGCTATAGTCTTTTACCGCTTAAAATTTTAAATCTATATTAATTAAATTTGCGGTGTGTAAAAGGTGTTAGACTTTCCTAAATGTTTATAGTATAATTACAGTAATTTCGGGAGGTTATGCCATGAACAATGAATATGATGACAATCAGTTGACTGATGATGAATACAACAATGAATATGATGATATGTACGATGAGGATTACGAGGAATTTGACGGTGAAGAAGACAATGATAATTCAGGCTCTGGAGGAAAAAAACGCGGCGGAAGCGGGAAGATATTTATAATAGTTCTTTTTTTAATGGCCGCAGTTGGGGGAACATATTTCGGATTGAAATCTCTTGATTCGGATATTATAAATAATTTCAGCTTTAAAGGCTTAATAAGCAGTGTTCCAGACAATTCTTCAGCTTCTTCGGATTTAAGCAGCCAAAGCACAGAAACAACCGATGAAAACAACATATCTCCTGAGGAAAACACAGAAAACAGTGAAAAACAAAGTCAGGAAAAAACAACTGAAACAGATAACAATTCCAGTGAAATTGAAAGTGAGGTTAAAATTACATTTCAAAATGACAGCCGCTCTAAATTTTTATATTTTGACGGCGGATATCTGTACCTTACAAAAGACGGAGCTAAATATTATGTTTCGTTAGACGGTCAGAAATGGAATGATACCTATACCATGACGTCTGTAACTGGAGTAGTTAACGGCAAATATGCGCTTATTAATGATGTTCAGGGTAAAAATATAAGACTATACAGCTCTGACGGTCTTGCATTTTATGCTCAGATGGACGGCAATATAGTTAACTGTGCCCTTAACTCACAGGGGACAAGCGCTGTTATACAGAAATATGATGATGATTATAAAATTTCTGTTATAAGAAATGATGGTCAGATACTGATGGAACGCTTCGAGCAGGACAGCGGAGTATATCCTTTATGTGCTGCATTAAGTGATGACAGCAGGATTTTATGTGTTACTTATGCTGATACATCTGATATAGAGATTAAGGCGAAAGTTCTTCTGTTTTACGTTAATAAGGAGGATTCAAAAAATACTGCAACAGGTGAGTTTTATGCAGGTATAGAAAAAGAAGATATGATAGCACCGTATATATTAGCTTTAAACGAAAACTTTGTTATTGTGCACGACAAAGGTTTGTTTGCTGTTAATCAAAGCGGAAATGAGGTTTGGAATGTTAACATTCCTAACAGAATAGATGCCGTTTCATGTACAGAAAGCGGAAATATTGTACTTGCTTTGGGTGATGAAATGGCGGGTGCCGACGGATTTGAAAGCGGAACGGTATGTATATTAAACAGCAGCGGAAAGCAAAAGGCGGAATATTTTATGGGAAATGATATATCATATCTAAAAGCCGCAGGCAAAGATATAGTTATCGGAAGCGGGAATGATTTTGTATGTATAAATGAGTCAGCGAAAGAAAAGTGGAGTTTTACAGCAACACAGGTTGTTAAAGATGTATTTCCGTATAACAGCTCAAATGAGGCTCTTGTAATTACAGGCACTGAAGCAAAAGTAATTGAAATTAAATAAAACAGTTGTGAGCAGGAAGATGTAATTTGCGGCTTATATAGGGAGGAAAAGACAGTTTAATGAATAGTTTGGACATTTTTGTATTGGCAGTAATAGGTATTTGTGTTGTTGTAGGATACTTCAGAGGCTTTGTTAAAACATGCTTTTCATTTGTTCCAAGTGTAGTTTCGCTCTTGCTTACAAATAAAATTTATCCTGTTTTCAGCAAGTTTTTAAGAACTACGCCTGTTTATGGATATATAGAAAACGGTGTAGCAAAGGCACTTAATTTGGAGAGCATGTCATCTGCTGTAAGTGCTCAGTCTAATGACTATATAAACAGCCTTTCAATACCTGATTTTCTTAAAGAATCACTTATATCAAACAATAATCCTGTGGTTTATAATATACTTGACGCTACAGGAATAAACGAGTATATTTCCGGTTACGTAGCCAGTATGATTTTAAATATAGTTTCAATGATAGCAGTTGCTGTAGGGCTTATTATAATATTTAAACTGATATTGGTATTTCTTGATGTTGTAACCAAGCTTCCGGTTTTACATGGAATAAACTCTGCAGGAGGACTTCTGGTAGGACTTCTTCAGGGAATTTTGATAGTTTGGATTGTGTTTGTTGTAGCTGTTTTATTTGTAAGCGGCGATAAGCTTACATGGTTTTATGAGTCCCTCGAAAGCTCTAAAATAGCATTGGCATTGTTTAATGGAAATATACTTCTGAAAATGATTTTAAGGATAATAGCATAGATGTGTTTAAGGTCTGTAAATGTCAGGTAAAAAAATTTAAAAAAAAATAAAAAAAGTTGTTGACAGAATGTTTCAGTAGTGCTATTATATACAAGCGGCTGTGAGATAAGACATCTGAACAGCCTAAATAGAAAGACCTGCACCTTGAAAACTGAATAAAGAAGCAAGAGTCAAAAAAATCGAGAAAAGCAAAAAGCTTTAATATATATGTATATTGAAGTAAAGCAAGAAAAGATGTAGTATCGCTACTACATTCCGCTAAGG